>JACSRH010000433.1 GCA_014879855.1 Caldilineaceae bacterium | reverse complement strand
TACGCAAACGCCAGCGCGCCGGCGTCGCCGGTGACTGTAACCAGGGCGCCGCCGGCGTCATAGCCCAGCGTGAGCACGCTGTCGTTCGCGTCGGTCAGGGTAAGCAGCCGTCCACTGTCGGTAAAGCCATAGCGCAGACCGCTGGTCGCCGTATAGGTGTAGCTGTTGTCGAGGTTTTTGGCGAGCGCCGCCTGCACCCGGGAGTCCTCCGGTGTGAAGGTTCCTCCCGTCTGTTTGCGGAAAAAATGTGCCTGCTCTGCACCCAGGATGACGCTGATATCGCCACTCTGGCTGAATGCCAGGCGTGCATTGTACAGGTGCGACCACCCACGCCCCAGGATGCCGGGCTGGTCAAGCTGGCTGTGCAGGGTGCGCACAAAGGGCAGCGGAAACGCGCCCGCCACGCGCACATCTTCCTGGGTGGTGCGCACCGCGCCGGTGACCGTATCAATGCCGGCGCCGGCTTCCCATGCATACGGCTCGCTTTCGTGCTGGCGCAGCACATTGACGCCCACGCCATAGAGCTTGCCCCCTCCAATCGTTACACGGAGAATTCCCGTTGGCCCCAGCCAATTGGGCAAGCCATAATAGCGCAGCCGATAGCCGGTGGGATCATAGGCGCCGTCTTGAAAGAGGACATATTGTTGTTGGGTGGCGGTGTCTTCCCACCAAACTCGAATCATGCTGGCGACGCCGTAGCCAATGTCGTAAGCCACCGTGGCGTAGCCCTGATAGCCGCTGCCTCCGCTCAGGCCAGGGGAGAACGGCGCCGATCGCAGACTGAATGACCCCCCTGGCGTTATTCCGGTGACGTACGTTCCTGCGGCGTCCTCGCCAGCCGCAATCGCACCAAATGCACTGTTAATGCTCTCCCAGCCGGGGAGCAGCCGTTCACCAAAGCCAACGTCGTCGAACTGCACCCGGTTGTAATAGGTGCGCAGTTTGAGTCTGACCACCTCGCCCGCATAGGCGCCGACGCCGATCGTGGCTGTTTGCCAGGTCGTGGTCAGGGTGGCAATGCCAGCAAGCGGCCCGACTTCTTCACCAAAGCCCGGCCCACGCAGCAGGCTGAGGTAGAAGCTCTGCCCGCTGCCGCTCTCCAGGCGATGGCGCACACTCACCTGCTGGACATCGGGGGCCAAAGTAAAGGGGCTGGAGACCAGAACGCCGTCCGTCGAAGCATACGCGCCGCCCTGACCATCCTCCACGCGCCGGCTGTCCTTGCTCACCGTCCAGCCTGGCATCTCGACAAGCTGGCGGCCCACATCATCGACGCCAATTTTTCCACCGCTGCCTGTAAGCTTGAGCCGGATCGACTGGCCTTGCCAGGCCGATAACGCCAGACGCATATCACTCCAACCATCGTTCACGCTGGTCAACGCCACCTGTGTGCTGATCGTATAGTTGGCGCCCGAAAGTACATGAATTTGGATCCAATCGCTGGTCGCGCCCAGACCCGTCAGCCGCAGCAAGGTGTACTGGCTGTCGGTCGTCACGGTGAATGGCATGCTGGTCAGTACACCGCCGTTGCTGAGCGAAGCATACACCTGGTGGTTGGCGTCGATCTCACGACCGACCGTCCCGCTTATTGTGTAACCGGGCAGAGCGACAACTGGTCGTATGTTGTCGATGCCGATCTCGCCAGCGGTGCGTTTGAACTTGAATTTGATCGCTTCTCCGGCGTAGGGGGTGAGGTCGAAGGTGGCTGTGAGCCAGCCACAGTTCTTGCAACTGAGCGTGCGCAGCTTGGTTTCGGTGGCGAAGCTGGCGCCGCGCAGCATATAGACTTCGACATAACTGGTCGACGTCGCATGTAGATAGCCGACCTCCACCCAAAGCTGCTGCGCTTCCGTGGTAATGGTGAAGGGAGCGGTGGTCAGCACGCCGCCGCTTGCCAGCCGCGCCCAGGCGCCGTGTTCGGCGTCGCTGTCGATGGTTATGCTACCCGTTGAACTCCATCCTTCCAGCGTGCCAGCGGCGAAATCATGGTTGGCGGGTGATTCGCCACTCGTATAAGGCGCTGCCGAAAAATCGGCATTGGCGGGTGGATTGCCCGTTTCTGCGCCTGCCAGATCGAAGGTGGCGTTGGGTGGCGGCGCGCCAGTCATCTCCCGAAGCGTGTTGAGCGTAGGATTCAGCGGGTAAGGGGCAAAGACCCCCGATGGAGTTGGAGGCGCCGCCGCTGCTGGCCTGACCAACGGACTGGCGTTGGATTCACCCGAATCCAACGGATTGGTTACAAGCGGCAGAAATAACTTGCCGGTGCGGTCAGTTGCGCTCGACAACAATTCGCCGCTCCATTGAGCAGGCGGGGGTGTAGGCGCCGCGCCGTCCTGGAATGCCATCACCGGCTGCCTGTAACGGGTGGGCGCCCCAGGCGTTTGCACCCTTGCTTGCGCGGGCAGCGACGGGAAGAGCAGCGCAACCACCAATACAATCACACAGCCACGACGGAAAGTTGGAGACAGACAGGCGCGCACCATCGGGATTTCCTTTACTCAGACATGGGGTGCACAGCAAGGGGTGGAGGTGCGCCGTCAACAGGAAAACTTGACAAACATCGCTTGTGAAAAATGGAACTTATCTGCGCCAGCAACGATAACATACATTTTTGTAAGATACAAAAGGGAGAATGAGGAATTTTCTGTGGGGTCTTTGCCGCCCTGGAAGGGGAAACCAGGAGAGGGAGGGGTTGCCTCAACGAATGACAGGCGTGTTGCGCCCGCAGTGAGAACGTAGGGACATCAATAGATTGTGTTCTTCTTTTTGCTCCGCCAGCTCATTTCGTCGAGCGAGCAGGACACGATCTATCGGTGTCCCTACTGTTGAGCCATCTGCGCTCATGTGTACAGCCATCTGCGTCTATCTGAGGGGGTCGGCGTCCATCTGTGTTTCCTTGTCACTGGCCCGAACCAAAGCTTCACACCTGACGGGCCACTAGAAGCCCACCGGCCGTCCGATTTCGGGATGCTCTTTCAGGATCAACGCCACCTCGACCTTGAGCGGACGCACAGTATGGCGCAACGACTGCACCGCAGCATCGCGCATCTGGCAAGCGTCAAGAGCAGCGCGATGCGCCACCTTGCGTGCGGTCACTGCATCTGCCAGCAGCTCGACCTGTGCGTGCAGCGCCGCGGCGCGCTCGGCCGGAAGCGTGGTCGCGGCCAGCAGCGTGGTATACGGCTCCTGTTGGGCAGTCGCCAGCGTACGCTGCGCCATATCCACAAAGAGGTCGATGCTGTTGGGCATTGGTTCGTTCAAACGCAGCGTCGTCTGTGCGGCGCTTTCCGTCAGCGCGGTGCGCGCCACCGCCCGGAAGGCCGCCAGCGAGCGACGCGCACTTTCGTACGCCTGATGCTGTGCTGTCACCGCGGCCTCTTCAATCGCAATCGCCTGTTGCCGCACCTCGATCTTCTGCTCCGCCACTTCGAGTTTCCCCAGACAGGCCGCCACCAAGGCCGCGGTCACGCGATGCTCCTCCAGCCGCGACGCCAGTGCGTTGTCCGCCGTCTGCAAGCCGGTCAGGAACTGGCGCAGCCCAACCACATATTCATAGTGGTCGAGGCGCTGCCGATGCCGCCGGGAGAGGGGCGCCGGTGTGCTGTCACCAGCTCCCAGCGACGCATCGGCCGCAGGCAAGCCAGCCAGCGCCGCCCCATTGGTCGCAAACTGTGCTGCGGTGTCGTGAGTAGGATGCATGTGAATCAACCTCCTTTGCATCAATGAAGCCATCAGAATGGAAGATCAAATCGATCAGGGTAATGATGCAAAACAAGATAGCGCCAACCTGCCTTGCGATCATGCTACAGTTGCCTGGTTTGCCTACGTCATTTGTGATGTCTATGCCTGGCGCCACGCCAGCTTTGGGAATTTCGCGCAGAGGCGACAGCTTTCTCGCTTGTCGATCCGTTTCCATACGCTATTGGACACACCCCGCACTTCAGCCGCGCGGCAACACGCTTCGACTGCGCGGCGAAACAATTCAGTCACGCGGCAACGCTCTTCGACTGCGCGGCGAAACAATTCAGCCACGCGTCAAGACGCTTCGGCCACGCGTCAAGACGCTTCGGCCACGCGGCAACGCTCTTCGACTGCGCGGCGCCTCACTTCAGTCACGCATCAAGACGCTTCAGTCACGCGTCAAGACGCTTCAGTCACGCGTCAAGACGCTTCAGCCACGCGTCAAGACGCTTCGGCTGCGCGGCGAAACAATTTAGTCGCGCGTCAAGACGCTTCGGCCACGCGGCAACGCTCTTCGACCGCGCGGCGCCTCACTTCAGCCACGCGGTGCGACGCTTTACACCCGCCCCAAAAAACTGACTTGAAAATAATTTCTTAACGCAAAGGCGCGGAGAAGCAGAGGCGCAAAGGCATTTTCATGT
>JACSRH010000299.1 GCA_014879855.1 Caldilineaceae bacterium | reverse complement strand
TTCTTCGCCCCTCGCCCCTCGTCCCTGCTATAATACTCCGCTATGAGCCAAGACCTGCGTCGCAAGTTGATACTATCGATGGGGGGCGCGCTGATCCTCTACATCGTGCTCGTTTTGTGGAGCGATATTCGGGCGGTGCAGAGCGCGTTGCAGGCGTTTCCCTGGCAATGGCTGCCGTTGGTTTTGGGGCTGGCGCTGATCAACTATGGCGTGCGTGTGTTGCGCTGGCATTGGTGGTTGGCGTTGGTGGGCGTACAGATCTCCCGCTGGGACAGCGCTCGCGTCTTTGGCGTGGGCAGCTTGATGGTGATGACGCCTGGTAAAGTCGGTGAGCTGCTGAAAGCCTACATGGTCAAGAACATCAACGCCGCGCCGATGAGCGTCACCGCGCCCATCATCGTCGCCGAGCGCATTATTGATGGCATTGCCATGTTGATCCTGGCCAGCATCGGGCTGATTGCCTTTCCCGAACCGCGCGCCCAACTAGTGTCGGTGACGCTGTTGATTGCGTTTGTGGCGGGCATTATCGTCATCCAAATCCGGCCGCTGGCGCTGCGCGTCCTGGCGGTTACGCATCGCATCCCCTTGATCCGTAAATTCTCCGACCAGCTTTACACAATCTACGACAGCAGCTATCTGCTCTTCCGCCCTGGGCCGCTCACCTGGGCGCTTTTATGTGGTCTTCTCGCGTGGGGAACTTCGGGGTTGGCGTTTGGCGTTGTGCTGGTCGGTTTCGGCGCGCCGCTGAATTGGCAAAGTTTTTTCATGGCCGTCTTTATCTTCAACATCAGCACCGTGATCGGCGCGGTCGTCGCGTTGCCAGGCGGGTTGGGCGGCTTTGAAGGCAGCGCCGTCTTCTGGGTGGTGCGGCTTTTTGGCATGAGCACGGCTACGGCTACGGCTGCGGCGTTGATCATTCGCTTCTGCACCTTGTGGCTGGGCGTCGGGATTGGCTTTGTCAGTTTCCTGCTTTGGCACGACTTGCTGTCAGGCGCTGAATCGGTGGATCGCAAGAGCACGCTGAAAGACGCACACTGAACTGTGGGCAAATCGCCTGCCATGGGGGCGCACACGGTGGAATGCCCTACCTCTCATGTGAAAATCTCTCGTCTCCAGGCAGCTAGAATTGCAAGCCGGCAACCATCGCGCGGAACGCCTGGAAGACGCTGCGATTGACATCCATCATGGTTTCGATTTCCAGCAAGGCAGGGCCGCCGGAGTGGGCGAAGAAAGCCGCCAGCCCCGACGCCACTTCCTTCTCATCGTTGGCGTGAGCGTAGCGCACCCCGTGGTCAAGGGCTGTGAGACGCGCGGAGAGTGGCTGCGGCGTCAAGAAATAGGTGGTGCGCGTCTCAGCGTCCAGGCTATGCGGACCTTCGATCATATCGAAAATTCCGCCGCCGTGGTTGTTGAGCAGCACAATGCGCAAGTTGGGCGGCAGGCTGCGCTGCCACAGGCCATTGCGGTCGTAGAAGAAGGCAAGGTCCCCCACGATGAGCGTCGTCAGCGTGGATGTAGCCAGCGCCGCGCCGACCGCGGTGCTGACACAGCCGTCGATGCCGCTGACGCCGCGGTTGGCGTTGATCTGCGCGGGAACGTGGTCATGGCTGATGCCCACGAAATTCGCATAGCGAATGGGCATGCTGTTGCCGATCTGCAAATGGCTACGGTCGGGCAGCGCAGCGAGCACTTGTTGCAGAGCGCGGAACTCGCCAAAGGGGGCGTTGAGCAACAGGTGAAAGAGCTGTTGGCGCGCCAGGGCGTCGCCTATGCGCCAGCTCTGCGCGTAGTCGCAATCGGCTAAGGGCGCGCTGCGATCCGCGAGCGCGGTCAAGAAGTCAGCAGGCGCCATATGCACCAGCGCGGTGGTCGCTTGATAGGCGTCGGGCGCAGATCCCGCGGGTTGGACGCGCCAAAGCGCCTGCGGTGGGCGGGCACGCAGCAGTAATTTTAGATGCTTTGACGTTACCTGACCCCCGATGTAGATCACCAGGTCGGGCGCCAACGCCGCCAGCGTGGTTTTGTCACGCGTGCCCAGCGCCACATCGGCATGCACCAGCGGGGCAACGTGCGGCCAGCAGTTGGCGGTGATATCCGCAAAGACGACCACCGATGGATCGGCCTGCAGGCGCTGCAACGCCGCGTGCAACGCCGCGTCTGGCGCCATCATTCCGACCACAATCAATTTGCGGCGAGCGTTGCGCCATTGCGTGAGCAGCGGCAGCCACGACGCCTCGCTCAGCGCTGGCAAAGAAGCTATCAGCTGCGGGATTTTGCGGGCGCGCTGAAAATCGTGCTGATAGGCCGGCGGTGGGTAGAGCGGTTCGTGCAGCGGGATATTGATATGCACTGGCCCCGGTTGAAGTCCTTGCGCGGCGTCCAATGCCTCGGTCATCAGCCGCACAGCGTGCCAGCGTGCGTCGGCATGATCTTCGCCTGGCAGCACACCAGCGTAGCGCACGTGCGGCGCATAGAGACCGGTCTGGTGGATAGCCTGATTGTCCTGCTGGTCGATCCATTCAGGCGGGCGGTCGGCAGTGAGGACAAGCAGTGGAATCTGCTGATAAAACGCCTCAACAATCGCGGGGCCAAAGTTTACTGCCGCGGTGCCCGACGTGCAGACCAGCCCGACCGGACGGCGCAGTTGCTGCGCCATGCCCAACGCGACATAACCCGCTGCACGTTCATCGTAGACAACGCGTGGGGTGATTTCTGGATGACGCGCCAGAGCGATGGTCAATGGCGCCGAGCGTGACCCTGGTGCGACGACAAACTCGCGCACCCCTCTGGCAACGCAGACCTGGATGGCAAGTTCAACGAGCGGAAAAACACCCTCTGTCATTGTGATTCCAGCCGGGTTGTTGGCTATGGTTGTGTGGCCTGGGCTTCGGATGCGAGCACAGCCGCCATTGTTTCTGCCTTGAGCGCGGTCTCGCGCCATTCGGCCGCAGGGTTGGAATCAGCCGTGATGCCGGCGCCGACATAGAGATGGGCAGACTCCTCGCCAAGTTGCATACAGCGCAGATTCACATAAAGACTGGATGCGCCCTGAATATGAACCGGGCCAAGGAACCCACTGTAGAAGCTGCGATCATACCCTTCCTGCGCCAGGATAAAGGCAAGCGCCTGATGCTTTGGCATCCCGCAGACCGCGGAGGTGGGATGCAGTTCGTTGAGCACACGGTTGGCGAGCATCAAGCGTGCTTCTTCCGGCAAATCTGCGCGGAACAGCGTCTGGAGATGCACCACCGGTCCAGCCGCGATGGTATGCGGGCCGTGCTCCTGCACGTCGGCCACGCCTGCGCTTGCAAAAAAGCCGCGAATGTAGGCGCCGACCATCTCTTGCTCGACAACTTCCTTGCGCCCCCATTGCACTGCGTCCAACGGCTGGTGGAGCGGGCGACGTTGTGTGCCGGCCAGCGCCATGGTGGTCAGGCCGGCATTGTCCAGCGTAAGCAACACTTCGGGCGTGGCGCCTAACCATGTGCCTGCGCCGGGAATCGCCACTAACGAGACAAAGGCGTGAGGATAACGTTCGCACAACATGGCGAAAGCCGCCGCGGGGGTGAAACTGGCCGGCAGCGGCAGCGCGGCGGTGCGCGAGACGACCACCTTGGCGATTCCGGTGCTACGGATAAAGTCGATGGCGTTGCCCACGAGCGCGGTAAACTCCCGCTCGGTTGCTGCATGGTTGCGGAGCGTCTCCGCTTGATACCAGGCGCGCGGGCTTGACGCGGGCGCGGCGTTGAGCATGGCAAAGAAACGTGCGCCGCGCCGCGCGCGGTCATGTGAACCGTTCCCATTGTGCGTATGCAAGGTCTGGCCGTCGAACCAGAGATCCGCGTGCAACTGGAGCGCGGCGCCAGCTGGATCCGAGACAAACGGAGCAAAAACAAAGGCCGGCTGGCGCGCGGCAAAATTGATAGGCGCCAGGGTCGGCGTCGCGCTCAGATCGATCACGGCTTGCGGGTGCGCCATGCCTGGCCGCTGCCACACCGCGATCGCCGCGCCAGCTTCTACAGCGGCATTATAGATTGCGTCGACCTGCCTGTTGAGTTCCAAGGCGCCAAGCCGCCCATTTTGTTCCTGCCACGCCATACCGTTCGTCCTTACCGCAACTGCCCTTTGTTGGCAATCATTTTAATGTTTCGCTTTATCTTACACGAGGTGCACCCTAAGCTACGTGACGCGGCGTACCTTCGTTGTATTTTTCACAATAGAGTACGAATATCATAACGACTGGTTGCTGTCAAAAGGTTCGCTGCTTTAACCTCTCAGCAGCTTGCAAAAAACGTTTCTGGCGCTGGGCAAATGGTGGGCCGGTTCATCCAAAACCATCAGCCAGCGTCAGAAATGTGACAAAGCCTGGGAACGCGTCGGGCAAAGAGAAGCCGGGTTCTTCCAAAAACCCGGCTTCTGACTGTTGTCTTCCTTCCCTTACATCCGCTCTTTCAGAAAAGCTCTGGAGCGTGGAGCGGCTATTCCGTCGCGTGCATCTCCATCGCGCGCAGCAGATCATGCAGTTCGGCCGCCAACGGGCCAGCCGCGGCCATATCATCGCCTGCGATCGCGCCACGCAGCATCTCGGCCTTGGCTTTGATTGCGCTGATGCTCTCTTCCAGCTCTACAGGCCAACTGGCGCCGTTCACCTGTCCCATCAGGGCGTCGAGGGTCGTCAGAGCAACCGCAGGGTCGAAGGCTCCACCCTCGTTCAGCGCCTCATCGATGCTGCGGACATCGTTGATGGGCAGCCCGTTGATCGCCGCTTTGGTTTCAGGCGACACCATTAAGTCGCTTGGCGCCATCTCTGCGTGTTGGGCCATGTCGCCGTGTTCAGCCATCGCGCCGGCTGCGTCCGGCATCTCCATGTTCATCGGCATGTTCATCTGCATGTCGAGCACGGGCACGGTCAACTCCATTGACTCACCGTTGTCAAAGTTCACTGTCAGGTTGACTTCATCGCCCGGTTCCAGCGCCTTGACGACGTCGATGAGCATGATGTGTTTGCCACCCGGCTTGAGCACGAGTGCTTCACCGGCTGGGATGGGATACCCATCGAGTTGCGGGATCATCTTCATGACGCCATCCTCGGCGATCGTCTCATGCGTTTCGACCACGTTGGCGGCCGGGCTTGCCGCGGAGACGAGTTGCACCGCAGTGTCGAGGCCATTGAGCACTGTGAAATAGACGGCGCCGGTGCCGCCCACCAGGGGAGCCGGACGCGCGCGCACATCCACAATGGTCAGTTTGCCGGGCTCTGGTTCGGGCAGGGGCGCTTCGGTCGCCATTGCGTCCGCGCCGGACATCTCGCTCATCGCGGTGGTTGCGTCTGCGGGTTGCATGGGCGCGACTGTGCAGCCAGCCAGCCCCGCCACCAACAACACAAGGAGAAGGGTTAAAAGTTGTTTACGCATCATTCTTCACTTTCCTGAAGGAATCAATTGATACTGTATGTAGGTGATCTAACAAAGACTGTTGTGGAAAGTGAGTCAGCGTGGAGGCGGGGTGTCGATGGCAAGCGACGGCGTGAACAGGTGGAGGGCGATGGAACGCCGTGCAAACCCTCCTTCATCGCGCCGCGCGGGCAATATTTTTGTCTCAAATAGTGTGAGCAGCAACAGCGTGACCGCCAGCACTAGCGGGTTGGACTTGCCGGCCGGCGTCATGGGCGACGTTGTGCCGGATGCCGCTTGTGGCGTGGTGCACAACTCGTGTTCACCGGTTGTCTTAGCGGACGAAGCAGCGGCCAGGACCTCGTGGGCATTGCGCCCAGTCCACAGCGATTGGTGCTGGTTGACCACCGGCGGCGTCAAAAAGACAAGGTGCGCGCGCCCATGGGGATGTCCCGGCGTCGCTTCGGCGCCCCAGCAGACAAAGGGCATGACAAGGCCAAAGATGCCTGCCAAGGCATAGTTCACAAATCGGAGCCATTGAACCTGCGCGGTGTGCTGCCGGGTTGCGTGATGCTGCATGGGGCATAAAATAGCAAAGTCGTCCTCTTTGCGCAAATGACACAGATGGTTGGGCACTATTATTCTGGGTCTCACCCCATCGCCCTCTTGGCGATTGACCTTGTGCAAGTGGATAAGGTATGGTTTAAGCAAACATCTTTCTCGCGGAGTCTTTGCCCGCGCTTTGTTCAGTGGAGGTATTGATGGCAATGCAAACATCTGCTGGTTCCAACCCTGACTTTGTCGCCATCGATGCGGCCGATCTGAGCTTGTACGCTGTGCAAACCCATGCACCTGGCCCCGCCGGCAGCCTGCCGCTGGACGACGATTTCTTACGCACCGCGCCGAGCGGCCATATCTTTGGCTTGACGCAGGGCGCGGGTATGGGCTGGGAGCCGGCCCTGCTGCGCCGGAAAGAGTTCCTGATCCTGAGCACACAAGGCGGCATCCGCAACCCTGACGGCAGCCCAGTGGCGCTTGGCTATCATACCGGCCACTGGGAAGTTGGCCTGCTGATGCAGGCGGCTGCCGAGGAGTTTGCGCGGCTGGGTGCGATCCCCTTCGCCGGTTTTGTCACCGACCCCTGCGATGGGCGCACGCAAGGCACGCGGGGCATGATGGACAGCTTGCCCTATCGCAACGACGCCGCGATTGTGCTGCGCCGGCTGATCCGGTCGCTGCCCACGCGCCGCGGCGTGATGGGCGTGGCAACCTGCGACAAGGGACTGCCGGCAGTGCTGTTGGCGCTGGCCGGTCAGCACGAGCTGCCGTCAATTCTCGTCCCCGGTGGCGTGACGCTGCCGCCGACCGCGGGCGAGGATGCGGGCAAGGTGCAGACGCTGGGCGTACGTTATGTGCAGGGGGAAATCACGCTGGAGGCAGCCGCGGAACTGGGCTGCCATGCGTGCGGCAGTCCGGGCGGCGGCTGCCAGTTTCTCGGCACCGCGGCGACCAGCCAGGTCGTAGCCGAAGCGCTGGGGCTATCGTTGCTGCACAGCGCGTTGACGCCCTCCGGCCAGCCGATCTGGCTGGAGATGGCGCGGCGCTCCGCACAGGCGTTGGCGCTGCTGGAAGCAAACCGCCTGACGACCGCCGATATCCTGACGGAAGACGCGCTGCACAACGCCCTGGTCGTTCACGCGGCCTTTGGCGGCAGCACGAACTTGCTGCTGCATATCCCGGCCATCGCTTATGCCGCGGGGCTGCCCCTGCCCACTGTCGCCGACTGGAGCCGCATCAACGCGACAACGCCGCGCCTGGTCGATGTGCTGCCCAACGGCCCGGTCGGCCATCCCACTGTGCGCGTCTTTCTGGCCGGCGGCGTGCCCGAAGTGATGCTCCACTTGCGCGAGCTGGGCCTGCTGCGGCTTGACGCGCTGACCGTGCACGGCCGCCCGCTCGGGGTGATGTTGGATGTCTGGCAGAGCAGCGCACGCCGGCAGCGGCTGCGCGCGCAGCTGTTGGCAAGCGACGGCATTGACCCCGACGACGTGATTATGGCGCCGCAGCAGGCGCGGGCGCGCGGCCTCACCAGCACAGTGACTTTTCCCCAGGGCAACCTGGCGCCGGAAGGAGCGGTCGTCAAGAGCACCGCTATCGATCCCAGTGTGCTCGATGCGGATGGGGTTTATCGCAAAGTTGGGCCGGCGCGCGTCTTCACCAGCGAAGAGGCCGCCATTGCCGCGGTCAAGGGGCAAACCGCGGCTCCGGTTCGTCCCGGCGACATCATCGTATTGATGGGGCGCGGTCCGCTCGGCTGCGGCATGGAGGAGACGTACCAGATCACAGCGGCGCTGAAGTATCTGCCGTGGGGCAAAGAGGTGGCGCTGATCACGGACGCGCGCTTCAGCGGCGTGAGCACCGGCGCGTGCATCGGCCATGTCGGGCCGGAGGCGCTGGCCGGCGGACCGCTCGGCCGCGTGCGCGAAGGGGACGCGATCCGGATCGAGATCGACACGGTGCGTCTCACGGGCGCCATCGACCTGATCGGCCACGACGGTCGGCGCTACAGTCCGGCGCAAGGCGCGGCCGTGCTGGCCGGACGTGCGCCCCACCCTGCGCTGGCGCCGGACCCCAATCTGCCCGACGACACCCGGCTGTGGGCCGCGCTTCAGCAGGCGAGCGGCGGCATCTGGCGCGGCTGCGTCTATGACGTAGAGCGCATCACACGCGTGATCGAGGCGGGGCTGGCCGCGCTGGAACGCTGAGTTGTTCATTATTTTCATCTATTATGTTTATTCGTTACCGCTGTGGAATGCGAATTTGCATGCGCTATCCTCTGAATCTATACCCATCCTTGTATCCAGATGCAACCCTCTGTCTATGGAAAACACGCGGGGCAGGCTCGATAATGAGAAGAAGAGTCAGCGCAACCTGTGTTCACCGCAGCGTCGCCCCCTTTGTCGCCAGACGACCCAGACGACGCGGTCGCGGCGAGCACGCAGCACCAGAAAGGATGAAGAGCATGAGTACAGCAACGCGAGTTCCCCCCATGGAGAAGAGCGACGAGGCCAACGAGAAGCAGCTTGCGATGGCGAAGGAGCAGGGCGAAGCCTATAAAAAAGCCTTGAAACATATGGCGGAGAAGGAAGCCGACGTTGGGAACATGCAGGCGGCCGGCGACTACATCGTGGCCTTTGCCGCTGAATCCGCCGAGGGCATGTATATGATGAAGGATGGCAAGCTCTCATGGCAGGAGCCAGAAGAGGAAAACGTCCACATCGAGATCACGGCGCTTGATGGCGCAGATGGGCGCTTTATTCCTGGCCTCACCGTTCATGTCACATTGACCGACAGCAACGGCAGCCGCATTGGTCGCCATCAGCAACATTTCCTCTGGCACCCGTGGCTCTATCATTATGGCCGCAATTGGAAGATTCCTGGCGACGGCAAATATACCATCAAGGTCGAGATCGAAGCGCCCGATTTTCCGCGCCACGACAAGAAGAACGGCAAACGCTTTGTCGATGCCGTCGAGGTCACATTCAAGGACGTACAGTTGGAGACTGGCAAAAAGTAGGTTGCAAGGTCATCTGCGGTGTGGCAGAAATACAAAGTGCATAGGGGACGCCCACCCATCATCGCGACAAGCTGTTCTGTGCCGAGCAGCGCCGGGATGATGGGTGTGTTTATGATTCTGAAAATCAGGAGCTAATGCGGCTGTCTATTCAATGCCGAAGCGGGCCAGCTCCGTGCGGATTTCCTGTTCCCGTGCGATGGGCAGGCTCTCGACGTGATACTGAACCCCGCGCTGAGATCCGATCTGCGCGATGACCGCGGCCACGGCTGCAAAGCCGCCGTTGATAATCTGGATCTTCTTCCCGGCGGCGTGAATCTTACGATACAGATCCGGCCAGTGGGCGCAGTTCGGCTTGCCGTCCCCCGGCACCCATTGCACGCCGTCGAGTTCGGCAATGCTCAGGAGATGATCCAGGTGAGGGATCTGGCCCACGCCATCCAGGTGGTAGAAGCTGCGCGGCAGGCGCTGGCAGGTGTTGCGCAGCTCCGGCAGAACAAAGCGATCAAACATGCGCGGGCTGATCATGTAGGAGAAGTCGCACTGAAGCATGTAGCTGGGCTGCTCGCTGTAAATGCCCGACCAGTCGGTATAGCCAGGGTTGGTTGGCTGCAAGATGGCGTTGATTTCATCATAGAAGTGATGCCAGCAGGTGTGGGCCTCCCACGTCAGGCGCTCCACCTCGTCTGGATAGTCATAGAGGTCCGTCAGCAGCGTTTGAGTCGTGACAAAGACGGCAGGCATATCGAGGTTGCCGCCAAGATCGGTCATGCTCATCAACACCTGGCCTTGCCAGCGTTCCATTGCCACCGCGCACAACTCCTTGAGCCGCTGCAGCCAGGGATTGTGCGGGTCATACTCCAGATGGATATCCTGGATGTGCAGAGCGTCGCGCGGCGGCCAGAACCATACACTCCCGGAGGAGTTGTCGAGCCGCGCCCCCATGAACGCCGTCGCTACGCCAGGTCCGAAGACGTCCATGTTAAACCAGGGAAATGCATCGCCCAGATAGACCTTACGCTCCAACTCGTACTCGATCCGGTCGATCAACTGTTCGGGCGAATAGGAAAAGTCAGTGCAGGTGGCCTGGGAGAGCAGCGGCGCGTCTGGCATCGGGCGACCAGGGTCACGCCCCACCAGTTCGACGGGGATGATCGGGCGATCCAAATCGCCCGCCCACCACGTGCGGTATGTCTGGCGAATCTGCTCCCATCGCTCTGGCGTGAAGTCGATTGGCATTATTTGCTCCCTATTTTACATTCGATGTTCATCTTTCAGGCAGTCTCAGAACTGCCTGAAAGATGACTGCCTGAAAGATGACTAGCGGGAAGGGGGCTGCTTGGAAGGGGGCTGCTTGGGAGATGACTGCCTGGAAGGCTGGCCAGCAACTCAAGCGGCGCCGGCTAGCTGGCGAATCGCGTCTGGCGTTACGGTGTGCGCCGGGCGAAAGGCGCTGCTTTGCATGTAACCAAGCACACTGGCGCGCAGTTGGCGCGCAACAAGACGCTGATCCAGGTCGCGCTGCAAATCCATAGAGGCGACCATGAGTGCGCCTGCACCGACCCGCGCCTCGAAGAGCAACCCCAGACGCCGCGCCTCAAACCAGGTGTCGATGGGCTGCACCAGTGGACGTAAAACTGGCGGCAAGTGGTCGATCTGCATCGCGGCTGCGCCATGGATCAACTCCCACCACTGCCAGTTGGAATGAAATTCGGTTGGAAAGTCGGCGAAGACAGGATGTGCGGGATCACAGATCAGGCCGAGCGTGTGCGGCGCCTGGTTGTGCGTCCACGCCGTGTTCCAGAAAACACTGGAGAAGCCAAGCTGGCTGGTGGTTTCAACCTGCGTGGGGTCGAGCAGCAAGAGCACATTGCCGCCCATCGCAACCTCGCGTAGCGCCTCCTCGATTTCACGGGTGACCGTCACCCCAGCGGGCGCAGAGAATGTCAGGTCGTCAGCAAAAACCCAGATATCCCAATCGTTTTCGTAGCGCGTGCCATCGGTGGTTGCAACGCCGACGACCAGCGTATACTTGCGCGCCGGCTGGGCGCCGGCAAGACTGCACTCGATTGTGCCAACGACCTCCTGGCTGCTCGCAGGAATCGCACCGGTCGCCAAAACGCCCGAAGCCATCGCCCCACCCGCGTCGCTCAGCAACGCCCAATCGATGGTCGCGTCGAGCAGCGGGGCGCGGCCAAAATGAGCGATCTGGATAGCGGCGCGCAAAGTCTCGCTGGCGCGCCAGGTGCGTTTCTCCAGGTGCGCCAGCGGCACAGTGCTGTTGCAGAAGCGGCTGAACTCCGCCGCCGTGATATACCCCTTTTCGTCCCAGAAGGGGTCGAGCACCCCGACCAGCGCGGTGCCCTGACCGGGAAAATCGTGCAGGTCGAGCAGTTGGAAGCCGCCAAAGCCCGGCGTGCGCAACGCTGATTCGATCTCTTCCTTGTAGCAGAGCGCCTGCAGCTTGCCCGATGCGATGAAGAAAGCGTGCGCCTGGTCGCCCATGTGATTGGCTTCGAGGAAATCGCGGAAGATCTCGAAGTTTTTGGGCTTGAGCACGCCCGTGTATTTCGCCATCTCGTCGAAGTTAGGATAGACGCACCATTGGCCGATCTCGTGGCTGACAACCGGCGCACCGGCCTTCTCGACAAAGGCGCGATAGTCGGTGGTGGTTTCGGGCGGCAGCGCGTTGATGCGCGAAGTCAGCCCCGCGCCCCACATCTGGATGCGCGGGAGCGGCGTGTTGTGATAGTCGTTCTCTGGGATCAGCGGCCAGCCCGCGCCGCTCGTATAAATGCGCCGCGAGTCGCGCTTGCGCCAGTAGGTCACCCATTCCGCCAGGAATTCCTCGAAGCGACCAGCCGGCTCGTTGCCATAAGCCATCAGCAGGAAAGAAGGGTGGTTGCCGTAGGCGTCGAGCATACGCCAGCCTTCGTGGTAAAGCCACTGGTCGAGCGGCCGCCCTTCACCGATCGCCGCGCCCTGGTTTGCCCAGGAGGGGCATTCGACCTGATAGTAGAATCCCAATTCATCCGCGGCGACAAAGGCCGCTTCGGGTGGACACCAGGAGTGGAAGCGAATGTGGTTCAATCCGTGCGCCTTGCAGATGTGGATGATGCGCTTCCAGGCCTCAATATCAGTGGGCGGATAGCCAGTCAGTGGGAAGATGCAGCATTCCAGTGTGCCGCGCAGAAAGATCGGCCGACCGTTGAGGGTGATCTGGCTGCCTTGTGTTCCTACTTCGCGCAGGCCAAAGGTGACGAGCCGTTGGTCACGTACAATACGCGCGCCTCTCGCCTCTGGCCCCTCGCCCCCAATCTGGAGCTCCAACTCCACTGTCAGTTCGTAAAGCGCTGGAGAAAACTCGTCCCACAGCTGTGCATCGTCACCCAACGGGTAGTCGAGATCAAGGTGGCCGCCCGCGGCCGAGAGTTCCAGCCCCGACAGCCCGCCCGCGGCCGAAAAGCCAAAGTCGGCGCTGACTGGCGGCAGTTGCTGCACAGTGGCGGCAACATTGGCGGCAGCATTGGCGACATTGGTCAGCCGCGCCGACAGGGTGATTTTGCCGCGCGCTGATTTGCCGAGCACGCTGGCAATGTCGAGCTTGACGGTTGCGGCCTTGCGCGCCACGTCGGGAAAGACGCGCACACGGTGCAACCAGGCCGGACTCTCGGCGGCCAGTTCGATGCGGCCGACGATGCCGCTCCAGTTCGACTGGGTGTGATCAGTCATGCTGTGCGCGTTGGGGCCGACGTCGACGATCATGCGATTGTCAATGCGGATGGTAAGACGATGCTCGCCGGCCGCAACCTGTGAGTCAAATGTATAGATATGCGCGGTCGCCAGGCTGTCGTCGCGGCCAAGCGCGCAATCGTCGAGCCACACCGCGGTTGCCCAGTGGGGACGCTCCAGCGTAAGCGTGATGCGCCGCCCCTGCCATGTTTGCGGAATAACAATTGTACGTTGCACCCAAACTGGGCCGGCATAGTACTTATCCGGCTGGAGCCAGAAAGGCACTTTGATCTGGCCGGGTTGACGATAGGGTGCGTAGCGCGCATCCTCGAAAAGGGAGCGGTCGACAATGGAGCCGGTCCACGGTGTATCGAGTGCAATGTCGTCTCCGTAGCCCTGCGCCTGCAGCGAGCCGGGCAGAGTAAGGGCGCCGTCAGGGGTGGGCAAGACGTCAGCATACCAATGGGCGCGTGCGCCGCGGTCGTCGGGGTCGAGCGCAAACGTCCATGCGCCAGAGAGATCTATCTTCATGGTGGCTTGCTCCTGTCAGGTGATGGGAAGAGAAGGTGATGCACGATTGCCATTGTTCAGCCGTTGCTCGCGGGTGCGTAGCAAGGTTTTGCCGCGTCTCCAGCACTGGTCAACAGATTTCGCGTTCAATTGCACGCAAAGCCTGAACAATTGTCATCGGGCAGCATAAGCCACAAACCGGGCAACGTACATGGAGGGAGTTAGCGGATAGATGCAGGATTTTGCTGGAAAGTAGACAGCAATGCGCTCCAGTGTTATGCTTAGCCAAAACGAGGACATTGCGCATGACATCTGATCTTCGCTGGCTACAACAGTACGAACCTGGCGTCCCAGCAACCATCGCTGTACCCGAACACACGATCCAGCAGTTGCTGATCGATGCGGCGGCGCGCTATCCCACGCACACCGCCGTGCGCATGGTGCTCCGTTACCTGCCGCTAGGGTTGAAGGTTCAGGCGCGCCTGAGTTACGCTGAACTTAACCGGCTGAGCGACCGTTTTGCCGCGGCGTTGGCTGGGCTGGGCGTGCTCAAAGGCGAACGCGTGGCGATCATGCTGCCTAACTTGCCGCAGCAGGTCATTGCCTATTTTGGCGTGCTCAAGGTCGGTGCGATTGTCGTCAACACCAATCCCACCTATCCAGCGCTGGAACTGGAGCCACTGTTGCGTGACACGGGCGTGACCACCATCATCACGCTCAGCGGCCTCTTCGAGCGCGTGCGTGAACTGCAACCCAAGACAGCCATCATCCGCGTGATCCTGACGGATATTCCCGACATGGTGGGTCGGCTTTTCCGGCGCAGCGTAGCGGCGCAGGTGCGCGCCGGCGGTATGATGAAAGCGGTGTCACCGCAGCCTGGCGTCTATTTTATGCAGGAACTGCTTGCGCACAGCGTCGATCCCGCGCCAGCCACTGTTTTTGACGCGGCGGACAGCGCGGTCTTTCAATTCACGGGCGGCACATCGGGGTTGCCCAAAGCCGCCGAGTTGACCCATCGCAACGTGGTGGCCAATGTCGCACAGACCAGCGCCTGGGTGCCGTCGCTGCGGCCAGGCGCCGAGAAGTTCCTTTTGGCGCTGCCAGCCTTTCATGTCTATGGCATGACCGTTGGCATGTTGGTCTGTCTCAATTTGGGCGGCGAGCTGGTGCTGACGCCCGACCCGCGCAACACATTGCTGATCCTGGAGACCATTGCGCGGGAGCGAATCACGCTTTATCCGGGCGTGCCCACCATGTATATTGCTCTGCTCAACCATGCACGCGCCGGCGAATTCAATCTGCGCAGCCTCCGCGTCTGTCTGAGTGGCGGCGCGCCGCTGCCATTGGAGGTGGCGCAGCGCTTCGAGGCCGTCACTGGCGGCAAATTGGTGGAGGGCTACGGCATGTCTGAGTCCTCACCGCTTACGGTTGGCAATCCCGTCTTTGGGCAGACGCGCACCGGCACAGTGGGTCTGCCTTTCCCCAGCACCGAAGTTGTCATCGTGGCGTTGGAAGCGGATGCACAGGGTGTACATGCACCTGTTGCGACGGGGGAGGCAGGCGAACTGCTGGTGCGCGGCCCTCAGGTGATGAAGGGCTATTTTAACAACCCAGAGGAAACCGCGGCCACCATCGATGCTGACGGCTGGTTGCATACGGGTGATATTGCCGTCATCGATGCGGACGGATACATTACCATCGTGGACCGCAAGAAAGATCTGATCATCGCCGGCGGGTACAATATCGTACCGCGCGAGGTGGAGGAAGCTCTTTTCAAACACCCAAAGATTTTGGAAGCCGCGGTCGTCGGCGTGCCCGACGCTAAACGCGGCGAGACGGTCAAAGCGTGTATCGTGCTCAAGAGCGGCGAAAGCGCGACCCCCGAAGAGGTGCGCGCCTTCTGCAAAGCGCACCTGGCGCCCTATAAAGTTCCAACCGTGATCGAATTCTGCCACGAGTTGCCCAAGACGCAGGTGGGTAAGGTGCTGCGTCGCCAATTGATTGCGCAGGCGGCAAGCCAGTAGCCAGTAGGTTGGGCTATCAACTCGACGATAGCCCGACCTGCGTGGGGCAATGGCATCAGCCCGCGGCATGTACAGGTGATGCCGTGACCGGCGGTCGATTGGGCGCTTGGGGTTGGAGTAGTTTGCGCCGTTCGGGCGTCAGCCGATCGAGCAGGGCCTGTGAATATTCGTACCCATAGCGCGTTGCACCCCAACTGACGCCGTAGCGATAGATGGTCACGCGGCGCTCGCCTCCCGCGTTCGTGCGGCTGCTGCCGCCGTGCATGATGCCGTCGACAAAGAGCAGCGCATCGCCGGCGTTGAGATAGGCTGGTACAGCGCCATCCAGCGCGTCCATGCGGTCGAGCTTGGCATAGTCGCCGGCATTGGGATGCGGGAAGTTTGCCTTGTGGCTGCCCGGGATCACCATGGTGGGACCATCGCCAGGACCGACATCGGTCAACGCCAGGATGATGTTGACCTGCCCGCAGCGAAACACGCCGTGCTCGTAGATATATTTGTTGCGCAGCGCTGCCTGGTAGCCGCCCGAATGCACCGGGTGATGGCCGCCGGAGCGCCGGATCGAGGCAATGCATTCGTCGACGAAGAGTCCTTCGACATAGGAACCCTGCTCGCCACAATACCGGCGCACGTATTCGATCCAGCCGGGATGATCCAGCAGTTTTTCAAAAGGTTCGCCGGCTTCTACGCAGTTGTGCAGTTCGTAGCCGGTGGCGCCGTTGTAGTCGCGGCGCTGGGCGTTACCCCACCACTCCCCCTGCTCCAGTGGCGGCAGGTGGTCGAAGGCAGTGTTGAGTTCGGCCAGCAGTGCGCCATCCACAACGTTCTTCAGAACGAGATAACCGTTCAAATCAAACAGAAAATCATCGAGGGCTGTAGGTACGCGTGCAGACATAAGACATTCTCCTTGGTTCTCTCTGATGTAGTTGAATAGGGCGTACAGACCGTGCTATCATAACCGAACGATTGCGCGACTTCTATCTGATTTCTTGTATATTTTTCCAGGATCCTACGCTATGTTGCGTACTGAAGCCGTTTCAAAAACGCCCTCTCGCCGGCGCCGGGCCAAGCTGGCAGCGCCTGGCTCGCTTGGCCTGAGTAGCTGGCGTTGTCAACCGGCATTGATGGCGCTGCCCCACCAACACGGCGACATCGAACTCAACCTGTTGCTCGACGGAATGGTGACTTACGTGCATCGTGACCATTTCGTACAGATGGCGCCGGGCGCTTTGTGCATCTTTTGGGGCGCCATTCCCCATCAGTTGGTCGAAGCGCGGCCTGCCTGCGACTTCTGTGTCTTCACGATTCCGCTGGAGCTGTTTCTGGGCTGGAAATTGCCGGAGGGTCTTGTACAGGCGCTGTTGACTGGGGAGCTTGTTATGGATGAAGACGATGTCAACGCGCAGCTCGACCGTCTGCTGTTGCCACGCTGGCATGTGGAGTTGACCGCGGGCCAGCCCGCTATCGTGCTCAAGGAGATGGAGGCGCGCCTGTGGCGGCTGGCGCTTGGCCGTAAACACGCATCGACGCCCCACACAGATGGCTCCATCAACAGCCGGGCCGGACGTATGGCGCACTATATTGTGAGCAACTACGCGGCGCCGCTGACTGTCGAGGCAGTCGCGCGCGAGGCCGGGCTCCATCCCAGCTATGCAATGACCTGTTTCAAACAGACGTTTGGCGTCACGATCCTGGAGTACACGCTGCAATACCGGGTGACGCAGGCGCAGCGCCTTTTGATGACAACCGACGATAGTGTGCTCGATATTGCCCTACAGAGCGGGTTTGGATCCCTGAGCAGCTTTTACGTGGCATTTCAACGCTATACGGGGCGCACGCCCAAGGCAATGCGACAGGCGTCGACGGGTCGCTCTTGGTCGGCTGGAACAGCATAAGCGGACTGCCGCGTGAGCGCCCTGTGCTGGTTCACTCGAACCTGCCTGCTGCAGCCTGACCACGCAGATAGAAGTGCCCGGCCAGAAGTAGCGGCGTCATCTCCAGGATGTTCCACCAGAAATGGACATCGAGTCGCACCGCGGTGGTCAGGCCGGGGATGGTGCAGATCCAGGTGCCGCGCGTCCATTCGCTGCGCGCCAGCCAGCCGTCGCGACCGACAATGCCGGGCAATCCCTGCGCGGTCACGTTGAGCACGTCCATCGCAGTCAGTTCGCGTAGGATCATCTGATAGCGGATGAAAGTGTAAGAATGTTCGATGGTGTGGAAGAGGGCCACGGTCAACAGCACCCACATCCAGCCGCCGCGCATGCCGCCGATCATCAGCAGCACGACTGTGATGAGCACCAGCCAGTTCCACGTAAAATGGACCCATTCTGCATTGGCTGGTGACAGCAGACCGTTGGATTGGCGCATGGTCCAGTAAAGCAGGTTGTACTGCGCCCACTGCACCAGGTGTTCAACGGTGTGCAGCCCCTGCGCCGTGAGGAGAATGCTCAGCCCCATGATGGTCGCCCCGTAGCGGTGATAGTCGTCACGCCACTTGAGCGCGCCGGCCGGCGTCAGCACGATCAGCACCATCGCTGTGGCCGCCCACAGGGGCAGCCAGCCCAGCGCGACCGCGGTGTAGCTAGCGATCAGACCAATTGCCAGCGAGGCCAGCACAATGCGCGTGTGCTGTTTGGGGTCGGGCAGACGCAGCAGCGGCAAGGCGGCCTGCACGTTGAGGCGCGCGGGATGGGTGAGTGTGCTCTGTCTCATTCGTCGCTCCTGGTCACAATCAGGCGGGCGTTATTAGATGGCGTCATGATAGTCGAGGTCGCGCCATCTGGCCAGACAATCTCCAGCGCGCGCAGCGCCGCGTCCGCGGGCAAGCCGAAATGAACGCGCGCCGCATCGCCGGACAGATAACCACCTGAGGCGCGCACATCACGGCGGAGGACGCCCTGGTCTGTAGACAATGTCAGTTGCGCTCCCACGCCCGCACGGTTGGCCGACCCGGGCCACGCCAGATCGACCTGTAGGCTGGCGCCGTGGCAGAGCTGGTTCTCGAAGAGTTGGGCGAAGCCGCGCAGGTTGTTCACCACAATATCCAGGTCGCCGTCGTTGTCCATATCTGCCATCACCATGCCGCGTCCGCTGGCCGTGGAACCAAGCTGCCACTGCGGCGCCCGATCAAACGCGCCGTCCCCGCGGTTGCGATACGCCTGATTCTGCTCGACGAGTTCGCCATTGGGTAGATGGCCGAACATGTCAGCGGCGATCATGCCGTTGACCACATACAGGTCGAGCAATCCATCCTGGTCCAGATCACCATAGCGCGCGCCCCAACTCCAGCCCGAGGCGTCGATGCCGCGGCGGGTGGCCTGGTTCTGCCAGCGTCCCGCGCCATCGCGCACTTGCAGCACATTGGCCATCACCTGTGGATCGTCGGCTGCCCGATGCTCTTCGATCTGGTTCATCATCGGCACCCACGCGGCCAGCGTATGCGGCGAGATGTCATAGGGATTCATGTCTGTGGTAAAGAGCGTCAGCCCGCCGTTGTTGTCAAGGTCGCCCCACTCCGTGGTCATGGTGCTGTGCGAGGTCTGGTCAAAGAGCTGCACGATGTCCCACGTCGCCCCATTCCGCTGCCAGACCTTGTCGTTGAGCGCAAAGTCATTGGCGACCCAGATTTCGGACTGGCCGTCGCCGGTCAGGTCGGCAATAGCAATGGAGAGCGTTTCAGCCTCGCGGTCCAGGACGTGCGCCTGCCAGCTTCCTTCCTGCTGCAGATGCAGCACGACGCCGGCTCGCGGGTCTGCCGCCGGCAGGTCGATGCCATGCTGCAACAATTCCACGCCGTAGGAGCCGGTCACCAGATCAAGATCGCCGTCGCCATCCACATCGCCCCAGGCCATGGCGTAGGCGTAGCTGTCGACGCCAGGCAGGGGGTGCAAGGCAAAGGAAGGACGAGGAGCGGGGGGCGAGGAACGGGCGCTTTCGCCGCCCTGGTTGCGCCAGAAGGAAACGCCGTCGAGGCCGCGATGGGTGAAGACGATGTCGTTCCAGCCGTCGGCGTCCACATCGACGATGGCGACGCCGCGGCCAAAGCGGTCGTCAAGCGTCTGGCTGGTAAAGACAAGGCTGCCGTCGTTCCAGAAAATCTCCGCCTCGCGATCGACGCTGGCAAAGACCAGGTCGAGGTCGCCGTCATTGTCGAGATCGTTGGCGGCCACGCCCGCGCCATTGCTGATGTAGGTGCTGATCGCGCGCAGGCGCGTGCCGGTGGTGAAATCGAGACGGTGGGCGACAAAGGCGCCGCTGCACTCACGGGGAGGCTGAAACGAGGTGGCAACCACTTCGACGGCGACAGTGGGGCGCTCCACCGGTGCGGTGGAGGCTGGTGCGCGTTCAGCCCCGCAGCCAGCCAGCCCCACACTCACCACCAGCAGGTGGGCAACCAGCCAGTGCCAGCGCAGGATGGGGTGCGGTTGAGAGATCTTCACGATGTTGTACCCGCTGTGCCAAAGAAATCGTCAAAAACCGGCTCAACCGGAATTCATGGGATCGGGTCGTACGTGCCGGGGACGGGCTGCCGTCCCTTCGGTCGAGCCGACAACGATCAGCCCGTCCCTGGACGTACCCACACGCGCTCCGGTTGACCCAAAAAACCGAGTTTCTTCAAGAAACTCGGTTTTTCTTTGATCGCATCAAAACTTTTTCTCATCATCTGGTCGCCAGTGGTTCTGCCAGCGCGGGTCGATGCGGTCGCTGGCGCGCTGGAAGCGAATGTCGGTGGAGAGGCGCATCCGGCCCTCGGCATTTTCGTTCATGGTGGAGGCGTGGATCATGTACGGGCTGTGCACCACCATGTCGCCGGCCTCGTAGTCGGCCATCAGCCAGCGCGTGTTGAGGCGCTCGGCCAGTTCGGGCACATTCTTGGTGAGCCAGCCGCCCTCGTTCATGTTGCGGTTGTAGGCGCTGAGCCGCTCTTCCGGCGACAGGTCGGCGTTCTTGACGGAGAACTCGGCCTCCATTGTGCGGCCCCAGCCGTCGGAGCCTTCGAGGTAGATCAACCCTCCCATCTCGACTGGGATATCGCCGATTGGGATCCAGCTCGTGCAGATCTGGTCGGTGCCGGCGCGCAGGTAGACGAGGTCGTAGTGCGCGCCCGTGCAGTTGGGATCGCCGGGCCGCGTGTGGCGGATCAACATGCGCTTGTGCAGGTAGACTGGCTCGGCAAAGAGCGCTTCGTAGAAGTTCAGGATTGGCTTGGCGAGGCAGAAAGCTTCGTACGCGGCCCAGCGCGCGATCTCGACGGTCTTCTCTGTCAGCAGCCGCTTATCTTCGCCGCCGCCCGCGTAGATGCCCTCGCGTGGGTCGCTGCCCGGCGCGACTAGGCCGGCGGGACGCAGCGCCTCAAAATAGCGGCGCCGGAAGTCCCACACTTCGTCGGGGTCGAGCAGGTGCTTCAGCCACACATAGCCTTGCGCCTCGTACTGCTCACGCAGCACGCCGATCGGCTGGTGAGGATCGGTTGGCGTCAGCCAGCCGAGGCGTTCGGGCTGATTGGAGAGCGTGAAGTTGTTGCTGACAAGTGAT
>JACSRH010000258.1 GCA_014879855.1 Caldilineaceae bacterium | reverse complement strand
TTGGCGACGCGGAAGCAGACAAAGTTGGCGCCGGTCGGGTAGACCTCAATGCCGTCCAGCTTGCCCAGTTGCGCGTAGAGCCAGCGCACATCCTCGACTACATGCAGCCGCGCGGCGTGATAGTCGGCGTCGGTGGCGGGCAGCAGGCTCAGGAAATATTCGGCCAGCGTGTTGAGGTTCCACGTCGGCAGCGCGTGGCGCAGGTGCGCCAGCATCTCCAGGTTGCCGCTGTAGCAGTAGCCCAGCCGCAGCCCCGGCACGCCGCAGTGCTTGCTCATGCTGCGCACGATGACCAGGTTGGGATAAGCCTCCGCTTCATGCAGCAGCGAGGGAATCTCGGCGCCGGCAAAATCGACAAAGGATTCGTCCACGATCACCAGGGCCAGGTCGCGGACGCGCTCCAGAAAGGTGTGCAGCGCCGGCAGCGAGAAGAGTTGCCCGGTCGGGTTGTGCGGGTTGATGATCAGCGCGGCCTGCAAGCCTTGCGCGTGCAGCCAGGCCCCATAGCGCGTCAGGTCGAGCTGATAGCGCTCCTCGACCGCGAGCGGGAAAAAATGGAGGCGCGCGGGGTCGAGCTTCTCGATGTACTCGCCAAAGGTGGGGATGGGCACGCCGGTGGCCGGCGCCAGCCGCAGACAAAGCTCCGCGATCAGCTCTGTCGCGCCGTTGCCGACGATTAGATGCTCGGCCTGCACGCCCAGCACTGCGGCCAGGTGGCGGGCGCTCACCAGTGGATTGCTGGAGGGATAGCTCTTGATCAGCGCCGGCAGGTGCTGCACCAGCTTCGCCACCATCGCCGCGGTGGGATAGTAGGGGTTGGCGATAAAACAGAAGTCGACGATCTGCTGCGCCTGCTCCAGCCCCACCAGGTCGATCAGCGAGGGGGAGTGGGTGGTTTCTGCAAAGAGCGCTTCGTTGATGGTGAGCATGGATCAACTCCTTTGCGTGGCAAGAGGGAAGAATAGAACGCTGATAACGCGGATTGTGCGGATGCTAGCGGATCCCACACTGTTGGCGTGCGTCGCACTGGTCAAACCTGATGTCGCGTCGCCCCCCTGTTGACTAGTGCGACGCACGCCTGCGCCAACTCGCCTAAAGTCTGGGACATCTCCTATTGTCGATCTCTTCTGTGCGAAGGTGCAAAATGGGTGGCGCCCGCTACGAACGCACACAGGCAAAGCTGATCGGCATGCTGCGCGCAGCTGCGTGGGGATTTCGCCCGCTTCGTGGCCGCGGAAAACCGGGCGCGCCTGTACGCGGCGCTGGCGGCGCTGTGACCGTAAGGATAAAGAGAGAAATTCAGCGTTGAAATCAAGAATCCGCCGTTTCTGCACAGAAACGGCGGATTCTTGATTGGATCAATTCACTCTGCACTTGGCGTCAGGTGATTGGTTGTGCGCTGACCTTGTCATCCACAGCGGCGGCAAGCGCATACGCTTCTGGCTTAGCCCCCTACGACTGGCGCCTCAGAACTGGCCTCTGGGGTACTCTCGTTGGCGTCGGCGCCTTCATCCTCCTGATCGTTTTCCACTGTGACAATGGCGCCCGTCATGGCATCGACCTTCACGTCGGTGCTCCCGATCTCAACGCTGTAGACCAACTGACCATTCTCATCGTCCAGTTCGACCTTGCTGGCGCTTCCGGCGTTGAGATGCGCTTCTGCGGCGGCCTGCGCCTGGTCGGCAGAGATCGCAGGGGTGGCGGTGGGTGCGGCGTCGTTCTGCTCCGACCCGGCGGCTTCCGTGTCCGACTCGGCGTCGCGTTCCAATGCGTCAGGGGAGTTCTGATCGCCGCATTGAACATCCAGCGTATCGGTGTCGACGCCGTTGTCAGCCTCGACCTCATCGGCGGTGTCGTCGAGACAGTCGCCGGTCTGTTCAGCGGAGGCTTGCCCCACTGCGGTCACCGGTTGCGCTGCGGTCACCGGTTGCATTGTGGTCACCGGTTGCGTTGTGGTGGCTGGCGTCTGGATGCTCTGGCGCACTGCGCCAACACCGGCCGGTCCAAATAAAAACACTGCGGCAGCGACTACTGCGAGAAATGTGTTGCCAAACATGAACTATCTCCTTATCGTTTGTGCAGACGACCCGCTGTCGCCTGTCTGCACTCAGGATAGCGCCAGGAGATGAAGTGACCGTGAAGTCACCTGACCACTTCTTTCATGTTGGGCGACAGGATGGCCCGGCTTCTATAGAGAGCCTTTATCCAGGCAGATGCACTGTAAAGGCGGCCCCTTTTCCGAGTTGCGAGGAGACAGTAATATCGCCGCCATGCGCCTGGGCAATGTCATACGCAATCGCCAGCCCCAACCCGGCGCCGCGCGTCGTGCGAGCGGCATCGGCGCGGTAGAAGCGATCAAAGAGGTGAGGCAAATGTTCGGCTGCAACTCCAACACCGGTATCGCTGACCGTTACGGTGACGCCGTCGGCGTGCGAGGCGGCGCTGACGGAAACGCCGCCCTCTTCTGTATACTTGATGGCATTGTCGAGCAAGTTGACGAGCAGGCGCGCCAGGCTGTCACTGTCGCCCTGAACCAGCAGTTTTGATGGCGTCCGCAGCGTCAAGGCAATGCCTTTCTGGGCCGCCAACGGCTCTAGTGAATCGACAATATCGGCCAGCAAGAAGGTCAAATCCACCGGCTTGTGGACATCGCTGCGCTGGGCGTCGCGGCGGGCAAGATAGAGCAGCCGGTCGACCAGAGTGTGCAGGCGCTCGGCTTCGTCGGCCAGATCGTCGATGGCGGCTTCATATTCGGCGGCTGTACGCGGCTGGGCGCGCACCACGCCCAGGATGGCCTGCATGGCGGCAAGCGGCGTGCGCAGTTCGTGTGAGGCATTGGCCGTGAACTGGCGTTCGCGCCGGAATGATTCATCGAGCCGCTCCAACATCTCGTCAAAGGTCACTGCCAGTCGGCCCACTTCGTCGTCGGTGGCGGGCAGGTCAAGCCGCGCTGACAGGTCTTCCGCCGAGATGCGCCGCGCCGTGCGCGTCATCTGGTCGATCGGCTGCAAGGCGCGCGCGGCCAAGGCATAGCCGCCCAGCGCCGCAATGACCGTCAGAACGGCGCCGCCGATGAAGAGCGCCGTCAACAGCCGCGCCAGCGTTTCCTCCACAGTGGCGAGCGTGGCCGCAGTCTGCACGGTGCCGACCCGCACTCCATCTTCCAGCACAGGCGTCGATAGCACGCGCACCGATGATGCGCCCCCGGCAGGCGACGCGCCCCCGGCAGAGGTCTGGAAGGTGGGAGCGATTGCGCCGGTGGGCTGTGAAGGGGGCGGAAGTCGCCGCTGCGGGCCAAACAGTTGGACGGTCCGATCAGCGGCATCGAGGACGCGCACCGTCAGCCCGCGTTCGATCATCTCGATGCTTTGATTGTCGACTTCCGGAAAGTCCTCAGCCAGCGTGATGACGCCATTTTCGACGTTGAGCGCGGCCAAAGTTTGCGACGCGCTCAGGATAAGCGCCTCATCGACGGCGTCGGTCAGGCCTTGGGCAACGCGGTAGTAGACAAACGCGCCAAAAGCCACCAACAATACCAGGATCAGCCCGGCAGTCCAGAGCGCAAAGCGGACACGGATGCGCTTAATGTGACGCAACACTGCTTACCGCCAAGATGCGATAGCCAACCCCGCGCACGGTTTCAATTAGCTTGTCGGTGGCGCCGTCGTCGATTTTGCGGCGCAGATTGCGAATGTAGACATCGATTACATTGGACTGGTTGAAGGCGTCATAGCTCCAAACGTGGTCGGCGATGACGGTGCGGCTGAGCACGCGCCCAGGGTCGCGCATCAACGCTTCTAGGACGGCAAACTCCTTGGCCGTGAGTTCAATCGGGCGGCCTGCACGCTGGACACGCTGCGTGCGCGTGTCCAGCGTGAGATCGGCTACTTGCAGGAGGGTGGTTTTGGGTGCATCGGCTGCGCGCCGTAGCAACGCTCGCAGCCGCGCCAGCAGCTCGCGAAAGGCAAAGGGCTTAACTAGATAGTCGTCGGCGCCGGCGTCCAGCCCATCCACGCGGTCATCGACCGCATCACGTGCGGTCAGCATCAGCACCGGCGCATGGATGCCTTGTTGGCGCACCTGGCGACAGACGCTGAAGCCATCCAACCCGGGCAGCATGACATCCAGAATCAGCAGGTCGTAGGGAGACGCCAGCGCCCAGTCCAGCCCGTCGCGCCCGGTGTAGGCCACATCGACCGCGTAGCCTTCTTCTTCCAGCCCGCGTTTGACATAGCTGGCAATCTTGTGATCATCTTCCACCAATAAGAGACGCATGGCTACCTATCTTACAGTTCGCGCAGCGCTTCGACAACCCGCATCCGCGCCAGACGCCGCGCACTGACATAGGCGCTAACGGCCATTCCGGCCACCACCAGCACGGCCAGCAGCACCAG
>JACSRH010000350.1 GCA_014879855.1 Caldilineaceae bacterium | reverse complement strand
ACCAGTGAGTCAAGCCATGCACATCACCGGCCGCGCCTGGAAGTACGGCGACAACATCAATACGGACGTGCTTTTTCCGGGCAAGTACACCTACACCGTCACCGAACGCGCCGAGATTGCCCGCCATGCGCTGGAAGACCTGGACCCGACCTTTGCCGCCAACGTGCAGCCGGGCGATGTCATCGTGGGCGGGCGCAACTTCGGCTGCGGGTCGAGCCGCGAACAGGCCGCCACCTGCCTGGTTTACAACGGCGTCGGCGCGGTGATCGCGGCGAGCTTCAGCCGCATCTTCTACCGCAACGCGCTCAACAATGGCTTGCTGGCGATTGTCTGCCCAGAGGCTGCGGCGGCGATCCAGCCCGGCGAGCAAGTGACGGTCGATACGGAGCGGCACGTCATCCGCTGCGCAGGGGGCGACTTCGCCTTCCCGCCCCTGAGCGCCAGCGTCATGGGCATCGTTGCGGCGGGCGGGCTGGTGGCGTACGTGAAGCGCAAGCTGGCCGCGGCGTGAGCTTGCGCACCCTGCTGCTGCGGGCAGCGCGGCGTGGCTTCGACCTGTGGCTTGTCGTGGCGCGCCCGGTGACGCCATCCGTGCGCATTCTGCTCGTGCGCGACGGCATGACGCTGCTGATCCACCACACGTACGCCAGCAAGTGGTACTTTCCCGGCGGTAGCGTTGACCGCGGCGAATCATTGCTGGAAGCGGCGGTGCGCGAAGCGTGGGAGGAAGTCGGCGCCGTGGTGCGCGACGAGCCGCGGCTGCTCGGCATTTACCTGAGCAACCACAATGGGCGCAGCGACCACGTCGTCGTCTACGTCAGCGAGGATTTCGATCTGCCTGGCCCGCCGCCGAACACGTGGGAGATCGAAGGCTGCGCCTGGTTCAGCCTGCACAACCTGCCGCCAGACATGCAGCGTGCATGCCGGGCGCGGGTGCAGGAATACCTGGCCGGCGGTGGGCCGTATAGTGGGGCGTGGTGAGATTGGGAGATTAGGAGATTAAGAGGTTAAGAGATTGGAGATTGGAGATGGACGATTTGGCGTTCGAGGCAATCTTTCAATCGCTCAATCTCCTAATCTCCAATCTCTACTCTCCCATCTCAACGAAAGTGCAGCACGATGGACACAACACTTTTCTTGCGTGGGCTCATTCTTGGCTTTGCCATCGCCGCGCCGGTGGGGCCGATTGGGCTGCTCTGCATCCAGCGCACGCTCAACAACGGCCGTGTCACCGGGCTGGTTTCCGGCCTGGGCGCGGCCACGGCGGATGCGATCTATGGGGCGCTGGCGGCGTTCGGGCTGAGCCTGCTTACGGCCTTTCTGGTGCAGCAGCAGTTCTGGCTGGGGCTGGCCGGCGGACTTTTTCTCTGCTATCTCGGCGTGCGCACTGTGCTGGCGCCGCCTGCGCAAAGCGCGGCCGCGGCTGAGGGGCACGGCCTGCTGGGCGCGTACAGCTCGACGCTGCTGTTGACGCTGACCAACCCGATGACGATCCTGTCGTTTGTGGCGATCTTCGCCGGCGCGGGGCTGGCCGCCAGCAGCGGCGACTCGCTGGCCGCGCTGCTGCTGGTAACGGGCGTCTTTGCGGGGTCGGCGGCGTGGTGGCTGCTGCTGTCGGGCGGCGTCTCGCTGCTGCGCGGCTTTGTCAACGCCCGGACCCTGCGCTGGATCAACTACGTAGCGGGCGGCGTGATTGTGGGGTTTGGCATGTTGGCGATCTTGCGCGGTGTTGGTTTGGTGTAAATAGAGATTGGAGATTGGGAGATTGGAGATTAGGAGATTGGAGATTGGGAGATTGAGCGATTGAGCGATTGTCTCAAACGCCAAATCTCCAATCTCCAATCTCTTGATCTCCCAATCTCCCCATCCCTGTCCACAGAAGGAACTGGTGTCGATGACCGAACAACCCTATCGCATTGCCCTGATCCCCGGCGACGGCGTCGGCAAGGAGGTCGTCCCGGCCGCGCGGCGCGTGCTGGAGGCGCTGCCGCTGGCGTTCGACTTTGTCGAGCTGGACGCCGGCTGGGAGGTCTTTGAGCGCACGGGCACGGCCCTGCCGCAGCGCACCGCGTCGGTGATCCGCGGCTGTGACGGTGCGATCTTTGGCGCGACGCAGTCGCCCAGCCGCAAGGTCGAAGGCTACAGCAGCCCGATCCTGGCGCTGCGCAGGCAACTCGACCTGTACGCCAACCTGCGCCCGGTCGTTTCCATGCCCGTACCCGGCAGCCGCCCCGGCATCGACCTGCTCATCGTGCGCGAGAACACAGAATGTCTTTACGTGCGCCAGGAGCGGCTGGAAGATGGCGGCAACACCGCGGTCGCGCAACGCGTCATCACCCGCCGCGCGTCCGAACGCATCGCGCGCAAGGCGTTTGAGCAAGCGCGGGCGAGATTGAGAAATTTAGAGATTGGAGATTGGAGGTTTCCCCCCCAATCTCCAATCTCCAATCCCCAATCTCCAATCTCCCAATCGCAAAATCGCCCTCCTCGCGTCACCATCGTGCACAAGGCCAACGTGCTCAGCCTGACCGACGGGCTTTTCCGCGAGACGTGCCTGGCCGTGGCGCGGGAGTTTCCCGACGTGCAGGTGGAGGAGCAGATCGTCGACTCCATGATCTACCGGCTGATCCGTGAGCCGGAGCGCTACGACGTGATCGTGGCGCCCAACCTCTACGGCGACATCCTGTCCGACGCGGCGGCCGCGCTGGTGGGCGGGCTGGGGCTGGCGCCGAGCGCCAACGCCGGCGATAACTTCGCACTGGTGGAGCCGGTGCACGGCAGCGCGCCGGACATCGCCAGCCAGGGCATCGCCAACCCGTGCGCGACCATCCTGGCTGCGGCGCAACTGCTTGACGCGCTGGGCGAAGCGGGCGCGGCCGCGCAAATACAGGCTGCGGTCACGCGCACGCTGGCCGACGGCATCTGGTCGGCGGATCTGGGCGGGACGGCAGGGACGGCGGAGATGACGACGGCGGTGATAGAGAGATTGGGAGATTAGAGATTAGAGATTAGAGATTAGAGATTAGAGATTAGAGATTGGAGATTGGAGATTGGAGATTGGAGATTGGAGAGTACGAACATTTTCCATACGACGATCCAATCTCTATTCTCCAATCTCAATTTGTAGAAACCTATTTACAACCACAAGGAGAAATTAACTCATGGCCCTTCAAACAGCTTCCGGTACGGCGGAATGTCCCGAATGCTTTGCCGAGATCGAATTGACCAACGTCATGCAGAACGAGATTGTGCAGTGCCCGGAGTGCGGCGTCGATCTGGAAGTCACCAGCATCGAGCCGATCACGCTGGCGCCGGCGCCCGAAGAGGAAGAGGATTGGGGCGAATGATGCGCGTCGGCATTCTCTATTCGCGTGTGCGCGCCGAGGAGAAGCTGCTCTTCGAGGCGTTTGACCGCCGCGGCGTCGATCTGGATCTGATCGACGACAACACGCTCATCTTCGACATTACGGCCGAGGCGCACACGCGGCGCTTCCAGGGCTTCGACGTGGTCGTGGAGCGCTGTATCAGCCACGGACGTGCGCTCTACAGCCTGCGCATCCTCAACGACCAGGGCATCCAGACCGTCAACACCGCGCTGGTGGCGGACAACTGCGGCAACAAGTTACAGACGACCAGCGCGCTGACCGCGGCCGGCGTGCCGCAGCCGCGCTGCCTGGTCGCGTACACGCCGGAGAGCGCGCTCCAGGCCATCGAAACGCTGGGCTATCCTGTCGTGCTCAAGCCGGCGGTCGGCTCGTGGGGGCGGCTGCTGAGCAAGATCAACGACCGCGAGGCGGCCGAGGCGATTTTGGAGCACAAGGAGGTGCTGGGCTCCTACCATCACTCGATCTTCTACATCCAGGAGTACATTCACAAGCCACTGCGCGACATCCGCGCCTTTGTCGTCGGTGGCGAGACGATCGCGGCGATCTACCGCGCGTCGGAGCACTGGATCACCAACACCGCGCGCGGGGGCAAGGCGAGCAGCTGCCCGGTCACGCCCGAACTCGACGACATCTGCGTGGCCGCGGCCAACGCGGTGGGCGGCGGCGTGGTGGCGATCGATGTCTTCGAGGACCCAGATCGCGGGCTGCTCATCAACGAGGTCAACTACACAATGGAGTTCCGCAACAGCATTGCGCCGACCGGCGTCGACATTCCGGGCAAGGTGGCGGACTTCTGCCTGCGCGTCGGTCGGGATGGCTGGGCCGCGGCCAACGGCTGGACGAACGGCGGGCCGGCCGCACATCCGGTGTCGCTGACGTCGGGGGCGAGTGTGTAGGCGCGACTATTTTTGAGTAGCTTATCAACCAAGAAGCTTTGGTTTGGCACATTACTGATGGCTAGATAATAAATTGATGCTGGTCTGCAATCTTCCCGGAAGCTTTGGAGCTTCCGGGAA
>JACSRH010000292.1 GCA_014879855.1 Caldilineaceae bacterium | reverse complement strand
CTGTTTGAAAAGACATCCCTTTGACGCAGAGGCGCAAAGAGGCAGAGGAGCGCAGAGAGAAATGCAAAAGATCGAGTGAGACCTGCTCTTTCTTCTCTGCGAGCCTCTGCGTTTCCGCGTCTCTGCGTCGAGATTTGCCCTGTTCAAACAGCCTTTAAGGCGTGGGTGGATGATCAGCGCCACTGCCCGCGGGAGTCGGATGGCCGAAGCGCAGGCCAGCCGCGCCGGTTATCAGGCGTGCGCCGCGACTGCGCGTGAAGTAGTTCCAGCCCCACTGAACCAACACCAGCACGCGGCTTTGAAACTGCACAATATGGATCAAGTGGACGAAGAGCCACATCATCCAGCCGAGCCAGCCGTGAAAGTGGAGCCTGCCCAGTTCTGCCACCGCGGCCGCTCTGCCGATCGTCGCCATATTGCCATAGTCTCGATAGTGGAAGGGAGGGAGACTGCTCCCCTCAAGCCGCGCCCGAATCAGGCGCGCAACGTAGCTGCCCTGCTGCATGGCCACCTGCGCAACGCCCGGCAGCGGCTTGCCCGACTGGTGCGAGAAGTGGGCCAGATCTCCAACCACAAACAATTCGGGGTGACCGGGCGCCGTCAGATCAGCCTCAACAATCAGCCGCCCGGCGCGGTCCAATGGTGCGCCAGTAGCTTCGGCCAGCTTGCGGCCGAGCGGCGATCCCTGCATTCCAGCCGCCCAGAGAACGGTCCGGGCGGCGATTTGTATATCCTGTGCGCCGCTGCGCACGGTGACACAGCCCGGCTGAACAGCGGTGACCAACGCGCTGGTCAGGACGGTGACGCCAAGCTTTGCAAGCGACTTTGTGGCGTTCGCCGAGAGGTCGGGCGGATACGTGGGCAGGATGCGATCCATGCCCTCCAGAAGGATGATGCGTGCGCGCGACGGATCCACCTGACGGAAATTGTGCCTGAGTGTGTGGTGGGCGATCTCGCCCAATGCCCCGGCCAGTTCAACGCCAGTAGGCCCCCCGCCGACGATCACAAAGGTAAGCCACTTCTCCTGCTCTTCACGGTTGGTTTCGCGCTCCGCGACTTCAAAGGCTTCCAGCACGCGTCGCCGGATCTCCGTAGCATCCTCAATGGTCTTGAGGCCGGGTGCAAGCGCTTCCCAGTGTTCGTTGCCAAAGTAATGGTGGCGCACACCAACAGCCACGATCAGCGTATCGTAGTCGAGTTCGCCATCACTCAGGATTACCTTGTGATTGATTATGTCAAAATCAACCACTTCGCCAAGCAGCACACGGGTATTCTTCTGTTTTTTGAGGAGGTCGCGTAAAGGGGCCGCGATATTGGCGGGCGAAAGCGCCCCGGTGGCAACCTGGTAGAGCAAAGGGGAGAAAAGGTGAAAGTTGCGACGATCCACCAATGTCACCTGCACGGGCGCGTCACGCAACGACGTCGCAGCATGAAGTCCCGCGAAGCCGCCGCCGACAATGACTACCTGGTGGCGTCGAACTGTTGTCATGTCTCCACTCCAGCGTATGCCTTCTCGCTATCAATAGACCACACCTTAGATCGTAGTAGGAATAGAAGTTGGAATCAGTAGGATCGACCCATTCTACACTGCTGGTTGTTTCTGGCGCACGCGCGATCCGGACGCTTGTCCCAGGCGTGGCGGCGCATATGCGACTTGACATGAGCTGCGATCTCTTGTGTAATCTCCTTCTTACACCCGCACGCGCTCTCATGTGTGGCGGGCCAAAATCCACGTGCCAAAAGGAGGCCCTTATGGAATCCCGCTCCCTGCTCAGCCATCTTGAGTTTCACGACACCGATCCTTATGCAAAGCCAGTGCTGGTCAATAAGGACATTCGCATTCTGCGTTGGATGTTAAAACCCGGCCAATCGATTGGAGAGCACGCCGTGCCGGATTCTCCTTTCTATATCGTCGTCATTCAAGGGCGCGGCATGTTTTCCGGGGGCGATGGGCATGAAGAAGAGCACGGCCCCGCGTCGCTGCTCCTCTTCGAGAGGGGGGAAACCCATGCCATACGTGCGCTGGACGAGGAACTGATCTTTGTCAGTTTTATGCATGGCGCAGAGATCATGCGCCCCGATCAGACAGGGGGCGAAATCGGCCACGAAGCAGCGCGAGGGTAAGCTCGTCACCGTGTAGAGCATCACCGTGCAGAGCATCACCGTGTAGAGCATCACCGTGTAGAGCATCACCGTGCAGAGCGTCACCGTGCAGAGCATCACCGTGCAGAGCGTCACCGTGCAGAGCATCACCGTGCAGCTCGACGTGTAACTCACCAGCGACAATGCCCGTTGCCATACGGCCAACATGCCTTCCAACCCCTGGATGGTTTGGTCGCTGGTTTGGCGCGCCTTGCAGCACCAAACGACGCGCCGAACTGCGCTCAGTGCGCAACCTCTCCGACCAGTAGCTCTGCGGCGACAACACATCGCGCCCGTTGAGCTGGCGGCGCAAGATATATCGCTGCATGTAGGTGCGGGTTTCCTGGCTGCGCGCAGTTGACCGCTGGCCTGAAAAACTTCTCCCGCCTCCCGGCTCCGACCGCGGCCACACTATCGACCACACCGAGACTTGGGCCGTGAGTAAGTTTGCAATGGCGTTCTGATGTATAATGACGGCGCACACCAGGATTCATGCAAAGGACGCTCTTCATGACAACTGAAGCCTTTATCTATGATGCGATCCGCACCCCGCGCGGGCGTGGTAAAGTCGACGGTGCGCTGCACAGCGTCACTCCCGTAGACTTGTTGGCTCCTTTATTTCATGCACTCGCAGACCGCACCCATCTGGATACGTCGCAGGTGGACGATGTCGTGCTCGGCTGCGTGACGCCGCTCGGTGAACAAGGCGGCAACATTGCGCGTACGGCCGCCCTCTATGCGGGCTGGCATGTGGACGCGCCAGGGATGCAAATCAACCGTTTTTGCGCATCGGGGCTGGAGACGGTCAACCTTGCGGCGATGAAGGTGCGCTCCGGCTGGGAGGAACTGGTCGTCGCGGGCGGCGTCGAGTCGATGTCGCGCGTGGCAATGGGCGCGGACGGCGGCGCGATGTACGAAGACCCGCGCGTCAGCCGTGCGCTCGGCTTTGTGCCGCAAGGGGTCGGCGCCGATCTGATCGCCACCCTCGAGGACTTCAGCCGCGAGGAGGTGGATCGCTATGCGCTGGAGTCGCAGCGGCGCGCGGCCCAGGCTACGCAACAAGGCCGCTTCCGCTCGATCATTCCGGTGCGTGACGCGCAGGGCGCGGTGCTCCTGGCTCACGACGAACATATCCGCGCCAACACCACGCTGGAAGGATTGGCCGCGCTCAAACCGGCCTTTGCCCGCATCGGCGCGGCCCAGTTTGACGCCATCGCGCTCGCCAAATATCCACAGATAGCCAGGATCGAGCATGTCCACACAGCGGGCAACGCGTCGGGCATTGTCGATGGCGCGGCGCTGGTGCTGGTCGGCGCACAGGCGGCAGGGGCGCGGCTGGGGCTGAAACCGCGGGCGCGCATCGTGGCTGCGGCGCTGGTCGGTACGGAGCCGACGATCATGCTGACCGGGCCAGGACCAGCCTCGCGCAAGGCGCTCAAGCTGGCCGGCATGAGCATCGCCGATATCGACCTGATCGAAGTCAACGAGGCGTTTGCCGCGGTCGTGCTGCGTTTTCTGCGCGACGTTGGTCTCGACGACATGGAAAAGGTCAACGTCAATGGCGGCGCGATTGCGCTGGGCCATCCGCTGGGCGCGACCGGGGCAATGCTCCTGGGCACGGCGCTCGACGAACTGGAACGCACAGACAAAAACACCGCGCTGATCACGCTGTGCGTAGGCGGCGGCATGGGGATTGCGACGATTGTCGAGCGCGTGTGACGTTTATACATCACGATTCACACGCATAATTTTGAATCGTGATGTGATCCGCCAGGAGGCATTTGCATGAAGCGCACTTTGTACACCAACGAGCATCTGATGTTCCGCGATGCGTTTCGTCGTTTTGTGGAAAAGGAGATCGCCCCCCACCATGCGCAATGGGAGCATGAGGGCATTGTGCCGCGCGCGATCTGGCGCATGGCGGGCGAGCTTGGCTTTCTCTGCTTTGAGGCGCCGGAGGCGTTGGGTGGCGGCGATGTCCACGATTATCGCTATCACGCCATCGTTGCCGAAGAAATTGCTGACGCGGGCGTCACCGGCATTGGCTTTGGCCTGCACAGCAGCATTGTCCTCCCCTACCTCCTGTGCTTTGGCAACGACGAGCAGCAGCAGCGCTGGATCCCGCGCATGGTCACGGGGGAGTTGATCGGCGCCATCGCCATGACCGAACCGGCCGCGGGGAGCGATCTCGCCGGCATCCGCACCACGGCGGTGCGCCAGGGCGATCACTATCTCGTCAACGGGCAGAAAACCTTTATCACCAA
>JACSRH010000147.1 GCA_014879855.1 Caldilineaceae bacterium | reverse complement strand
ATGTGGCTGATAGCTATGTGGCTGATAGCTATGTGGCTGATAGCTATGTGGCTGATAGCTATGTGGCTGTGCGTTCAGAGCGATTAACGCAGGTATTTGACTGAAAGCAGCGGCATGCCAAGCGAGTAGGTGAGACTGAGCACGCCGGCCAATGCCGCCTGGTCGGGCACTTCGCCGGTCAGGATGGTCACGACGGCGCCATGTGCATCAAGCCGATGCTCGATGTGCAGCTTGCCAAATGTCTCATCCCAACTCAGATCGAGCGCTCCTTGCACCTCAATCCGATAGACGGCAGGTTGGTCAGGTTTGATCGAACGCTGTTCTTCGTTCATTTCTTGTCACCTGGCATTGAGTTGCATACTGCCCGCGAGGCGAAATCCTACCAGGAGAAAAGTTTCCGCGGCTATGTGAGCAGCGCGACAACGGTCGTCGATCTCCATCTTCGCACGGCATAGGAAACTTCAGAACGGCCAAAAGGGAGTAAAAAGGGTTCAATCACTGAGGAGAAGCAAATCAGGGGGTGCGGGCGTTGAGGAGCGCCCGCATCTCTTCGGCCTGACCAATGTTGAAGCGATCACAGCGAGGATGTCCAGGAATGCTATTTTTCTTTCCCGGTGCGCCCGTATGAGCTGTTAGCTCGATTGCAGCTCATCCCGCTTTGCGAGCAACACGAGCGCGCCCATCAAGGTCAACCCAGACAGGCTCAACGGCGCCAATGGCGGTGGCGCACTTTTGTCGCCCCGTTTGTCTTCACGTTCATCCGTGCGCGTTTCGTTTTCCTCTGATTCCTGTTGTGGCGCCAGTTGGACGGCGTCACCGCGCGCGGCAATGGCCTGATAGCCGCTTGGCTCCACCGCAGCCAGCGGGATGACTCTGCTGGCCTCATCGTCGCGGCTGGATTCGAAGTGCTGCCACGTGCCCACCAATCCGGTCAATGTCAGCACCAGCAACAGCAACACCACCACATGGCGTATTGTCCCCTTGACGAAAAGTCCAGCCAGCACAGCCACGGCGCCGACCGCCGCCGCGATGACAGCCACATTCTGGATGCCATCTGTATGATCGGTGATCAGCAACTCCGCCAGCAGCACGACAAACCCACCCGCCAGCGAAAGCAGCAACAGGGTGGAGAGGTGGCGTCGAACGAGATTTTCAAGATTTTGCATAAGTTCCTTGTCCTTTCTGGAAACAGCTTGAATGCGAGATGCACAGTATACGCCAGTTAGGGTTCGGCGGGCTTAAATCCAGTTGAGCGCCTGGTTAAAGGTTTGTTGTGCCGTGCGTTCACTTGCCTCGATTATGCGTTGCTCCATAGCAGGGTGGTCAGGGTGCAGACGCTGTGCGTCAGCGACAAACTGCACCGGCGATGGCTTCTTGGAGAGGAAAAAGCAGTGGGCGATGCAGCGACAATCGGAAGCGCCAAAGCCGGGACAGGGCGCAGGCTGGGCCTGTTGCGCCAGCAAACCGGCCCAGTCATGCTCCCACCGCCGTTCACCGACGGCATACCAGACCGCGGTTACGGCGCACACCTGGCGCAAAAAGTCGATATGCCAGTGCGGGCGAGCGACCGGACGCAGATGATGTTGCAGCCGCCCGCGCAATCCTCCTGCTCCCAGGGCGCTGCCCGTATACAGATACCACCCCGGCGTCACCGTCCCCGCGCCCAGCCGTCCAATCGGGATCACAGCTTGGTGGTCCGACCGCAGCACAAGGATGTAACTGCCCGGCAGCGAGGGAAACCCCGCTTCCCTTTCGCCTTGTCTTTCCTGCTCTCTGTCCGTTCGTTGCTCCGGTTTACACAAGCTCGCGTCGCACCTGTTCCACCCAGACCACATCGGCAGCGTTGAAAAACTCGCCATTGCGGTTGCGGCTCCACGGGCCGACCAACCAGCAGGCAAGGTCGGCGATGCTGGCGGGCGTGGCAAGCTCACCGCGGGCGTGAGCTGCGTGAAACCAGGAGGTGTCCAGACGTGTGTCGGTGGTGTCGACGCTGCGGATATCCTCCTGCATAGCGGTGTCGACATGGTTGGGATAGAGCGTGTTGATCGACACACCGGAGCCAGCCAGTTCCAGCGCCAGGACGCGCGCAAACATATCCAGCCCAGCCTTGGCCGCGCAATAAGCGCTGGCGCCAAACAGGGGCGTGAACGCGGCGTCGCTGCTGACGTTGAGGATGCGGCCATAATGCTGATCGATCATCACGGGCAGGACGTTGCGCACCAGCGTGAAGGGCGCAATCAGGTTGGTTGTGATGTTATAAGCCCACTCGTCGGGGTCAGCGTAAACTGTTTCCTCCAGCGGCCAGATGACGGCGGCATTGTTCACGAGAATATCGACGCGGTCGAATTCTTCGAGCGCCGTCTCGACAATTTCCTCAACTGTCGCCGGGTCACTGACATCGCCCGGCACTGCCAATGCCTGCGCACCTTGACGTCGCAGGCTGGCGGCCACATTTTCGACTTCTTCCTCGCTGCGCGCGGTGAGGATAAGCTTTGCCCCGGCGGCGGCAAGCCGCTCCGCCACAGCCGCACCAATGCCGCGTCCGCTTCCCGTCACAATCGCTGCCTGTCCTTGCAGTTTCTTCTTTGCCATGGGATGCAGTGTAGCAGATACCTAAATCAGCGTCCACTTTGTCAGAATCGTGTTATTCCCTGAGTGTGCGCCAGTATGTTGGCGAGCATGTCCTGGGCGCTGGTCAAGGAGACGCGGTGACGCAAAGTTGCGCCTGGCCCGCGCCAGCGATGTGGCAGCATTGGGAATGCTCCCTTTCCCTTCCAGGATCAATTGACAATTGGTCGATAACCACACACAATATGGCTGCCATGACTGCCGCCATGAATCCGTGATGATGACCGAGCCGACTGATATTGCTCTTCTCAATCAAATCGCAGATCGCAGCCACCCCGCACTGGCGACGCTTTATCATCGCTGCGGCAGCGCCGCGCGTCTCGTGATGACCGCCACATTGCAGCACGGTTGACGATATGACGAATTTACCTGTCTTGTTGCTCTCCGGGGCCGAGTTCAAAGCCAACCCCTATCCGACTTACGCGCAGTTGCGCGCGTCGGCGCCGGTGCACTGCCGGGTGAGCCGGGACCGCGCCGCGGCCATGTGGTTTCTCACCCGCTACGACGATGTTGCCGCTGCGCTGCGCGCCGACCAGTTATGGGTCAAAGATGCTGACGCCACGTTGACTGTTGCAGAACGCAGTGCTCGCCCCGCAGCGCCTGCCCTCTATCGGCTGTTGACGCACCACATGCTCAACACAGATGGCGAAGCCCATGCGCGCTTGCGCGCGCTGGTCAACAAGGCATTCAGCGCACGCCAGATAGAGCAGCTGGAGCCGCGGCTGCGTGCGATTGCGCACACCCTGCTCGACCGCGTCGTCAACCGGGGCGCTATGGATTATATCGACGACTTTGCTTTGCCTTTTTCCATTGCTGTGATTGCCGAATTGCTGGGCATTCCCAGCCGCGACCGCCACCGTTTTCGCGCCTGGTCACACATCCTGGTGTCTCCTTCCGTCGATGCCGCACGCAACGCACGCAAGACTGCACGCCTGGCCCAGGTGATGAACGATTTTGTGAACTATCTGCAAGGAATCTTTGCAGAACGACGCCGCGCTCCTCAGCCCGACCTGATCACAAGCCTGCTGGAGGCCGAAGAAGCCGGCGACCGCTTGAGCACGGAAGAGTTGTTCAGCATGATCTTGCTGCTGACGGTCGTTGGACACGAAACGTCTGTCTTTCTGCTGGCCAACCAGACGCTGACGTTGCTGGCGCATCCGCAGGCGTTGGCGGCCATAAGCGCGGACCGCAGCTTGCTCGCCCCGGCGATCGAAGAGGTGATCCGCTATGACGGGCCGGTGGAACGCGCGACGATGCGTTTTGCCGCCGAAGACATCACGTTGCACGGTGCGAATATTCATCGGGGCGATGCTGTCAGCCTGGTGCTGGCGTCCGCGCATCGCGATGCATGCACCTTTGACCATGCGGATACGTATGACCTGGCGCGCAGCGGCGCACGTCACCTGGGCTTTGGGCTGGGCGCGCACTATTGTCTGGGCGCGCCGCTGGCGCGGTTGGAAGCGCGTGTGGCGCTTGACACTCTGTTGGAGCGCTTGCCAAACGCTCAACTCGCCACACCGCGCGACCAACTGCGCTGGCAGACCAACCCCATCGTTCGCGGTCCTAAACGGCTACCCCTTTGGTGGGAAACGCGATAGAGCTACTCCCCCACAAAAGTTTCCGCCACTTTCCCGATGCTGTGATATACTTACCGGTCGAAAGAGTAAAGGACCGGCGTAGATAACCACCCATGCAGGATTTGCTTGCCTTACCTACATCGCAACCAGACGACCGTCTTGGTCGCTTTCTGTGGCGTCTTATCGAGGCTTCGCCGGTGGCGGTGGTGGCTGTCGATCAGGATGGCGCAATTCTTTATGCCAACCAAAAACTGGCCGAGATGTTCCACTATGCGGTCGCCGATCTGATAGGGCATCCTATCGAAATCCTGATTCCCGAACGTTACCGCAGCGACCATCATCTCTATCGCAATCTGTTTGCCGAAAACCCTCACATCCGGCCGATGGGTTCGGGGTTGGACCTGGCGGGAAGACGCAGCGACGGGAGCGAGTTTCCAATCGAGGTGGGGCTGAGCTATTTTCGCGCCGGTGATGCCCTGATGGTGTTAGGTTCGATTATCGACATCACGCGGCGCAAGGAAACCGAGGATCTCCTCGAACGACGCGTCGAGGAGCGCACGCACGAGATCGACCGCCGGCGTCGGGTTGCTGACAGCTTGCGCGACATTCTGCAAGTGCTCAACTCCAACCGGCCGCTCCAGAAAATTCTGGATATCATCGTGGCGCAGGCGCGCGAGCTATTGCGCGCTGACGCCAGCGCCATCTATCAGCTTCATGAAGGCGACAGGCCACTCAGCTTTCAAGCCGGCGTCGGCATCTCGCCAGCACAGCTCACCGCGCTTTATGACGCTGCATCGCTCAAATCCGCTGACGCTTACGCGAAAGGGCAACATGCGCCGCTCAGCAATAGCGCAAGCGGCGCGCCGATACTTCGCGTGGATGGGGATGATTACTGCGCGCAACTGGCCGTACCGCTCAAGCTGAAAGATGAGCTTTACGGTGGCTTGATGCTCTACTATCGAGAGCCGCGCAAATTTTCTACGGAGGAGATCGAACTTGCCGTCATGTTTGGCGACCAGGCCGCGCTTGCGATTGAGAATGCACGCTTGCGCGTTCAGGCGGAGCGTGCAGCCGTGGCCGCTGAACGCAACCGCATCGCCCGCGATTTGCACGATTCTGTCACGCAGACGCTCTTTTCAGCCAGCCTGATTGCGGAGGTGCTGCCGCGCCTGATGCAGCGCCAGCCAGACGAAAGTATGCGCCGTCTTGAAGAACTGCGCCAACTGACGCGCGGCGCCCTCGCCGAGATGCGCACGTTGTTGCTGGAACTGCGGCCGGCGACGTTGATGGAGGTTAGCATTGAAGAGCTGCTGCGCCAGTTGACGGAGGCTGCGCGCGGGCGTGCGCGGATTCCGATCGAGACATCGGTCACCAGCGCTATGCCACTTCCCCCCGCGATCAAGGTGGCATTCTATTATGTGGCGCAGGAGGCATTGAATAATGTCACCAAACATGCGCGCGCCAGCCACGTCCAGGTGACGTTATGCGTGCAGCCGGAACAATCGGCGCTGACGATTCGCGACGACGGTCAGGGCTTCGACCTCGCCAGCGTGCCGCCCGAACATTTGGGGCTGGCGATCATGCGCGAGCGGGCGGAGGCAATCGGCGCCACCCTGACCATCGACAGCACAGCCGGGGCCGGCACTTCGGTAAATCTCTTATGGGCGTCAAAAGATGGTAAAGCGAGCTGATGGGTAAAACAACTTTTACAGACGATGAAGCAACGCCCCGCCCCTCGATTCGCGTCATGGTGGTGGACGACCATGCTGTCGTGCGCGGGGGGTTGACGACCTTCTTGCTGGCCTACGATGATTTGGAGCTGGTGGGCGAGGCCGCGAATGGCTTAGAGGCGCTCGCCGTGGCTGAACGCTGCCAGCCCGATGTGGTGCTGATGGATTTAATGATGCCGGAAATGGATGGCGCCACCGCTACCCGTCTGTTGCGCGAAAAACATCCGAACATCCAGGTGATCGCACTGACAAGTTTCAAAGAAGATGACCTTGTGCAAGGCGTGCTGTCGGCCGGCGCCATTGGCTATCTGCTCAAAAATGTCTCCGCCGACGAGCTGGTGAGCGCCATCCGCTCGGCGCGCGCCGGTCGGCCGACCTTGGCGCCGGAGGCGACGCGGGCGCTGATCCACAGCGCCACCCATACTCGCCAGCAGCCGCTTGGGTACGATCTGACCGAGCGCGAGCGCGACGTCCTGGCGCTGATGGTAACAGGGATGAACAACAGTGAAATCGCCGACAAATTAGTGGTCAGTCGCTCCACGATCAAATATCACGTGAGCAATATCCTCTCCAAACTACAGGCAACGACTCGCACCGAGGCCGTTGCCTATGCTCTTCAGCAAAACCTGGTCGCCTACCCCAAAGGGTCTGCCTCGTAGCCGGACACATGAGTGTGCAGGCTTCCTCCAGCCTGTTCCTGGTCAGTTGACTAGGAAACGGACTACACATGCGGCAAACGCAAGTCTCGCCCGCTGTATAGCCATTCTCGTCCCAAACAGTTGTAAACTCGTTCGGTAGGGCGTGTTGATACGCCAGACCTATGGAGAATTCTGTATGCACGTTTTGCTGGCCGATGACCAGCCAACCCTCCGTTCAGCCGTACGTTTTCTGCTGGAACAGGAGCCGGATGTTTTGATCGTAGCAGAGGCGACCGACGTCGCAAGTCTGCTCGCGTGCGCTGCGGAGTTGCGCCCCGACCTTCTTCTTCTAGATTGGGAGCTTCCCGGTTTGAACACTACAGGCAGTGCGCGTCTTGTGATAAACTCCTTGTACGCCAGTTGCCCAAGCCTGCACATTATTGTGTTCAGCGGACGGCCGGAGGCCAGCCGTCACGCGCTGGCAGCCGGCGCCAGCGCCTTTGTCAGCAAAGCCGACCCGCCAGAGCGCCTGCTGGCTGCGCTCCGCCGGGTCAAGACGAAGAGTGAGTGACTCATATGACCGATCGATTCGATGCAGTCGTCCTGGGTGGCGGACCGGCCGGTTTAGCGGCTGCCGCCTATTTGCTCTATGCACAATTGAACGTCGCCTTGGTCAGCCCAGATTTGGGCGGCAAGGTCTCCTATCCATTTGCTTTGCGCGATATGCCGCGCCAAGACACGGTCTGGGGAGCAACGCTCGTGCATGAATTGGCGCAACGCGTCTCTGCGGGGTTGCACCATCACGTGCAGGACATGGCCGATACCGTGCAGCGTCTTGACGATGGCGCTTTCCGGCTGACGCTTAGCGACGGCAACGTCATCGAAGGGACGACGGTGGTCGTTTGCACCGGGGTGCGCGCACAAAGGCTTTTTGTGGAAGGGGAGGGGAAGTATTGGGGCAAGGGGCTAAGCTATTCGGCGATCTCGCACGCGCCGATTTTCGCCGGTCGAGATGTGGCCGTTATCGGCGGCGGCGAACGTTCTATCGCGGCATTGCAGATCCTGATTCCGCTAGCGAGTCACGTCGATTACATTGAAGCGCGCCCGCAGCCGGTGGCCGACCGCGCCCAGGCCGACGCTGTTCTGAGCCATCCACGCGTCAATGTGTTTCGCGGCTGGGAAGTGCAGCAAGTGATCGGCGACGAATTTGTGACCGGCATCGATCTCGTCGGCATCAACGGTGAGGTGCGCACAGTGACAGCGGAGGGCATTTTCGTGCAGTTCGGCTTGCTCCCCAACAACGCGGCAGTGCGCAATCTGGTGGAGCTGGACCGAAATGGGCATATCGTCATTGACGAAAATTGCGCTACGAGTACGCCAGGATTGTTTGCCGCCGGCGATGTAACCACGGTCTATGCGGAACAGGTGCCGGTCTCAATCGGCGAGGGCGCTAAAGCAGGACTCTCCGCCTGGCAGTTTGTGGCGGCCAAAGCGCTCAAGCTCGCTTGAGCGCGGATGGTGAGGAGTATGAGGAGCCTGCCACAGAGAACGCAAAGCACAGGGTGATGCACTTTTCTCTTGCGTCCTTTGTGGCTGACCGACTTTTTTCCAGGAAGGCTCCCAAAGCTCCTGAAGCCCCCCTGATTGCTCGACTACAGCCTGAGCAGACAGTTCTCTGAGCCGTGCTCGCTGACCTCGAAGCCGTCGGCTTCGCTGTCGTTGGACCACAGACCATCAGCGCTGTAATAGCGAAACCGGTAGATCTTTCCTGCATCCAACGTAGCCGAGGCGCTGCAGGCGCCGTTGCGACGCTTCACCAGCTTGGTGGCGGATGCATCCCAGTTATTGAAATCTCCCACCACAGAGACAGCTGGCTGTCCTTCCTCGTAAGGGAGCACAAAGGTCACTTTGACCTTACCTTCCCCTTCCTTTGCTCGCTTGATCATCTTCTTTTCTCACTTTCATCTTCTTTTCTCATTTTTGTACGCCGATGCGCTCCTGTCCAATGGGTGCGCGACGCACAGGCTTTTTTACATATTATGCTCGGCCGGATGGACAGTCGTTGTCCTTCCAGATTTGACACAGCGGTTGATAGTAACAAAGCACAGGCCGATTGCAAAATGAGAGAGGTGGTGTAATTTACGCCATGCACAGGCATGATGTAGGCGCTCAATGAGTCGACGGTTTCCCTGGATCGACGAGCTGCGTGGTTTTTGCTGGGCGCGCCTCCTCCCCAATCACGACGATGTCTTGGCGCGGGAAGGGAATGACAATTTTGTGCAATGCAAAGGCGTCGCGCACCATTTGATAAAGCTCGCTTTTAACACGGAACGAACTGCTAAACTCGCGCACATAGCCAAAGGCAAGATAATTGATGCTGTACGGATCCATCATCGTGACCAGCACACCAGGCGCTGGGTCTGATACGATCAAGGGGTGGCGTTGCACCGTCTCCAGCAGAATGCGTTCGGCGACATCCAGATCGCTGTCATAGGCAACGCCAATATTTAGCGTGACGCGCGCCATGCGGTCTGAGTAAGTCATCGCCAGCACCGGCTTGGTCATAAGCTCCTTGTTCGGTACAAAAATCTCAATACTGTCGGCCGTTTTGAGGATGGTGGCGCGCATGGCAACCTTGGTCACCGCGCCGCGCAAGCCCTGCACCTCGATGATGTCGCCAGGACGCACGATGCGCTCGAAGACGAGCACAATGCCGCTGACAAAGTTGCCAAAAAGCTCCTGCAAGCCAAAACCAAGCCCCACGGAAAGACCGCCGCCGATCCACGCCAGCGCGCCCAGATCCACGCCCAAGATGCCGAGTGCAATCAACGCGCCCAGGCTGACGACGGCATAGCGCGTCACGTTGCTCACCGTATTGGCAACATCGATCTCGGCGCCGCTGCGCACCATGAGTCTGGCCGCCACGCTGCGCACCGCCCACGCGGCCAGCAACGCCAGCAGGATAGCAATCGCGGCATTGAGGAGATCGCCAAGATTGATCGTCACATCTGCAAAAGTCAGCAGGGCAATTTCGCCAATGCCAAGCGTCGAGAAAAGGATGCTGCGCGCAATCAATAGAATCAGAATCCAGACCACCGGGCGCAGCACCTCTGTGGCAAAGTGCTGTGATTTGTCTTCGGGCAGCACGGCCAATACCATGCCGATCACGAACCGGTAGCCTAGTAAGAGCCAGAAGATCGGCAGGAACGCATCGAGGAGACCGTAGGGCCAGCCGTTTTCTACAAATCGGTGGATGGCGCGCTGAGCAAGCAAGAGAAACAAGATAGGAAAGAGGACGAAATCCAACGCGCGCAGCCATCGAATCACACGAGTGCGCAATTTGGAAGGCGGCGGCGGTGCGGGCGTCGCGCCGGATTGACCGGAAGGACGCTTCTCAAAACGCTTGAGGATGACATCGACCAATTTTGGCGCCAGCCACGCACCCAGCAAAATCGCCAGAATCAAGCCGATCTGCCGCTGCACTGCCTCGCGTTCTAACATAATCAGCATGAGCCGCAATTGTTCGCTGGCACGCTGAAAGAAGATCGAAAAATCGACAAACATAGGGCCGCCTTTCTATCCGTTCTCTACTCGGCCACTGGCGACGCAGTGGGAGCACTGGTGGGCGGAGCGCCGCCGTTCAAGCCGGACGGCGGCGCCGGCGGCATCGGCGCTATGGTGGGCGCGACGACGTCAGTAGGCGGCGCTTCCTCGGGCGGAGGCGGTGCAATCGTCGGGCTGATTTCAGGCAGCAGCGTCGGCGTCGGCGTTGGCGCGGGCGTTGGTACGGTGATGCCATACTGTTCTGCTTCAGCCGCCAGTGCAGTGTACATCTGCGCCACCGCTTCAGCCGGTGCAACGCCGTCAGTGAATACGCTGCGGTAGGCTGCATTGCCCAGCGTCATCACGAGCGGCAACCAGGGCCGATCTTGCAGCAATTGCGCTGACTGGAGCTGATCCGCTGAGCGCATTACATTGGCATAGCGGTCGATCAGCACCGCGCTGTTGGCAGGCAAGAGCAGATGCCGTTGCAATAGTTCAGTCTGACCCGCGACGCTGGCCGTGTAATTCAAAAAGCGCGCCGCCAGCCTGGCCTGCCCATCGCCAATGTCGGCAGCGACCATCAGCGCGTCGACCCAAGCCAAAGGACGGCCGGGCCCAGCCGGGCCTTCCGGCATCAGCGCCACGCTTAGCTCATTTTTGGTAATTTTGAGCAACAGTTCATTCTCTTGCTCCGCGGGTGCTACATAATAAGCGCTGTTGCGCTCAAAAAAAGTTTGCAACATTTCCTCGCGCGTAGCAGCGATGCGGATGCCAAAATTCTGCTGTGACTCTCGCAGCCAGGTCAACCAATCTGTTAAGGCCTGGGGTGTAAGTGCAAACTGCCCACTGTCGTCGTACAGCCGCCCGCCAAAGGCGCCCAGCCCCCAGAAAGACCATTCAAAGTCGCCATCCAGCATAATCGGCACGCCAGATTGAGCCTGGGCGCGCAGATCCGCCAGGGTGCCGGCGTCGTCGCGCACCAACGAGCTGTTGTAAAAAAACGTCTGCAAGTCGACAAAGACTGGCACGCCATACAGTGCGCCATCGATCCGCACCGCATCTACAGCCATTGGGCGCATTTGCTGGACCAGCGATGGGTCGATCAATTCAGTGACTTCTTTCACGACGCCGTCGCCGGCCAGGCTGCGCAATTGGCGGTGTGGCAAAAAGAAGATATCCGTGCGCAACGAGCCATCGCTGAGACGTGCGTCTATATCCGCCGGCGCGACACGCGTCATGGTCAGTCTGATATTGGGACAAATTTCGCTGAATGCATCCATCAGGGTGCCCATGACGGCGGCATAGTTGCCAGTATCGAGCGTCAGCAGCGATAAGTCGCCGCTGTCTGTACACGCCGCGGTCATCTGAGAACTTGGGAAGCCAAAGTCCGCAACCAGGGTCGCCTGTACGTTTGCCGCCGCTTCCGTCGCACTTGCCAGGCCGGCCATCGTCTGGTTATACGCATCCGCCAACACCGCGTATACGGCGCGGATGGCGCCGCCGTTGTACCAGGGGATGGCCGTGCGCGCCTGCGCCTGAACGGTTGCTACTTCCGGGTACAACCCTTCGGAGATGCGCGTGCGCACGTTGGCGGGGACAACATTAGCCTCGCGCATCATGGCTGCCTGCTGGTCGCTGCTGGTGATGAAACGCGCCAGATCGATCGATAAAGCAAGCTGGTTTGGCGATGACATAGAGTTAAACAGGAGCGCAGATGTGGTCAGCAGAGGGCCGGCGCTGCCCGCGGGGCCGGCGGGCAATTGGGAAAGCCCCAGGTCCGCGCCAAGTTGTTCGGCCAGTAGATTGAGATCGCGCGAATGGCCGATGTAGTAGGGGATATCACCTTCCAGGAAGCGATTGCGCAGGGCTTCGGTGTTATCGTCAGTAATAAAGCCGGGCGTATCGCGCACCTGCTCCATCCAGGTCAGCCAGTTGGCAATGCCGGCGGTGGCATCCTGTGGATTGCCTTCGCTGTCAAGCAGTTCGACGCCAAACGCGCGCGCGCTCCACATGGCATCGTTGAACTGGCTGTTCATAACGATGCGCTGCCCGCTGCTCGCCTCCTGCAGCAGTTGGTCAACCGTAACAGGCGGTTTCTCGACCAGGGCGCGGTTGTAATATTGAACCACGGTGTCAACGGCTACAGGCAGCCCGTACAGGTTTTTATTGTAGCGCAGCGTCTGTAAAGCGACAGTCAAATAGCGCGTCAGTTGGTCGTCAGTCAGTTGGTCGTTAATCGGCAGCAGGGCGCCGGCGTCCGCCAGCATTGCCACATTTGCACTATTGGTCAGCAGCAAATTCGGCCCCAAGCCAGAACGCGTAGCGCGCACGAATTCATCTTCCATCGTGGCGCCCTGCTGCTGCACCAAAATATCGACGCCCGGATTGGCGCGCCGGTAACGGTTGATCACATTGTTGAGCGCCGTTGCCTCTGGCTCGGCCAGGTTATGCCAGAGCAGAATAGCATCACGAATCTGGATTGGATCGCCAGCCATGTCATTGTTTGGGGTGCAACCGGCTAGCAACCATGCAGTTGCTAATACAAGGATCAGACGCAACAGAAAAAGACGTTCACACTTCCAAAAGGATGGAAATCGAGAAAATTGTCCGAAAGTCATGGAGAATGATTTTACCATAGTGGCCTCGAACAAGCCGATTCGTCGCTGCTATCCGACTGCGCGCCACGCCCCCAAAAACTGGGACAGACGCTTGCTGTCCGAGCCTGCCCCAGCATGAGGGCTTTTCTGCGCTTGCTTTTGCCCCATGAGTTGCGTCTAGCGGCCGCGTCGCACTAGTTCAGCGTGACCCATTCTTTTGGGGGTTCCGCCTGCCTCCGTTCGCGGCTCTGGCTGCTCTGAATATGATAAGGAATATCAATCACGACGATGTTCTCATGTTCGAGCAGGCGTAGGCGGAGCAAGTTGGCTGTCTGGTTGTGCAACAGATGACTGGTCACGGCCTCGGGGACGAATTCCGGGATGACTACGGTGATCAAAGAGGCAGGGTACTCTATGTCAGAGACGCGTTCGATGTATTCGATCAGCGGCGAGAGAATGTCGCGGAATTCGTAGGCGATGATGTCCAGTTGAATGCCCGCTGTGATCTCTGGAAAGCGCGTCCAGCGGCGTCGAATCCGCTCTTCCTGGTCGGGATGAGTAATGATGCTGACGGCGCGCACATTGCTTGCCAGCCGTCTCGAGTATTTCAGGGCGCGCAACGTGCCGCGATGAATATCAGCAATCGGCACGATCGCCACATCGGCAATGTCGATCTGGTCGACCGGCTGGAGATCGCGAACGCTGAGCGCGCTGGCAACAGCATCGTAGTGTCTGTGAATTGAACGCAGCCATAGCACCAACAGCGGAATGGTCACCGCCACCAGCCACGCCCCTTCCTTGAACTTCGTGACCACCAACACGATAAAAACAATCCCTGTCGTAAGCGCGCCCACTGCATTCACCCCTCGCTTCCACCACCATCCGCTCTCATAGTGAATCACGGTGGCGTGCGTGTGAATTTCTTCTCCAGGCGACGCCTTGCCCACGCGCCCCATCAGGCGCACCATGCCGGCTTGTGACAGCGTAAAGCAGAGCATGACGCCCAGCGCATAGAGTGGCAGCATCGCAATCTCATCCGCGCGGAAGACGAAGACGATGATGGAGGAGAGGAGAGACAACACCAGAATCCCCGAACTGAAAACCAGGCGGCTGCCGCGGTTTTGCAGCCAGCGGGGTAAGAAGCCATCATTCGCCAGGAACGAACTTAACCGGGGGAAATCCTGATAGCCGGTATTGGCCGCCAGCACCAGGATCATCATCGTGAAAAATTGCACCCAATAGTACAGGATGCCATTGCCAGCGATGAGGCGCGTCATCTGCGAGAGCACGCTGTCGTTTTCCGCGGGCACGATGGCCAGATGGGTGGCGAGAAATGAGATGCCCAGAAAGAGCGTCATGGCGATGACGCCCATCCACACCATCGTCGCCGCGGCGTTTTTGGCCTCCGGCGGCTTGAACGCCTGCACCCCATTGCTGATCGCCTCGATGCCGGTCAACGCGGTGCAGCCGGCGGCAAATGCACGCAAGATCAGCCAGATGTACGCAAACTGGCTGATGACGCCCACTGGCTCGATGGTCCCAGGATGAGGGGAGAGCTGCGCACCCATCACGCCGGTATAGCGAGCAAGCCCTAGTCCAATCACGACGATCACCCCACCCACAAATGCATAGGTGGGCAAGGCAAAAATTGTGCCGCTTTCACGCACACCGCGCAGGTTGATCCAGGTAAGCAACACGATCGCACCGATTGCCAGCCCGACACGGGAATCATATAGCTGGGGAACTGCCGAAGTCATCGCGCGAATGCCGGCGGAGACCGACACCGACACGGTCAGTGTATAGTCGACAAGCAGGGCGGACGCCGCAAAGAGGGAAGGCATCATGCCCAGGTTGTCTTTGGTGACCGTGTAGGCGCCGCCGCCGCCAGGATAGTGCAGAATCGTTTGCACGTAACTGAAGACGACGAGAATCACCAGCGCGGCAATCCCGATTGCAATCGGCATAGTCATCTGCAAGGCGCCGCTGCCCAGCAAGATCAACACGCTCATGATCGCCTCGGTGGCATAGGCGTTGCTGCTGATCGGATCCGAAGCGAAGACCGCGAGCGCGCGCGCCTTGTCCAGCCGTTCGTGGATCTCTGCACTGTTGGGGAAAGGTGGCCCGATGACCACCTGTTTCACTGCATCAAAAGAGAAAGAAATATTGCCTTGAGTGGTCATTATCGCATCTTTTCTACTTTCTGTTCTTCGTTTTGATACCAGAGCCTGGCTCTTTGTTCAGCCCGAATTTCGTCCCAGATCAGCACAATCGAAAGGATGACGAGAAATACTGTGATCACAATCCCTATTTCATTGCCTGTCATACGTCCTTTTCCCTTCTATCACGCACGGTGTGTCACGCTGCTTCTCTCTCGGCAACTATGCTCTACAGCGTAAACGGGCTTGATGTCAGGTTGGCGTCAAGAAATTGGCGGCGCAGATCAAGAAAACATCAAGACTCGCCAACAGGCGCGGCGCCCGGCTTCGCCCGTGAGCGCCGTTGACCCCACTCAATCTGAATCCACTGCTCCATGTTCTTTATTTTTTCTTGATAGAAGTTGATTAGTTCTTGAGCGCCGCTTGATCTGAAATGCCTGTATGCTTGCCACAGGCGACAAAGTGGATGCAAGGAAAGGAACAAACATGGAGGCGGATTGGATCGCGGCTGGCATTACCAGCCTGTTGTTGCTGACCTACTTGACGATTACGCTGTTATATCCTGAGAGGTTTTGAGCTATGTCTGCGCTCGAAATGCTGCAAGTCTTGTGCTATTTTGTTTTGCTGGTCGCATGTACGCCGCTGCTCGGCAGCTACATGGCAAAGGTGTACAGCGGCGAGTCAAGGTGGCTGGGGCCGATCGAACGCTGGATCTATGTCTGGGGCGGCGTCAAACCTGACACGGAGATGGGATGGAAAGGCTATGCCTTTGCCCTGTTGGCGTTCAACCTGCTTGGGTTTGTCGTACTGTTGTTGCTGCAACTCCTGCAAGACTTGTTGCCGCTGAACCCAGCCCAGTTACCGGCCGTGGAGCCATTGCTCGCCTTCAACACCGCCACAAGCTTTGTGACGAATACAAACTGGCAGTCTTACGGCGGGGAAACAACGCTGAGTTATCTCACGCAGATGGTGGGCCTGACCGTGCAGAACTTCGTTAGCGCGGCCACCGGCATGGGGGTGGTGCTTGCCCTGACGCGCGGATTGACGCGGCGTTCGGCTGCCACCATCGGCAATTTCTGGGTTGACCTGGTGCGCAGCACGCTCTATGTGCTGTTGCCGCTGAGTGTGCTCCTTGCCCTCATCTTGACCAGCCAGGGCGTCGTGCAGAACCTCAACGCCTACGCGCAAGCTACGACGCTGGTCGGGCGGCCCCAGCTATTGCCCCAAGGGCCAGCCGCCTCGCAGATCGCCATCAAACAGTTAGGCACAAATGGCGGTGGGTTCTTTAGCACCAACAGTGCTCACCCCTACGAAAACCCGACGCCGCTGACCAACTTTCTGGAAATGTTCGCACTCCTGCTCATTCCGGCCGCGTTGACTTACACCTATGGCAAGCTGGTTGGCTCTGCCCGCCAAGGGTGGGCGATCTTTGCCGCCATGCTGCTGATTTTCGTGTTTGGTTTTGGCATCATGCTCTGGTCGGAAATGAGCTTGAATCCAGCTACCGGCGCAGCGACCAATCTAGAAGGGAAAGAGGTGCGCTTTGGCGTGGTCAACAGCGTCCTGTGGGGGGCGGCCACGACTGCGGCTTCCAACGGATCGGTCAATGCGATGCAGGCCAGTTTCTCGCCGTTGACGGGCGGCGTCGCCATACTCTTCATGATGCTGGGCGAAGTGATCTTTGGTGGGGTGGGCGCTGGTTTATATGGCATGTTGATGTTCGTCATCCTTACCGTCTTTATTGCCGGATTGCTGGTTGGGCGCACTCCAGAGTATCTGGGCAAGAAAATTGAAGCGCGCGAGATAAAAATGGCGCTGCTCACGATCTTGCTGCCAGGCGCGGCTATCCTGAGCTTTTCGGCGCTGGCGGCTGTTACGCCCGCTGCACTAGCCAGCCGCACCAATCTTGGCCCCCACGGTCTGTCGGAGATCCTTTACGCTTTTGCCTCCGGCGCCGGCAATAACGGCAGCGCCTTTGCAGGACTGAACACCAATACACCTTTCTACAACCTTCTGGTCGGACTGGCAATGTGGCTGGGGCGCTTTGGTGTAATCCTGCCGGCCCTGGCTATCGCCGGCAGCATGGCCAGTAAGAAAGTGGCGCCGCCTTCATCCGGTACGTTTCCGACTGATGGCCCGCTCTTTACGCTGCTGTTGATGGCGGTGGTTGTAGCCGTCGGCGCGCTGACTTTCTTTCCGGCGCTAACGTTAGGCCCACTGGTCGAACACCTGCTCATGCAAAGTGGGCGAGTGTTCTAATTTCAATGGCTTGGTCAAGACAATGGATAATTCGTGACAAATAAGGCTGATTCACATATGTCTCCACAACAGAAGACTCCATCTCTCTTTGATCCATTGATGCTGCGGCGGGCTTTGCTCGACGCCGTGCGCAAACTCGACCCGCGTCAGCAGGTCAGAAACCCCGTTATATTTGTGGTCGTGGTGGGTGCTGTGTTGACCACGATGATCGTGGTGCGCGATCTCGCAACTGCGCAAAACACCGCGCTTCGGTTCAACCTCCAGATCATGCTGTGGCTCTGGTTTACGGTGCTTTTTGCCAATTTCGCCGAAGCGATTGCTGAGGGACGCGGCAAAGCGCAGGCGGACAGTTTGCGCCGGATGCGCACCCAGACAAAAGCGCGACGGTTGACCAGGGCCGCGGCAACCGGCCGAGAGGCAACCGGCAAGGAGGAGCTTGTTGCAGCAACCGAGCTAAAACGCGGCGATCTGGTCGTGTGCGAGGCGGGCGACACCATCCCCAGTGACGGCGAAGTGGTCGAAGGCGTAGCCAGCGTAGATGAATCAGCGATTACGGGCGAATCGGCGCCGGTGATCCGGGAGAGCGGCGGCGACCGCAGCGCGGTCACGGGTGGGACGCGCGTCCTGAGCGACCGCATCGTTGTCCGCATCACCTCGGAGCCAGGCAGCACTTTTCTTGATCGCATGATTGCGCTGGTCGAAGGCGCGCGCCGGCAGAAGACGCCCAATGAGATTGCGCTCACGATTCTGCTCTCTGCGCTGACAATTATCTTTCTGCTGGCAGTGATCAGCCTGCGGGGATTCGCTATCTACAGCGAAAGCGCAGCAGGACAGAGTGCGCCCACCTCGGTCACGCTGCCGGTGTTGATCGCACTGCTCGTCTGCCTGATTCCCACCACGATTGGAGGGTTGCTCAGCGCCATCGGCATCAGCGGCATGGATCGCATGGTGCAGCGCAACGTGCTGGCGACCAGTGGGCGCGCCATCGAAGCGGCCGGCGACGTCGATGTGCTGCTGCTGGACAAGACCGGCACCATCACCCTGGGCAACCGGATGGCGACGGCTTTTCACGCGGCGAGCGGCGTGTCCGAGGCAGCCCTGGCTGACGCAGCACAATTATCCTCCCTGGCCGACGAGACGCCCGAAGGCCGCTCGATTGTGGTGCTGGCCAAGGAGCGTTATGGTCTGCGCGGCCGGGAACTGGCTGAACCTGCGGCTACCTTCGTGCCCTTTACCGCGCTGACGCGGATGAGCGGCGTTGATTTTTCTGCGTATGACGGCCATCCCGCACGCGTCATCCGTAAAGGCGCGGCCGACGCAGTGCGCGCCTTTCTAGTGGAACAAGATGGTCGCTTTCCCGAAGACGTCCAGACGGTAGTCGACGCTGTCGCCAGAGCAGGAGGGACGCCGCTGGTCGTCGCCGCTGACAAAGAGGTGTTGGGTGTCATCGAGCTCAAAGACATTGTCAAGGGTGGCATCCACGAGCGCTTTGCTCAACTGCGGCGCATGGGGATCCGAACGGTGATGGTTACGGGCGACAATCCCTTGACCGCGGCTGCCATTGCCGCTGAAGCGGGCGTCGATGACTTCATGGCGCAGGCAACGCCCGAAGATAAGCTGCGTCGCATTCGCCAGGAGCAGGCTGAGGGTCATCTTGTCGCTATGACCGGCGATGGCGCCAATGACGCGCCGGCCCTGGCGCAGGCGGATGTGGGCGTTGCCATGAACACTGGCACACAGGCCGCACGGGAAGCTGGCAACATGGTCGACCTGGACAGCGACCCGACTAAACTGATCGTGGTGGTCGAAATCGGCAAACAGTTGTTGATGACGCGCGGCGCGCTGACAACCTTTAGCATCGCCAACGACGTAGCCAAGTATTTTGCCATTCTGCCTGCGCTCTTTGCCTCGCTCTACGCGGTTCAGCCAGGCGCAACAGGGCCGCTTGGCGTGCTCAATGTCATGGGGCTGGCCTCGCCACAAAGTGCGATTCTGAGCGCCACCATTTTCAACGCGTTGATCATTGTGGCGTTGATCCCGCTGGCGTTACGCGGCGTCGACTATCGGCCCATGGCCGCGGCCACGGTGCTGCGCCGCAACCTGCTCATTTACGGACTGGGCGGTCTGGTCGCGCCCTTCCTCGGCATCAAGCTGATCGATGTGGTGCTTCAGTGGGTCGGGCTGGCCTAAACGATTTGTGGACACGTTCTGCGGCCAGGCTTACCCGTGTGAAAGATGGTCGCGCAAGTTTTGGAGCACATCATGGTTAATATGAATGAGTTCACCAGGCTGTTGAATCAAGTCGTCGAACGCTTTTTGTTTGTCGAGCATGCCGCGCACCCGCACACGCGCAGGGTGGACAGAGGCGCGGTGAGAGATGCCGCATGGCGCCGCACCGCAGACGCAATCGTGGTTGCGCTCCGCCTGCTGATTGTCTTGACCGTGATCACCGGTGTGCTGTACCCGCTGGCGATCACGGCAGTTGCGCAGCTTGCGTTTCCTGTCCAGGCCAATGGCAGCCTGGTCACCGCCAACCAGTCGCTCGTCGGTTCGTCGCTGATCGGCCAGGCCAATCAAGCGCCGCTCTATTTTTGGCCGCGCCCTTCTGCCGTGGACTATATGGCTGGCTCCGCCCCCGATGCGCTTGGATCATCTGGGGCCACCAACTTTGGGCCGACGAATGCTACGTTGGCGGCGCTGGTTCGCGAACGAGAGGCTGCGTTTCGCTCCGCCAACGCGCTGGCTGCGGAAGTCGCCGTGCCGCCCGATATGCTCTTCGCTTCCGGCAGCGGGCTTGATCCACACATCAGCCCCGAAGCGGCGCGGCTACAGATTGCCCGGGTGGCTCAGGCGCGGGGGCTGGAGCCCGCCGCGCTGGCAGCGCTGGTTGAGCAAAGCGTCGAGCCCCCACAGCTAGGCTTTTTGGGCAAGCCACATGTCAATGTGTTGAAACTGAACTTGGCGTTGGATGGATTACAATAGGGGCTATGAACGATCAACGGCCCGATCCCGACTCTCTGTTGGCAGATATCCAGCGCTACGAGGCGCGGCAACAGCGTGGCCGGCTGAAAATTTTCTTCGGCATGGCGGCAGGCGTAGGCAAGACCTACGCCATGCTGCACGCTGCCCAGTCACGGCGAACAGAAGGCAGCGATGTCGTCGTCGGATGGGTGGAAACGCATGGGCGCGCCGAGACTGAACTCCTGCTCGCCGGGCTGGAGCAACTGCCAAAACAGCAGCTCGAATATCGCGGCGCGGTGCTGGAAGAGATGGATCTGGATGCCATCCTGGCACGCGCGCCGCAGCTTGTGCTGGTCGATGAGCTGGCGCACACCAATGCGCCCGGCGCGCGCCACCTGAAGCGTTATCAGGACGTGCTCGAACTGATCGAGGCGGGCATCGATGTTTACACCACCGTCAATGTGCAACATTTCGAGAGCCGCGTCGACGCGGTGCGCCAGATCACGGGCATCACTGTGTACGAAAAAGTACCCGATTCGCTGCTGGATCTGGCGGATGAGATCGAGCTGATCGACCTGCCGCCCGATGCGCTGCGCAAACGCCTGGCTGAAGGCAAGGTCTACACCACAGAGCGCATCGAGGTTGCTTCCAACAACTTCTTCCGCACCGGCAATCTGACTGCGCTGCGTGAAATGGCGTTGCGTCTGACTGCAGAGCACGTCGACCACAAGCTGCAAGACTACATGCAAGCCAAGCGCATCGCCGGGCCGTGGAAGTCGGGCGATCGGTTGATGGTGGCAGTCAGCCCCAGCCCCTTTTCCGAGGAAGTGATCCGCTGGACGCGGCGCATGGCCTATACGCTGGAGGCGCCGTGGTTTGCTGCGTTCATCGAAACCTCAGCCGGACTTTCTGAGCGGCAGCGTGAGTTGCTGGCGCAGAATTTGGAGCTGGTGCGCCGTCTCGGCGGTGAAGTGGTCACCGCGGCAGGGGAAGATATTGTTGAGGGGGTGCTGCGCCTGGCGCAACAGCGTAATGCGACGCAGATCGTGGTTGGCAAACCGTTGCAGACGCGCTTTGAAGATTGGCGGCGCGGCGGTTCGCTGGTCGACCGGCTGATTCGAGCAGGCAGTGACATCGATATTTACGTCGTATCCGGGGACAAGGCAAAACGCAAAACGCCGCTGCGCGCGCCATTTTCGCTGCCGTACTTTCAATCCACGTGGCGCGACTACGCTGGCGCGGCGATTGCAATCGGTTGCGTCACGCTTAGCTTACTGGCCGCGCATTCGGTCTGGCCGTGGATCTCCTATCAGGCGGTTGGGTTGATCGAACTGTTGGCTGTTCTGTTGGTCGCGGTCTATCTGGGGCGCGGGCCGGCGCTGTTGGCCGCGCTGCTCAGCGCGATCTCCTGGAACTTTCTGTTTATTCAGCCGCGCTTCACCTTTGCCATTTCGGCGTTGGAAGACATTATCCTTTTTCTGTTCTACTTTGTGATTGCCCTGTTTGCAGGCACGCTGACCGCGCGCCTGCGCACGCGCGAGCGCCAGGCGCAGTATAACGCCGACCGTACAACCGCGCTCTATACGCTCGCCCACGAGACCGCCACCGCCGTCAATATGGACGATGTGCTGCGCACCGCGATCGAGCAGATCGGCCAGGTTTTCGCGGCGGACGTGGCAATCCTGTTGACCGAGCAGGAAAAGCTGTCTCACGTTGTCCATCCGGCAAGCACGCTGGCGGTGAACGAACAGGAGTTTGGTGTGGCGACCTGGGTTTTTGACAACAACAAACCGGCTGGACGCTTCACCGCGACCCTGCCCCAGGCTGCCGCACAGTTTCGCCCCTTGTCAACCCCCAGCAGGAGGGTAGGCGTCGTCGGGATTTGTCCGCGGCAGAGTGGCCGGCTCACCTTTGACCAGGAAGTGCTGCTCGAAACCTTCACCAGCCAGGTCTCCCTGGTGATCGAGCGCGAGTTGCTTGACGAGGCCGCTCAGGAATCGGTTGTCCTGCGTGAATCCGAACGGCTTTATACGACGTTGCTCAACTCGATTTCGCACGAGCTACGTACGCCGCTGTCGACCGTCACCGGCGCCGCCAGCAGCCTGCTGGACGAAAACACGGTGTTGACCGACCAGTCCCGCAACGAGCTGATTTGTGAAATTCAGTCTGCCGCCGATCGACTCAATCGGCTGGTGGAAAACCTGCTCGACATGTCGCGGCTGGATGCGGGCAGGTTGCAGCTCAAGCTGGAATGGTGCGACATCAGCGACGTCATCGGCGTCGCGCTGCGCCGCGCGCTTGGCAAGCGCACCGTGCAGGTGACGGTGGCGCCCGATACGCCGCTGATCATGCTGGACTTCGTGCTGATGGAGCAAGTGCTCGTCAACCTGCTCGACAATGCCGGCGCGTACACGCCTGCGGATTCGCCTTTGGAAATTGCCGTCATGGTGGAAAAGAATTGGGTGTGCATCAACCTTGCCGATCATGGCCCAGGCATCCCCACCGACGCGCTGGCGCGCATCTTCGATAAATTCTATCGCGTGCCGGGAACCTTGGCCGGCGGCACAGGGTTGGGGCTGTCGATCTGTCGCGGCCTGGTCGAGGCGCATGGGGGGACGCTGACCGCTCACAATCGTGACGGCGGGGGCATGATTTTTTCTGTCCGATTGCCCTCTTCGGCGGCGCCGCCCCCGGTGCAGGAGGCTATTCTATGAGTGAAGGCCCACACGTACTCATCGTCGATGACGAGATCCAAATCCGGCGCTTCCTACGCATCAGCCTGGAGGCCAACAATTACCGGGTGTACGAAGCCGACTGCGGCCAGGCCGCGCTGGCGCAGGCCGCGCTCCATCGTCCTGATGTGATTGTGCTTGATATAAACCTGCCGGACATGGAAGGGGTCGAGGTGTTGCGCCGGCTGCGCGAATGGGCCAGCACGCCGGTGATCATGCTCTCTGTGCGCGCCGGCGATCTGGACAAAGTAAGCGCGCTTGACGCCGGCGCCGACGATTACCTCACCAAGCCGTTCAGCACGGTCGAACTGCTGGCGCGCCTGCGCGTTGCCTTGCGCCACGTTCAGCCGGCCACATCCGATCCTGTGTTCATCTATGGCGACGTGCAGATCGACCTGGCGCGGCGTCTTGTCACCCGCAAGGGCGAGGCCGTGAAGTTGACGCCGACTGAATACGCACTGATCCGTCTGCTGGTGCAACATGCCGGCAAGGTGCTGACGCACCGCCAGATCCTCAAAGAAGTGTGGGGGGCGCAGTATGTGGATGAGACGCATTATTTGCGTGTTTACTTCGGGCAGTTGCGCCAGAAGTTGGAGGAGAACCCGGCGATGCCAAGGTTGATTGTGACGGAGCCGGGAGTGGGCTATCGGTTGGTGGGGGAGTAACGCGGCACAATCTCTAATCTCCCATCTCCCTCTCACATGAAAGAGAGATGGGAGATGGGAGACAGGTGGACGCGTCTACCAGACCCGAATCCCCTTGGACCAGAATTCCGCATCGCGGATAAGCTGGAAGAGCATTGGGCCGTAAGAGAGGATGATCAGCGCGATCGCGCCGTTGAGCCACGGCCACCAGGTGTCGAGCCACTTGGGCGCGGGCTTCGGATCGAGCGGCTGTGCGACAGGCATCTCGATCGGCCTGTCCAGCTTGCGCGGCAGAATCCAGGTGAAGAGCATGATCGCAAAGAAGAGCGTGGCGCTGATGCTCAGCAAAGTGAGGCCGAGCACCGACTCCATCATCTGCGGGTTCCACTGTGAGCTATAGTAGGGCGCTTCACCAAGCATGGTGCGCCGCGGCACGCTGAAGATCAGGCCAAGCGTGTGGTAAGCGTTGCTGAAGAAGACCATGCCAAAGAACCATGTCCACGCTTGCGCCAACGCCAACCATTTGGTGAAGAGCTTGTGCCCTGTCAGCTTTGGCACCAGCCAGTAGGAAATCCCGAAAAAGCTGAGTGTAGTCGCCGAGCCGACCGTGAGGTGAAAGTGTCCGGGCACCCACATGGTGTTGTGCACCGCCATGTTGACATTATAGGAGGCGTTGATCAGCCCGCCGATGCCGCCAAAGATGAAGAGGATCATCGCTAAATTCTGCGCGGCGTAGGAGGGATCGCCCCAATTGAGGCGACCGATCCAGCGCAGGTAGCCTTTGCCGCCGCGTGCACGCGCGCCGATCTCCAGCGACGCCACCACGGTGAAGGCCGTAATCAGGCTGGGAAAGCCGACGCCCATTGTAAAGATCATGTGGATGTATTTCCAGATTTCCGGGATGCCGGGGTCCGCGAACTGGTGATGAAAGCCAACCGGCGTGCTGAAGAGCAGGAAGAGCCAGAAGACCAGCCGCCCCAGCGGTTCGCTAAACATTTTGCCGTTAGTTTGCGCCGGCAACATGGCATACCAGGAGACATAGGCCGGCAGCAGCCAGAAGTAGACCAGCGGGTGGCCGAACCACCAGAAGAGGGTGCGATTCAGCAGCGCATCCAGCCCCGGTGCGGGATAGCCGAGCACTGGCGCCAGCGCATTGGGCAGCAACTGGAAGAGGATCTCCGCGGCAACGCCCAGCGTGGCGAGTTGCCACATCACCATCGTGATAGTGGATGTCAATGCAATAAAAGGTGCACGCGCGTCTGGGTTTTCCTGGCGCCACGCATAGTAGGTGAAGTACATGCTGTAGCCAACCACCCATGAGCCGACGACAAGCAGCACCAGGCCGACATAAAAGGCCCAATCTGCCAGCATCGGCGGGTAGAAGGTGTAGAGCACCGACGCATTGTTTGTCAGCATCGGCACGGCTGCGGTGAGCAGGCCAACGACCATGAGGATAAAGGCGACGACGCTCATCCACGGGTATTTCAGCGGGCGGTTGATGCTGCGGACAAAGGCAAAGGTAAAAAAGCCACAGATAAAGAATGTCGTCCACACCAGGGCGTTCAATGCGCCGTGCAGCGTGAGGCCCTGGTAGTAGGTCTTGATGGCTGGCTGGAGCCAAGGATAGATGTTGAAAACCTTGGCGTGTTCAAGTCCCTGAAAGACGCCAAAGAGCGCGCCGAACGAAAGCGCCAGCACACCGATCAGAACGTTCAACCCCGCCAGGCGATCGACAATCTTCAGGTCTTGTGCAGTTAGCGGCGCCGGTGTCGGACGCGCCTTCAGCTCGGCGGCAGATAGAGTATGTACAGACATTGGCAAGTTCCTCTCCGTTACTCTGTGGTGACTTGAGCTGTCTCATCAGCGGGCAGCACTGTAATCTGGCCATACATCGTGTGATGCCCGATTGGCGCGCCGGCGACATAGCCGCAGTACTCATGGCAGATATAGTTGTAGGTGCCTGGGGTGTCAAAGGTGGCGCGGAGCGTTGACACCTGACCTGGCAGCGCCATCATGTTGACATTCGTGCCCGCGATCTTGATGCCGTGCACCACATCGCGCGCGGTGATGTAGAAGGTGACTTCCGCGCCCACAGGCACTTCGAGTTTGTCCGGCAAGAAGTTCCATGTCTGCGCCACCATATAAGCCTCGTATTTTCCCGGCGCCAGCTCGCGCAGGCCGGGCGTGGCAAAGGGACTGCCCGGGTCGTTCAACGTGGCAGGGTTGATGCGCGCGGTCGCGCCTGGCACGGAGATGCCAAACGAAAGCGCCGCCAGCGTGATAGCCGCGATGAACACCACTGTCATCCCGACGGAGACGCGAATCCAGATGCCTTCCCACTTCTCGACATGCAGGGAAGCTTCCTGCATAGGGTCGTCCGTAAGCTGTGGATCAACGCTGTGCCCACCAGTTTTTGGCGAGTGTTCGGTTTCGTGGGTCTGATCACTCATTAGTTCGCTCCTCTAGACAACACAATGAAATAGGCATTGAACCACAGCACGAGAATCAGGATCAGAAAGATCGAAATCAAGACGATGGTGCCTTGCGGTGTATCAGGTTCTTTGCGCATTCAGTACTCCTTTGTCACACTCAAGCTTGGCGTTGACACGGTTAATGTAGGTTGTGAAAATGATGAGGCCGGCTTGAATGGTCAGACCGGTCGATAACATCCAATGTTCAATCGCTGTCGTCAGCGCAGCAGTGCTTGCAGATCACTGGCGATCTGTTCCGCCGTCACGCCAAAAGGAAACATCACTTGTGGCCGGCGCTCCGCATCCAGCACGATGACGGCAGCGCTGTGATCCATGAGATAATCGGTTGCGCTGCCGCTGGCGTAGCGTTTTTCGTAGACGACGCCAAACTGGCTGGCGATAGCTTCGGTTTCCTCCAGCCCGCCGCTTAGCCCGATAAAGGTCGGGCTAAAGTAGGCCAGATAATCGTGCAGACGCTCCGGCGTATCGCGCTCCGGGTCAACCGTGACAAAGAGAACCTGCATTCGCTTAGCCGCATCGCCTAATAGCTTTTCCGCCTTGCCCAGGTCGGCCAACGTCGTCGGGCAAATGTCCGGGCAAGTTGTGTAGCCGAAATAGAGCACCGTATAGCGATCAGCAAAATCGCTCAATGCAATCGGATGGCCAAGCGTCGAATTTAGCCGAAAATCCTGCACGGACGCGTTGGCATTGATGGCAACCCCGTACTTTGGCCCCGGTCGTGGGCCAAAGCGTTGCCAGAGCAGGATTGCGGCCGCACCTACCACCATGATGGCTGCGAGGGCGACCAAGAGGCGGTAGGTGCGCCATCCGTGGCCTTCACGCGCAGGCGCATTGGGTGGCGCTTCAATGTGCACGCCGTCCGCGCCCCCTTTGCCTGGCGCCATCAATAGGTTGCATAGCAGGCGAACAGATGCGCCGCTTCATAGACCAAACCGCCGGCGCCGGTGCTGTTGCGCACCTCGTCGAAGATCAGCCCCAGATCGCGCGCGACAAAATCGACATCGGGCAAGCCGCGCTTGTACTGGGCGCGTAAAATGCCGTTGCCATCCACCAGCGCAATCATGGGGTCAAACTCAAACACGCCGTCGTCCTCTTGTTTATAATACAGACCAAACCCGCCACCGACGACTTGCTTCAGCCGTTCGGGCGCGCCCGTGACAAAGTGCCAGAGGGCCGGATCCGCGCCCAGCCTCTGCGCGTACTCACCCAACCGTTGCGGGGCGTCGCGCTCAGGGTCAAGCGAGATCGTCACCATTTTTACCGGGATGCCTTCAGTGTCGAGGCGTGCGAGCAACGCTTGCACGCCCTGCATCGTCGGTGCGGAATCGACGCACGGCGCCGTACACGAGGTCGTCGTGAAGTTATAGATGACCACTTTCCCGCGCAGGTCTTCATTGGTCAGGCGCGCGCCGTTCTGGTCTGTAAAGATAAAACCTGGCGCCAGCCCGATGCGCGGCACTACCTTGACCGGCTGAAAGACGGCAAACAAAATCACCGCCACTAGCGGGATTGCCAGCAGTCCCAGCCACAGCAAGATCAGCTTTCGATTGTTTTGTCCCGCGCTCCGTTGCTCCGGATAGGTTGAGGTGACGCTCATGCTGTGAGACTCATGCCGTGATCTGCTGCGTTCAATCTTTGTGCAAAAATCATGTAGTTTATAGTACAGTTTTCGGTTGTTCGCAAATGCAGGCTATGCGCAGGACGTTTTCAGCCCATCTTGTTGGCTGCAAGGCGAATACCATTGCTACATCGTATGGGCGGAAGTTGTCGGGGTGTTCAGGTGGTGATGCGCGCACGAAGCAGAGTGCATTCTTCAGCAATTGAGCCGGAGAAACGCCGAGGCTATCCTGGGGGCCGCTTGCACGCCATGGCGCGCGGCCTCGCTCAAGCCCTCTCCATGGCCGAAATCTTCTGCCGGCGTCTGCACCAACCAACCTGCAGCAGCAACCGCGTAAAGGCGGCGCATTAGCGCGAAGAGCGCGGCGGGTGTGAGGCCGTGGCTGGCAGCGTTGACGGGGGCAGCGTTGACGGGGGCAGCGCTGCCGGGGGCGGCGCCAAGGAGCGGCGTCAGCGCCGCGTCGTGGGTGGTGACGCTGGCATCGACAAAAATAATGTGGCTGGGGCGAAGCTCCGCAGCCTCCTCCGCCAACTCCAGGGTGAGTTGATGCTGTGACGCCAGGTGCACGCGTTGACCGGCTTTTTGCAGTTCGGATGCTAACATCTCCGCAAAAATCCACCCTGCGCCGTCGTCACGACGCAGGGTGTTGCCGATCCCGATGACAAGAATGCTATCAGCGAGGATTGTCTCAGCCACGCGCAACCTGCTGGACCAAAGCGCCGCCCGCATCGTAGACCTCCACCACCATCGGCATCTGTCCCACCGCGTGGGTGGAGCAGCTCAGGCAAGGGTCGTAGAGGCGGATGCCGTGCTCGATGCGGTTGAGCACGCCCTCCGTGACTTTGCCGCCGTTGATGTGGTACTGGGCGATCTGCTTGACCGTGCGGTTCATCGCCAGGTTGTTCTGGCCGGTGGCAATGATCATATTCACTTTCTGCAAGATACCGTCGCCGTTAACGTGATATTCGTGAAAGAGGGCGCCGCGCGGCGCTTCGCTCACGCCGACGCCCACCATGTTGTTGACCTCGGCGTGGGCGCGGATGCGCTTGTCGGTGATGGCCGGGTCGTCCATCGTCTCGACGATGCGTTCGAGCGCGTATAGAATCTCGATCAGCCGCGCATAGTGGTAGTGAAAACTGTTGGCGACAGGGCGGCCGCGCGGGGCCAAGCGACGGAACTCGCGCAACTCCGCGTCGGCGCGTGGCGTGCCGGCAAAGTCACACACGTTGACGCGCGCCAGCGGGCCGACGCGATACATGCCAGCCTGGTAGTGATCCAGCGTGCGACCGCTGCCATTGGCGTCGCGCACCGCGGCCGGTTTGTAATAGGGAAATTTGAGATAGCTCCAGGGTTCGGTCGCCTCGCCCAGAATTTCGCGATAGCGCGCCGGCGCCAGCCCCGGTTCCAACACATTGCCGTCGCTGTCCATGACGCGCAGCAACCCGTCGTAATGTTCCAATCCGCCTTCCGGGGTGACGAGACCCATATAGAGGCTGGGGAAATTGCCGTACATCGCCTCTTCGTCGCTGAAGCTGTCGAAGGCGTCCTTGAGCAGGTCGAGCGCCAACCCGGTGATGTCGAGTGCTTCGGGCAACATGCGGCGAATCTTGCTGCGGTTCTCGTCGCTCAGCGGGTCGCGCACGCCGCCGGCCACGGTCCACGCAGGGTGAACGCTGCGCCCGCCCAGCATCTCGATCACTTTCTGGCCGAAGCGCCGCAGGCGAATGCCGTTGCGCGCCACGTCTGGATATTTTTCGATCAAGCCCATGACGTTGCGTTGGGCCGGGTCCGAATCCATGCCCAGCAGCAGGTCCGGCCCGCTGAGATGAAAGAAGCTGAGTGCATGGCTCTGCACGAGCTGCGCCCAGTTCATCAGCCGGCGCAGCTTGGCCGCGGTGGGCGGGATGTTGACGCCGAGGATGGCGTCGCCCGCTTTGGACGATGCCATCAGGTGGCTCACCGGGCAGATGCCGCAGATGCGCGCGGTGATGCCGGGCATTTCCCAGAAGCTGCGCCCTTCGCAGAATTTCTCAAAGCCGCGAAATTCCGTCACGTGGAAGCGCGCCTCTTCGACCTGACCGTCGTCGTCCAGGTGCAGCGTGATCTTGGCGTGCCCTTCAATGCGGGTGACAGGGTCGATTAGAATGGTTTTGGTCATAACTCAGCTCCGCTTATCCGAAGGTTCTCATGGATGGTTCGAGCACGACGGGTTCGCCGGCCAGCAGCGCGCTGACCGCGATCCAGATGCGTTCGGCGTCGGGCGGGCAGCCAGGCAGAAACGCGTCCACCTTGATCACCTGATGCAGCGGCAGCACCTTGGGCAACAGCCGCGGCATGATCGCATCCCCACCGGTGGGATGGCGTCCCGGCCCTTCGTGGTAGACCGCGGTCAGCAGATCATCCACACCCAGTTTGTTGCGCAGGCTGGGCACATTGCCAGTCACTGCACAGTCGCCAAAGCTGACGACCAGCCGGCTGCGCGCCCGGATCTCCTGCGCCAGCCTGAGGTTGTCCAGGTTGGCGACCGCGCCCTCGACCAGCGTGACATCGACCCCTTCGGGAAACTCTTTCACATCGGCGATCGGGCTATAGACCAGCTCGATCTTTTCGGCCAGGTCAATAAGCTTCTCGTCAAGATCCAGAAAGCTCATGTGACAGCCGGAACAGCCGCCGAGCCAGGCGGTGGCGAATCGTAATTTATTCATGTAACAATCCTTCTTTGAGACAAATTGTGAATTGTGAACTTTGGATGGTGAATTGTGATGGTTTGCTCCAGATCATCGCCTTTCGCCACAATCCCCCCAGTAGCCAACCAATTTCACAATTCACGACTCACAATTCAAACTTGAATTTCTTACTTCCCGTAAGACCACACATTCTTTTCTCTGCCATCCAGAATCCAGCGCAGGAAATTGTGCTGCTTCTCCATTTCGGCCACCGTCGCGCCCTTGTCGAAGAGCGCGCCCGTCGGGCAGACCTGCACGCACTTGCCGCAGCTTGTGCAGCTCTGGCTCGTCCCCCACGCCTGGTTGAGGTCGATGATTACGCGGCTGTTAGCCCCGCGCCCCATCACATCCCACACATGCGCGCCTTCGATCTCGTCGCAGACGCGCACACAGCGCGTGCAGAGAATGCAGCGATTGTGGTCGAGCACGTAGCGTTCGTGGCTGGCGTCCATGGCCAGGTCCGGGTTGAGATATTCGTAGCGCACATGATCCATGCCGATCTTGGCGGCTTCCCACTGCAACTCGCAGTTGCCGTTCATCACGCAGACCGCGCAGATGTGGTTGCGCTCTGCAAAGAGCAATTCCAGGATCATCTTGCGGTACTTGACCAGCCGCTCGCTGTGCGTGTGGACGATCATGTCTTCCTGCACCTGCGTTACACATGCAGCTTGCAGCCGGCTGCTGCCCTCCAACTCCACCATGCACAGCCGGCAGCCGCCGCGCTCGCTCAGCCCTTCCAAATGACAGAGCGTCGGCATGTCGATCCCGCGCTCGTGCAGCACAGCCAGCAAGGTTTCGCCTTCCTGTGCACTCACCAATTCGTCGTTAATCGTCAATGTAACAACTGACATAAAGTTGTCTCCTTGAAAATCTCACCATCGCATACTCTCCCATGCTTTCGACCTTGACGAGAATTGGGCGATGAGGAGATCGAGAGATTTTTAGACGAGCGCCAGTTCCGTTATCGGCGCCTGATCGAGTGTGCAGACGCCAGCCAGACACTGGTGGTCGCGGATGTGAGCCATATATTCCTCCAGGAAATAGTGGATGGTGCTCAACACCGGGTTAGGCGCGGACTGGCCGAGGCCGCACAAGCTGGTTTCTTTGACCATCACACACAGATCTTGGAGCGTCTCCAGATCTTGCGCGGTGGCGCTGCCGGTGGTGATGCGTTCGAGCAGATGGTGCATCTGCACTGTGCCCACACGACAGGGCACGCATTTGCCACAGCTTTCATCCATGCAGAATTCCATGAAGAACTTGGCGACATCCACCATGCACGAGCGCTCGTCCATGATGATCAGCCCGCCCGACCCCATGATCGATCCTAGCGCTCTGAGGCTCTCGTAATCCATCGGTGTGTCCAGATGCGCGGCGGGAATGCAGCCGCCCGACGGTCCACCCGTCTGCGCGGCCTTAAAGTCCAGCCCATCAGGGATGCCGCCGCCGATGTCGTAGACGATCTCACGCAGGGTGATGCCCATCGGCACCTCGATCAGCCCGGTCGTGTCGACCTTGCCGGCCAGCGCAAAGATCTTGGTGCCTTTGCTCTTGGCCGTGCCGATCTCGGCAAACCAGGCGGCGCCGTGCTGGATAATGGGCGCGATGCTGCCCAAGGTTTCCACGTTGTTGATCAGCGTCGGCTTCTCCCACAGCCCGCTTTGCGCAGGATAGGGTGGCCGTGGCACCGGTTGGCCGCGCATCCCCATGATCGAGGCCATCAGCGCGGTCTCCTCGCCGCAGACAAATGCACCGGCGCCGATGCGTACATCCACGCGGAAGTTGAAGTTGCTGTCCAGCACGCGGCTGCCCAGCAGACCGCGGCGCTCGGCCGCGCGAATGGCGCGCTCCAGCCGTTTGGCGGCGATGGGGTATTCGCCGCGCACGTAGAGAAAGCCTTGGTCGGCGCCGACCGCGTAGCCGGCGATTGCCATGCCTTCAAGCAAGCGATGCGGGTCCGACTCCATCAGCGTGCGATCCATATACGCGCCGGGATCGCCTTCATCGCCATTGGCCACGACATACTTCCTGTCCCCGCGCGCTTTGCGCACCATGTCCCACTTCAGGCCGGTGGGATAGCCCGCGCCGCCGCGCCCGCGCAGCCCGCTGTCGATGATCTCGCGACAGACTGTTTCGGGCGTCATCTCGCGCAGGGCATAGCCCAGCGCGGTGTAACCGCCGCGCGCTACGTAATCTTCGAGCCGCTCGGGATCAATGAATCCGCTGTTGGCAAGCACCACCTTCTTCTGCTTGGCAAAAAATGGGATGTCACCCGGCAGAATGTACTCAACCGGCGCGGGGCTGGCCGCGGCATGATGCGCGACTATCTGACGACTGGCCTCTGGCGTCACATGTTCGTAAATGACATCTTCGCCCCCACTCGTTTGTACGGTGATCATGGGGCCACGGCTGCACGGGCCCATGCAGCCGGTGGCGACTGCCTGAAAATCGGCGTCGAAACCGCCTTCCTTGATGGCGTCTTTGATGGCGTCATGGACAGCCGATCCCCCTGATGAGAGACAGGGCGTGCTCGCGCAACAGAGGATGCGACAGCGAAATGTTTGTTGGCGCTGCACCTCGCGCTGCGCCATGGTTTCAAGATCTGCTCGATTCATGATGGCTTCTTACTCCTCACCCTCGAAAGCATGGCCATTTGTTGCAGGCTGAGGCGCGCCGTTGTGGGTGGCGTTCATCAACTGTTGACGCACACGTTCGAGCGCACTCTCCGGCGTTTCGCGCGGCAACACCGCACCGTCCAGCACAAGGACTGGCGCCAGGCCGCACGATCCCAGACAGCGCGCGGTGCTCAGGCTCAGGCGTCCGTCGCGTGTGGTTTCGCCGGCAGTGACGCTGTACGCCTGCTGCAAAGCCGCCACAATTTCAGCGGCTCTTTTTACATAACAAGCGGTGCCCATACAGACGATGCAGTTGTGCTCCCCCTGGGGCGTGAGGGTGAAAAAGTGGTAGAACGTCGCCACGCCATAGACCCAACTCAGCGGCAACTTGAGCTGATGAGCGACGTAAATCAGCAGATCATCGCTCAAAAAACCAAACGCTTCCTGGGCGGTGTGCAACACCTCGATCAGCGCATCCTGTTGGAAGCTGAAGCGCTTCAGGGTGCGGTCGATGAGGCTGAAACGCGGGTCGCCGCTTGGATGTTCGGCTGCCGGTCGCGGCCGGGTGCGTGACGGTGGACTGGTTTTAACAGACATACAATCCCTCGCACTATGTTATGGAACAGGAAAAGATTGACTGGCCGGTAATCCCCGGTATCAAAATAGCGTGGGAGCTTGAAATTGGAACCAGCAGTTCCATCTAATCAGGGTACTGCGCGGTGCGTCATTTTTCCACAGGCGTAGGAAGGGAGATTGTCCTGGGCACACGAGGAGTGATCCTCCCGGCCAGTTGACCAGGAGGATGAATAGCTGGCCAGGATCAAGGTTGGCTCTTCCACCATTGACGCATCAGTTCGACGTGTCCAGTGTGCACCGCGACATGTTCGAGCGCGTGTTGCAGACACCACGCCACATCGTGAGCAGAGCCGTCGCGTGACACAGGCGCGCTGGCCGGTCGTGACATCTCATCCAGCGTGAGCTTTTCCAGAACGGGCTGCATCATGCCCAGCGAGGCATCCAGCATCGCGGTTAACCTGGCGTGGTCCAGGCCGCGCACTGTGAATTCGGCGTCACGATCGCGCTGCGCGTCCAGTTCGCCGATCTTTTCGCCGATCCAGAAGCGCTCGGAGCCGCAGACATGGGCGACGAGCACCGCCACCGAGTTGACTTCCGGCGCGGGCGACCAATCCAGCGCCTGGGCAGGAAGCGCGGTGATGACTTCTTTCATGCTGGCGTGCAGCGCATCAAACCGGTGCAGTGTGGCTACAGTGAGTGCATTCATCAGGTTTTCTCCTGTTTCTTACGTCTTTGATTGCTGTTTATGGAGTTGGCTGAGGCGGACGAGACGGCCACGATGTGGGGTCAGGATGGAAAGAGTGCGGTTGCCGCGGCCCAGAAACGTACGCCGAGCCGATCCACAGGACGAATGGCGCCGGCTTGTTCCAGCTCGGTCAGAGCCGCGGCGACCTCGCCAGGCGACCAGCTATCCAGCGCCGCGACCAATTGCGGCTCGCTCATCGGATGGCGCGTCACAATGCCAACGATCGCGTCGCTCGGTGAAAGATAGTCGCTGACATGGACGTCATGGGAGAAAGGGTGGACAATGTGCGCGATCGGGCCAAGCACTGCTTCGGCGCGCAGCAGCCCATCCTGATCCGCGGCCATGACCCAGGGTTCCGCGGGCGGGCGGTCGGGCAGGATGACGTGCACCTGATCGGGGCGGATGCGCCGCAGCACGGTCGCCAACGCAAGCAGCGCGTCTTCAGCGTCGTTCACCTCGCGCATCAGCATCACTTCGACCCAGATCTGCCCGGTGTACGCTGCGCGAAACGCCTCCAACCCGTCAATTAAGCGTGCATAGGTGGCGGCTGGATGGGGCCGGTGAATGCGCTGGTAAAGCGCCGCTGTGCCTGCGCTTACCGTGGGCATGACGATGTCAGCCGCGAGCAGCTCCGCGCGCACATCCGCACGGTGCAGCAACACGCCATTGGTGATTATTGCCACCGGAATGGTCGTGATCTGCTTGACCGCGCGGATCATCCAGCCCAGTCCACTGTGCAGGGTGGGCTCGCCCGACCCGACAAAGGAAATGTGATCGATTTCGCCAGGGGCATGATGCGCCAATGTCGCCTGGATTTCAGCCAGGATCGTCTCGCGTGGGATGTATTCGCCGCGCTCGTTGACCAGCGGCGTTGAGCGACCGAGCTGGCAATAGATGCAATTCCAGTTGCACGTCTTCAGCGGGATGGGATCGACGCCAAGCGAACGTCCCAGACGTCGGGATGGGATGGGGCCATAAACGGTTTGCATGGCATTCAGAGCAGGCGCGGCCTATGCCTCTTCCTCGTCGGCGTGTAGAATCAACAAGGGCGTTCGGGCGCGATGAAGCACCTCGGCCGCGACGCTGCCGTGCAGGAAACGCGCCAGACCGGTGTAGCCGTGACTCGCCATGGCGATCAGATCGACCTGCTCATTTTTGGCTACTGTTAAGATTGTATCGACCACGGGGCCTGGGGTAATGACAGCGTCGGCGGTCAATCCGCGCGCGGTCAGGCGGTCCTGCACCTCATAGACGTAGCGCCTGATCTCTGTGGTGCGCTGTGCTGCGCCGGCCTTCAGAAGATCAGGCGCCACCGCGGCGGCGTGCTGGGGAGGCGGCTCCAGCACTTCCAGGAGAATGATCGCCGCACCAAATTGATGCGCCAGCGATTCCACCTGTGGCAGAATCGCCTCTGAGCGTTTGGTGCCATCCAGCGGCACGAGGATGCGTTTATACATAGCGCTTTCTCCCGGACGCAAGCTCGTTCGTTCAGTCCTGCGCGCGAATCAGAAGCAACGGTCGATCCGCTTTGTGGAGAATACCGGCGGCAACGCTCCCGTAGAAAACGCGCGACAATCCTGTGCGGCCATGGCTCGCCATTGCCACCAGGTCGGCCTTCTCGCGTTCGGCGACGTTAAGAATAACGCTGACCACTGGACCACTCTCCACGACCGATTTGGCCTCAATGCCCTGGCCGCGCAGTTCGCCCTCTTTGCCTGCCAAATAGGACTTTGCTTCTTCCATACTTCGTTCTGCTGCATCTTTGTCGACATAAGGAACCATGTCGTACGGTGTGACCATGGCAACGATCGGCTCGACAACCTGCAACAACACCAGCTTTGCCTGGTATTTGGCCGCCAGTGACGCAGCGTGGGACAGGATCGTTTCCGCACGCGGCGAACCATCCAGCGGCACCAAGATTGTCTTGTACATACGTCTCCCCCTTGAGATGTTTGCTCGCATGGTGTAGCGAACCGTCAGGTTTTTCTGCAGGCAATGCGCGCCCACGATGAAGTTGTCGCGCATTGTCTGGCATCTCCATACTACCGTGAATTGCTCTCCGTTGGATTCACCGAGCGTAGAGTTCAGCCACTGGTCACATGACCAGTCATGCAGAGCGCCGAGCGTCAAGTCAGCCTGACTGGTTGAGATGCGCCCGCTCGATTGCACACGCCGCGCACGCGACGCCAAGTTGTGATATACTCCCACCCGCAATTGGGATGTGACCGTGCGCAGCTATATATGAGTGTTTTGTAAATGTTCAAGGATGTGGTGGCGCACGGCGTAGGCGGCGGCTTCGGCGCGTGACGAGAGGTCGAGCTTCGACAAGATCGAACTGACATAATTGCGCACTGTTTTTTCGCTGAGAAAGACGCGTTCGGCGATCTCACGGTTGGTCAGACCTTCCGTGATCAAGGAGAGAATGTTAAGTTCCTGTTCTGTCAAAGCGGCGAAATATTCGTCTTCTGCACGGCGCGCCGACTCACGCACTCGCTGAAAAACTTTCTGAGTCAACGCGGGGTCAAGCATCGACTCGCCGCGGCCAACGGTTTCCAACGCACGGACAAGATCGTCGCTGCCGATCTGCTTGAGAACGTAGCCACTGGCGCCCGCGCTGATTGCATCGAAGAGCACGTCATCATCGGCATGTGAGGTGAGCATGATGACCTTGGTTTCCGGCCGCGTCTCGATGATTTCGCGCGTGGCCTCGATGCCATTCTTGCCGGGCAGCCGGATATCCATGACGATCACGTCCGGCTGGAAGCGCAGGGTCTGTTCAAGGGCTTCCTGTGCATCGCGCGCCTCGGCGACTACTTCGAAATGGGGGTAGCGCGAAAGGAGCGCCTTGAGGCCAAGTCGAACAATTTCGTGGTCGTCTACAAGCAAGATGCGTATATGCATGTTCGGCGTTTCCAGTCGTTCCGTAGCTGGCAGTCTCGTTGCCACCACTTTGTTAGTTGCTTAGGTATCGGTCAATCGACTGATTATACCATAGCGTGACAGCGATGACCGCGTGAGCAAGCAACCTGAGTACATGATGAACCGAATCGATACTCGTTCTCTCCGATGGCTCGGCGTGGCCGCGCCCTTGACTTCCTGGGCGGCATGGGTGGTGCTCAAGTTGATGATTTGGCAGCAGCCGATCTTGTTTCCGGCCACGTTTGTCGAGTTGTTGATCATTACCGTTGGCGCCACCTTGTTTGCCCATTGGATCGCTACGAATCTGGAGCGCGGCGAAGCGGAGGCGCTCCGTCGCAGCGAACACTTGGAGGCGTTGCGAAAAGCAGGTCTGGCGCTCACCACCGAACTCGATATTGCCAAGGTGCTGCAGCAAGTCGTCGATCAGAGCCGCGTTTTAGTCCAGGCGCGCTACGGTGCATTGGCTGTCATGGGCTTTGACGGCCAGACGATCGAACAGTTCTATACGTCGGGGTTGAACCCAGAGTCACATGATCGTTTGGTAGGTGCGCCTTTGGGAGCAGGGATTCTCGGTGTATTGGGCCGGGAAGGGGAGCCGATGCGGATCGCCGACATCGCAGCCGATGCGCGTGCGATTGGTTTCCCTGAAGGTCACCCGGCCATGCATACGTTGGTGGGCGTCCCGATTGCGTCCAAAGGCAAGTACTATGGAAACCTCTACCTTACGGATAAGCGCGTGACGCTCCCTTCCGGCGGCGTCGTCGATGGAGAGTTTACGCAGGAAGATCAGGATCTGTTGGGGATGTTTGCGATTCAGGCCGCGATTGCCGTTGAAAACGCACAGCTTTATCGCGAAAATCAGCAGATTGCCATTCTGCGCGAACGCGAGCGTATCGGCATGGATCTGCATGACGGCGTTATTCAGTCCATCTACGCGATCGGTTTGCTGCTCGACGATGCGGGCCATCGGATCGACACCGCGCCGGAGCAGACGCGCGATGTGATCGGCGCCGCGATCACGGGACTCAACGATGTGATTGTCGACATCCGAAACTATATTCAACATCTGCGTCCCCAGCGCTTCCAGGGGCGCAACATCAAACAGGGGCTGGAGGCGTTGGCGCAGGAGCTGCGCACCGACACGCTGTTGTCTATCGAACTCAAGGTCGACGAACAAGCCGCCATCGTTTGCACGGCGCGACAGGCTGATGAGTTCTTGCACATTGCTCAAGAAGCGCTTACCAACGTCCGTAAACATGCCGCGGCACGTGCGGTGAAGGTGCAATTTGGCTTCGAGGAGGGACTGCTGCAATTATCTATCCAAGACGATGGCGTCGGTATGGATCCTGCTCAGGTTCGCCGCAGCCCTGGCAATGGACTGCGTAATCTGCGCTCGCGCGCGCGCGCGTTGCACGGAGAGTTCCGCTTGGAGACTGCGCCGGGCGCGGGCGCGCGCCTGATGGTCACGGCCCCGATCGAAAAGCGCGATGCCTGAAACAGGCAACACCTGTCACACCAGCTACATGACACCTGCCCCTAGTCGCCTGCCCTGCTTCATCGGATACTAGTGGCAGTGATGCTAACTTTTCCACGGCCTGTCGTCAGACCTATGATCCAGACGAACTCAGCCTGTCGTGAATGTCTTGCCCTGACGCTTCTGAACTGTCTGGAATCTCCTCACGGCATCTGAACGGATGTGTGAACGTTCTGCCGCCAGACGCCGAAATCCAATCTGCGAAAAACAGCATTGATTTGTAGGGTGAAAGGAATTACGTGCCAACACCCGCAGTCCTCACCGCACAACTCACTCGAACATTCGGTTCCCAAACGGTGATCGATCATATCGACCTGGATGTTCCAACCGGTGCGGTTTACGGCGTCTTGGGGCCAATGGGCGCGGGCAAGACAACACTGGTGCGTTTATTGCTGGGATTGGCGCCGCCAACGAGTGGCGCGGCGTGGCTGCTCGGCTTCGATGTGCGCACGGATGGAGACGCAATCCGCGCACGGACGGGAGTGGTGTTGCAGTCACCCGGTTTGTACGAAAATCTGACCGCTATCGAAAACCTGGAGTTATACGCCCGCATCTGGCATTTGCCCGCAGTCGATCGCACCGCGCGGATTCGCGATCTGCTCCAACACCTTGATCTGTGGCCGCGCCGGCACGAACGCGTCGCCGAGTGGAGCCCCACCATGAAACACAAGCTGGCAATTCTGCGCGCGCTGGTGCATCGCCCCGCCCTCTTGATTTTGGACGAACCGGCCGCCGGTCTGGATGTCCAGGATCAGGAGCTTCTGCGCAGCGATCTGAACAGGCTGGCGCATCAGGACGGCGCAACGGTGCTGATCACGACGCGCGATCCAAACGAAGCCGCGCTCTGCGACGAGATCGCTATCCTCCACCAGGGTCGCTTGCTTGCGCGCGGAACGCCAAAGTCCTTGGCGCAGATTGGCAATGTAATCCGCGTCGTGATCAAGGGGGCAGGCTTCACCGCAGACCTCGTGCGTCTGGTCGAAAGCCGCCATGATGTCTGCCGCGCTTTTGTCGATCAGAATTGCTTGATCGTCGAGATTTCCTGCGGGACAGCCTGCGCCTCGATCATAAACCTTGTCGTCGAATCAGGCGCCGATATCGAATCGGTTGAGCAGGTTGATAGCGGGTTGGCGACTGCTTACCGATCTATCCTGGAGCATTCCTATGATGCCAAGCATGATTTTTGATAGCTGGACAATGGCGGTCAAGGAGTGGCGCGAATGGCGTTTCGTGCGCTCCCGTTTCGGGTGGAGCTTCCTTGTCATCCTGATCATGGCGTGGAGCCTCATCGCTGCTCTTTTGTTGAGCTATCTCGAGGCGGGGCCGTTGATCATCCCGATTGTGTGGGCGGCTTTGCCGTTCGTTCTCTCCGCGGTGATGATTACCGATTCGATTGCGGGCGAGCGCGAACGTCAAACGCTGGAGACGTTGCTGGCCTCACGGCTGCCTGACCGCGCCTTTGTTCTGGGCAAGATAATTGCTGTCACCTTGTTTGGGTGGGGGCTCTTGCTGCTGGGAATGCTTCCCGGCCTTTTGCAACAGGCATGGGCGCAGGCCGGCGTGTTCGCCGATGGGCATTCCCTGGCGGTGGTTGGGTGGCTTGTGAGTGTGAGCGCGCCCAGTCTTGTGCTTGTGGTGCTTGCGGGCGCCCTGATTTCGTTGTATACACCCAGCGCACGCTTTGCGTTCCTGTTGTCAATTGCCTTTGCCGGTGCAATGGCGCTAGGGGCAACTGGGCTTGCTGTTTGGTGGGTTGCTCAGGGTGGCGGCAATCCACAGAGCCTTTCGACGCTGTTTGCTGTGCTCACCCTCAGCATCACCATTGTCGACGCCTGTCTGCTGGGGTGGTTGCTGCTGTCCGCGCATCGCGACCGGTTGTTGGCCATCGGCTGAGCAAGCGCGGCGTCTTCGTTGGGGGGCGCCTCGGAGATCACGGTCGGATCAGCCTGGGATCGCGGCTGCAATAGTCTTCAGACCATCTGCCTATTGCCAATTGCACAAAGTTTGACTTTGATCGCAAACTCGTATTTAGAAAATCTGCATCCTCGTTGTTCGATAAGTTGTTCGATAAGGAGAGAAGGAATCTATGACAGCGCCAAGCACAAACCCTTGTCCATTTTGCGGCATCCTCACCGGCCTGGAACCCGGCACGATCGTCGCACGCAACGATGAAAAACAATTCGCCATTATCAAGAGCATCCACCCTGAAAGCGTCGTGCATTGGTTGGCAGTTCCCTTCGAGCACAAAGAAAGCACTGAGGCCTACGAAGGCGAAAACGCCGCGCGTTTTATCGAACTGTTTGAGTGGGCGGTTAAAGAGACCAAGCAACTGATGGTGAACGAGCCGCACCTCGAGAAAGGCTTTACGCTCAAAACACATTTCGGCTCTTTTGAAACAGTTCCCCACCCCAAAATCCATATCCTGGCCGTGGAGTGAACACGGGATCAAAAGAAACCCGAAAGAAGCTTGAAAGAAACCCGAAAAATACGACGTTGATAGCAAGAAGATAGCGCAGATTCCACAAATCTGCGCTATCTTCTTGCTATGCCAAATCCAAAGCGGAATTCCCATGAAAGGCTGTCCTGTTGTTTTCTGTCCACCGATCTGGCGTGGGGCGTGTTGATTAGCGTGCCTTCGCCATGAACGATCGTCGGGATTCCACGGCCACGCCGCGGTCGCTCCGGCGCTATGTCTATCTCTCCATTGCGGCGGCGATTGTCACAATTGGCCTCAAAAGCGCCGCGTATCTGCTGACGGGTTCAGTCGGGTTGCTGTCCGACGCCATGGAATCCTTGGTGAATCTGGTGGCTGCGTTATTGGCGCTCTTCTTGCTGACCATCGCCGAACGCCCACCGGATGAAGACCACGCCTACGGCCACACCAAAGCCGAGTATTTCTCCAGCGCTGCCGAGGGCGCGCTGATCTTGCTGGCGGCGTACAGCATCGGTTCGGCTGCCATTAGCCGGATGTTTGCGCCACAACCTTTGGAGAATGTCGGGTCAGGTCTGCTGGTTTCGTTGGTGGCATCAGCAATCAACTTTGGTGTGGCGCGCGTGCTCATGCGCGCTGGCCGCCAATACAACTCGATCACGCTGGAAGCTGATGCCCATCACCTGATGACGGACGTGTGGACATCGATCGGGGTGGTGGTCGGCATCGTAGCGGTGACATTGTCTGGCTGGCTGATTTTGGATTCGCTGCTTGCGCTGGCAGTGGCGGTCAACATTGTCTGGTCGGGCGTTCAGTTGATGCGCCGCTCCGCGTTGGGGCTGCTCGACTCGGCCATCCCGCAGGCGGAGCGCGACCAGATTGTGGCGATTATGGCGCGCTACGCGCCGCAGGGCGTCCAGTTTCACTCTTTGCGTACGCGCCAGGCCGGGCAACGGCGCTTCATTTCGGTGCATGTGCTCGTACCCGGAAAGTGGACGGTGCAGCGCGGCCACAACCTGCTGGAGCAGATCGAGCGCGACATCCGCCAGACGCTCGCCGGGCCAACCACTATTCTCACCCACCTGGAGCCAGTGGAAGATCCAGTCTCAATGGAAGATATGGCGATCGATCGATGAAAGACGCCATAAACCGTATGCTGAGCCATCGCCACTTTTGACAAGTCCCTCTCGCGTGAGTATGCTGACTTACTGACCGGTCGGTAAGTCAGCCAGTGAGGTGGAGATATGCGCAATAAGGTGCTGTGGATTCTATTTTTTGGCGTGCTAATGGCGGCGCTGGACATTGCCATCGTCGGGCCTGCCCTGCCTGCCATCCAAACCGCGTTTCAGGTCGATGCGCGGGCGCTCTCCTGGGTGTTCAACATCTACGTGTTGATGAATCTCGTCGGCACGCCGTTGATGGCAAAGCTGTCGGATCGCTATGGTCGCCGCTCGATCTATGTGCTCGACATTGCTCTGTTTGCGGCGGGGTCGGCTATCGTGATGTTGGCGCCCTCCTTTGCGTTTGTCATCGTGGGGCGCGCGATCCAGGGTCTGGGCGCCGGCGGCATTTTCCCGGTGGCCGCGGCGGTGATCGGCGACACTTTCCCGCCCGAGAAACGCGGCAGCGCCTTGGGGCTGATCGGCGCCGTGTTTGGGCTGGCCTTTATCGTGGGGCCGGTTGTGGGGGGCTTGTTGCTGCTGTTGAGCTGGCACTGGATCTTCGCGGTCAATCTGCCCATTGCGGCGGTCATCGGATGGTTGGCCTGGCGCACGTTGCCTTCGGCGCAGCGACAGGTGGTTGCACCGTTTGATTGGGTGGGGATGATACTGCTGACCGCCTTGCTAGGTTCACTGGCATTGGGGTTGAACCAGATCGACGCCACCAATCTGATGGACAGCATCATGTCGTGGCTGGTGTGGCCTTTCCTGCTGCTTGCCGCGGTGCTGACGCCGCTGTTTCTGCGCGCCGAAACCCGCGCCGCCGACCCCATTCTGCGTCCAAGTTTGCTGGCGACGCGGCAACTGCGGCTGGCCTCGGCCATTGCCTTTGGCGCGGGTCTGGGCGAAGTCGCCGTGCTCTTTCTGCCGTCCTTGGCAGTCGCCGCCTTTGGCGTGACAAGTTCGCGCGCCAGCTTTATGTTGCTGCCGTTGGTCTTTGCCCTCTTTATCGGCTCGCCTGTGGTAGGGCGGTTGCTGGATAAGGTAGGCTCGCGCGCGGTGATTATCGGAGGCACAGCTTTATTGGCGCTTGGCATGTTGCTCCTATGGCTGCTTGGCGCCAATCTGGTGGCGTATTACACCGCGGGCGTCGTGGTGGGTCTGGGGCTGGCGGCATTGCTGGGCGCTCCAATCCGCTACATTATGCTCAACGAAGCCGGCGCCGAGGATCGCGCGGCTGCCCAGGCGGTGGCGACCGTTTTCACCAGCATCGGGCAACTGGTCGGCGCGGCGTCAGTGGGCGCGGTGGCCGCCAGCATGGGCGGTGGGATGGACGGTTATCGTTACGCTTATCTCACGATCGGCATCATTGCCTTAGTCCTGACCGTGCTCGCGTTTGGCTTGAAATCGCGCGCGGACGAACTGTCCACCATGGCGACGGAGAACAGCGCTGCGACCAGAGGTTCGGCAGCGCGTCCCTGAACGGACGGTGGATAGGCTTACGGAAGTCTGCCATGTGTGATAGCATCCTGGTTAGGCGTCAGTGTTAGTTATTCAAATCGCCTCGTACAGGCGAACATCTTGCAAAACGAAAAGGAGTGATAAATGGATTTCGTGCTGATCCTGCACAACATTATGCGGTGGGTAGTGATGGTTTTGGCCATCTATGTCCTGGTGCGCATGTATACGGGACTTTTTGGCAAAAAAGAGTTTGTTGAGAGCGACCACAAGTCTCTCTCCTGGTTTGCAATCTCGATGGATGTTCAGTTGCTGTTAGGCCTCGTGCTCTACATCGGGGGGAGCTGGTGGCAGAACAGCGTGCGCTTTTTCGCCATGGAACACATCGGCGTCATGATCGTAGCGTGGGTGCTGGCGCATGTGGCAGTCATCACCGCAAAACGTGCGACGACCCCCGCTGGCAAATTCAAGCGTGGGGCCATCTACGCGACGCTGGCAGTGATCGCGGTGCTTGTCGCCATCCCGTGGCCGTTCCTGTCCTACGGGCGTCCGTGGCTGCCTGGGTTCTAAACAGTAGCAGGTTGGATGCATTTACTGGCCTCTATAAAATGAATCTACCTCTGGCGACAATCTTCCAGGAAGCTCCAAAGCCTGCTGGAAGATGCTGAGCATAAGAATTCAACCTAGGGATCAGGAAAATTTTACTGCACGTACAGAGTGCTGAGCACATCCCCGGATCATGCAAAGATCCGGGGATGCTTGATCCAGCCCGCTTGAACGGCGCCGTACTTTGAAAGATGGTAAACACCATGTCGCACGCCGAGAGCGTTGACAGCCGGGAAGCCATTCTTGCCGCTGCCCAACGTTTATTTGTCGAGAAAGGATATCGCGGCATCTCCATGCGCGAGATTGCCGACGCGGTGGGGCTGACCAAAGCTGCGCTCTACTATCATTTCCGTGATAAAGAGCAGCTCTTTGTGGCGATCCTGGAAAGCGTGTTGCGTGAACTTGCGACGCTCATCGAGCGCTGCCGCATGTCCGGCCCAACCTGTCGCGATCAGATCGAAGCAATTGTGCAGCAGATCCTACTGCTGCCAGCGGAGCGGCGCGCCAGCCTGCGCTTGGCCAGCCAAGAATTGGGCAACCTTGATCCAGTGACGCGACAACAATTTATCGAACACTATCATGCCCAGTTTATCGGGCGCATCAACAGCATTCTGGCTGACGGCATCGCGCGCGGTGAGTTCAAGGCGATCGATGCTACGGTCGCCACTTGGACGCTGTTGGGCATGATGTATCCCTACTTCCAGGTGGCCCCAGTCGCTGGCGTCATCCCAAGCGAGAAGTTGGCGCAGCAGTTGCTGGTGATCTTCTTTGATGGCTTGCAGGAAAAACTGTAAATTCCTGTCGAAGTCCACCGATTTTTAAGGCCAAACGCCTAGTCAGTTGACCAGTCCCCCGACTGCACACATGACTAAAGGGAATCTCCCCACGTGCATGACGCATGGCAGGGAGATTCTGCTTTATAGTAGTCTTGTCCTACGTCTTTATTGATGCAAGGAGGATCATTTATGTTGGTACGTGAGCGTATGACATCGCCAGCAGTGACAATAACGGCAGAGACGCCCTTTCAGGAAGGGTTGAAACTACTGCGCGACAAAAAATTCAGGCGTCTGCCCGTGGTGGACAGCGCCGGCAAGATCGTGGGAATTGTTTCCGAACGCGATATGTTGCATGCATCGCCTTCGCCGGCGACTTCGTTGAGTGTGTGGGAAGTCAATTATCTTTTGTGGAAGCTGAAGATCAGCGACATTATGACCCACAACGTGCTCACCATCAACCAGGACACGCCGGTCGAGGATGCGGCCAGCTTGATGGTGACCCACAAGATCGGCGGCGTCCCAGTTGTTGACGATAGCGGCAAGGTGGTCGGTGTAATTACCGAAACCGACATCTTCAAGGCATTTGTGGAAATGTTGGGCGGCGGCGAACATGGGCTGCGGCTCACGGTGCAGGTGCCTACTGGCTCAGGTACGCTGGCCAGGCTCTCCACTAAAATCTCAGAAATGGGTGGCTTGATCCTCAGTGTAGGGTCGATGGCGCGCGAGACAGACGGCGCGCGTGAACTTGTCGTGAAGGTCAAGGGCGTCACCAAGGACAAACTCATTTCTGCACTTGAGTCGATCGGCGATCACGTCGTCGATGCACGCGAAGTATAAACGTAAGGCTAGAGAGGAAATCCACAATGGCTAGAGTACAAGTCACGATTGACGGCAACGAGGCGGCCGCCTACATCGCCTACAAGACCAACGAGGTTGCCGCAATTTATCCGATTACCCCGTCTTCACCCATGGGTGAACTGGCTGACGCCTGGAGTGCTGCGGGAATACGCAATCTGTGGGGCAGCGTGCCCACGGTGGTGGCGATGCAATCGGAAGGTGGCGCGGCCGGCGCGGTGCATGGCGCGCTGCAGACCGGCTCGCTGACGACGACCTTCACGGCAAGCCAGGGCTTGTTGCTGATGATCCCCAATATGTACAAAATCGCAGGCGAGTTGACGAGCACGGTCTTCCAGATCGCGGCGCGTTCGCTGGCCGCGCAGGGCTTGTCGATTTTCGGCGACCACAGCGATGTGATGGCCGCGCGCGGCACCGGTTGGGGCATGCTCTTTGCCAACTCTGTGCAGGAAGTGATGGATATCTCGCTGATCGCGCAGGCAGCCACGCTCGAAGCACGCGTGCCTTTCCTGCATATCTTTGATGGCTTCCGCACCTCGCATGAGGTCGCCAAGATCGAGCAGCTTGCTGATGAAGACATTCGCGCCATGATCGACGATGACCTGGTGCGCGCGCACCGTGCGCGGGCGCTCAACCCGGAAAAGCCAGTCATGCGCGGCACCGCGCAGAATCCCGACGTCTACTTCCAGGCGCGTGAGAGCGCCAACCCCTTCTACGTGGCGACGCCTGAGATCGTGCAGCAACTGATGGATAAGTTTGCAGCGCTTGTCGGCCGTCAGTATCATCTGTTCGACTACGTGGGCGCACCCGATGCCGAGCGCGTCATTGTCGTGATGGGGTCCGGCGCCGAAGCGGTGCACGAAACTGTGGATTGGATGCTGGCGCGTGGGGAAAAGGTCGGCATGGTCAAAGTGCGGCTTTTCCGCCCCTTCTCGGTCCAACACTTTGTCAGGGCGCTGCCCGCAACCACCAAGGCAATTGCGGTTCTCGACCGCACCAAGGAGCCTGGCGCCGCGGGCGAGCCGCTCTATCAGGATGTCCTGACCGCATTGGCCGAAGGCGCGATGCAGGGATGGTCGCCCTTTGCGCAATTCCCGCGGGTCATTGGCGGCCGCTATGGCCTGTCGTCGAAGGAATTCACCCCGGCCATGACGATGGGCATCTTCGACGAACTCAAGAAGGCGCAACCCAAGAATCACTTCACGATCGGCATCAATGACGACGTGACGCACACCAGCCTCGACTACGACCCTGCCTTTTCGACGGAGCCGAAGGAAGTCGTGCGCGCGCTGTTCTGGGGGCTTGGCTCCGACGGCACAGTGGGCGCCAACAAGAACTCGATCAAGATCATTGGCGAAGAGACTGACAACTACGCGCAAGGCTATTTCGTTTACGACTCGAAGAAGTCAGGTGCGCGCACGGTTTCGCATTTGCGCTTTGGCCCCCGCCCGATCCACAGCACCTATCTGATCCAGAAGGCCAACTTTATCGGCGTCCATCAATTTGGCTTCCTCGAACGCTACGACGTGTTGGGCGAGGCGGAAGTTGGCGCTGTGCTTTTGCTCAACGTTCCCTATCCGGTGGACGAGGTGTGGAGCTATCTCCCGCGCGTCGTGCAGCAGAAAATCATCGACCGCAACATCAAGGTCTATGTGATCGATGCCTACGCGGTCGCCGCCGAACAGGGCATGGCCGGCCGTATCAACACCGTGATGCAGACCTGCTTCTTTGCGATCAGCGGCGTCTTGCCGCGCGAAGAGGCGATTGAGAAGATCAAGGAATCGATTAAAAAGACCTACGGCAAGCGCGGCGAGGCCATTGTGCGGCGCAACTATGCGGCGGTCGATGCCACCTTGGCCAACCTGTTCGAGATGAAAGTGCCGGATGCGGTCACCAGCACGCTCGAACTCCCGCCCGCGGTGCCTGCTGATGCGCCTGCCTTTGTGCAGGATGTCACAGCCATGATGATCAAGGGCGAAGGCGATTTCCTGCCAGTCAGCGCGATGCCGGTCGATGGCACCTACCCGACGGGCACCACGCAGTGGGAAAAGCGCAACATCGCCCTGGAAGTCCCGGTCTGGGACCCGGATGTCTGCATCCAGTGCGGCAAGTGCGTGTATGTCTGTCCGCACGCCGTGATTCGTTCCAAGCTGGTCGAGCCTGAATTGCTGGCCGATGCGCCGGAAGGGTTCCTCACCGCGGATTCACGGTGGCGAGAGTTCCCGGATCTTCAGTACACGCTCCAGGTCGCGGTCGAGGATTGCACGGGCTGCCAGCTTTGCGTCGAGGTCTGCCCGGCCAAGAATAAGGCCGCGGTGGGTCGCAAGGCGATCAACATGGAAGACCAGTTGCCTTTGCGCGAACAAGGCGTCCGCACCTGGGACTTTTTCACCAAGCTGCCGGAGACGCAGCACGTGGACACGCTCAAGTGGAACAACGTCAAGAACGTGCAACTCTTGCAGCCGCTCTTTGAGTTCTCTGGGGCGTGCGCCGGCTGCGGGGAGACGCCTTATCTCAAGCTGATCAGCCAGTTGTACGGCGAGCGCTCAGTGATCGCCAATGCCACCGGCTGCTCCAGCATCTATGGCGGCAACCTGCCGACGACGCCATGGTCGGTCAACCCGGAAGGCCGCGGCCCCGCGTGGTCGAACTCACTGTTCGAGGACAACGCCGAGTTTGGCCTTGGGATGCGGGTGACGTTGGACAAACAAAATGAATATGCGCGCGAACTGGTGGAGCGCCTACGTGATGTGATCGGCAATGAGTTGGCGGACACCCTGCTAAACGCCGACCAGAGCGATGAAAGCGGCATTGCCGCGCAGCGCGTGCGCGTCGAACAGTTGCAGCAGGTTCTGCGTGGCGTCGACCGTCCTGAAGCGCTTGACTTGCTCAGCCTGGCCGACAAGTTGATGCGGAAAGATGTCTGGATCATCGGCGGCGACGGCTGGGCCTACGATATTGGCTACGGTGGTCTCGACCATGTGCTGGCAAGCGGCCGCAATGTCAATATTGTCGTGCTTGACACGGAGGTCTACTCCAACACAGGAGGTCAAGCTTCCAAGGCGACGCCGTTAGGCGCTGTAGCGAAGTTTGCCGCGGGTGGCAAGACCACGCCCAAGAAGGATCTCGCCAAGATGGCGATGAACTATGGCTATGTGTATGTGGCGCGCATCGCGATGGGCGCCAGTGATGCCCAGACGCTGCGTGCGATTCAGGAAGCCGAGTCTTACGATGGGCCATCGGTAATTATTGCCTACAGCCACTGTATTGCTCACGGCATCAACATGGCAAAGGGGATGGATCAGCAGAAATTGGCCGTTGATTCTGGGTACTGGCCGCTCTACCGCTATGACCCGCGCCTGCGCGAAGCAGGCAAGAATCCCTTCCAACTGGATTCCAAGGCGCCCAAGATCCGCTTCCGCGACTATGCGTTGAACGAATCACGCTATCGCATGTTGATGCAGTCCGACCCGGAGACCTCGGAAGCGCTGTTGGCGCAGGCCGAAGTGATGATCGCACGGAACTGGAAAGAGTTGGAATATCTCGCGGCAGAGCCGGCGTGAGCGTAGCCGTGCAGCGCATGGCGGCTGGATGGCCGCTCGCACGTCGAGGAAGACGGGTCGCCTGGAGGAATGGTGCTCCCCACCGCAACCGTCATGCGCCGCACGCTACGCCACGAATGGAACAACGCGCCGTAATCAAATCCATAGGAGGCAAGATCCATGGTTGACCTGACTACAAACTATCTGGGATTAAAACTCAAACACCCGGTTGTCCCGTCGGCTTCGCCGCTGTCGGATAACTTAGACAAGATCAAGCGGCTGGAGGACGCCGGCGCCTCTGCGATCGTGATGTATTCCCTCTTTGAAGAGCAGATCGTCGGCGAGAGCCATCTGCTCGACCACTATCTCTCCTATGGCGCTGAGAGTTTTGCCGAAGCGCTGGACTATTTCCCAGAGATGGACAGCTATAATATCGGCCCCAATGCCTATCTCGACCTGTTGCGCCGCGCCAAAGAGAGCGTGCAGATTCCGATCATTGGCAGTCTCAACGGCGTCTCGACTGGCGGCTGGGTGGAATATGCACGCATGATTCAGGAAGCTGGCGCCGACGCGTTGGAACTGAACATTTACTATATCCCCACTGACCCTGCCTTGACGAGCGCCGAGGTCGAGCAGATGTATCTTGATGTCGTGCATGACGTAAAGGCCAGCATCTCGATCCCGCTGGCAATCAAAGTGGGCCCGTTCTTCAGCTCGTTCGCCAACATGGCAATGCGGCTGGCCAAGGCAGGCGCCGATAGTTTGGTAATCTTCAATCGCTTCTATCAGCCCGACTTTGATCTGGAGCGGCTGGAGGTTACCCCCAATCTGACGTTATCGAGCTCATGGGAATTGCGCTTGCCGCTGCGCTGGGTGTCTATCCTCTACGGCAGGGTGTCTGTAGACCTTGCCATTACGCGCGGTGTGCATTCTTATGAAGACGTGCTGAAGGGTGTGATGGCCGGCGCCAATGTGACGATGATGACCTCGGAACTGCTGCGCAACGGCGTACAGCGCATGGGGCTTGTCGTGCAGGAGATGGCGCAATGGCTGGAGGATCATGAGTATCATTCTCTGGCGCAGGCGCGCGGCAGCATGAGCCAGAAGAATGTCGCCGAGCCGGCCGCTTTCGAACGCGCCAACTACATGAAGGTGCTGCAATCCTGGAAATATGATCCGACCGGCGTACTGTTGCGATAAGAGTTTTCGCTCCAGCCGTTTGGCTTTAGATGACAAGTGGAAGAAAGCGCAGGGATGACAAATGTAGAATGTTGTCGCTCCCTTTGTTTTCCACTCCTCAAAAGGAGGCAAAGACCGTGAAGCGAAAAGTGCTGATCCCACTTGATGGATCTGACTTCAGCCTGCAGATCGTCCACATCGTGCTTGATTTTTTCGATCCACATGATGTCGCCCTGGTCTTGTTGCGCGTGGCGCCCCCGCCCAACCTACCCATGGAAATTTCCACGTCGCGCGACATGATGATCGGCAGCTACCCGCTCTCCGGTTCGTACGAGGCGTACAACAGCGCGGTCGAGCGCGGTTATTCTGAAGTGGAACACGAGCTGCAAGCACTGCGCAATGAACTTTTGGAGGGTTTGCGCCCCGAGGCGGAGCGTCTGCGTGAAATGGGGTACGCTGTGAAGCTGGAAGCACAATTTGGCGACCCGGCCCAACGCATTGTGCAATATGCCAATGAAGAATCCATCAGTCTGATCGCCATGGCGACGCATGGCCGGTCCGGGTTGAACCGGTTGGTGATGGGGAGCGTGGCTGAACGTGTGCTGCGCAGTGTAGTGGCGCCAGTGCTGTTGCTGCGCCCGGAGAGCGTGGCAATGGTTAAAACCGCGGGCGAGAAGCTGGCGACTGTGCTCGGCAAGGGCGCCAAGCTGCGCATGGCCGTGGCGACTGACGGCTCCACCTTTGGTCAGCGGGCAGTGACGCTCGCCAGTGAGTTGCAGGCTGCTTTCGGGAGCAACCTTACCGTGCTGGTGACTGCGTCGGGGCGCGAGGGCGCGGCCCAGGCGCAGCAGATCATGAAGGACGCCATTTCTCTGCTGCCGTCCGACCCCAAGCCTGACGTAACACCTCTCGTCGGTTACGCGGATGAGGTGTTGCTGCAATATATGCAGACGCACCCAATCGATCTGTTGATCGTCGGTGCGTTTGCCGACCGCGGGGCTGGCGGCGTCAATGCGGTTGGCCCGACCGCGCATCGGCTGGTGCAAGAGGCGTCGTCCACGGTGCTGCTCATGAAAGGGCATCGGCATGTATTTCGACATGTGCTGGTCTGCGCGGGCGTCGAAGATGAGGCTGTCGTTGCGGTCGGCGCCCAATTTGCACAGGTGCTCGGCGCCAGGCTCGATCTGCTCCACGTCATGCCGCCGTCGGCGGCGCCCTATCTAGCTGCGGATGCGTCGACGACAATAGATGTGGACAGAGCTATTTCGCAAGGCACACGCCTCTCCACGAAGCTGCATGAGTGGGAGCGCAAGCTTGAGATGTATGGCTTCAACCGCTCTTCGATAATCTTGCAGCCCGGTTCCGTGCCGGAAGTGATCCTGCAGCGCACACGCGACGAAGATTATGACTTGGTGGTCGTCGGCAGTGAATCCAGCCCCGGTCACTTTCCGGGCAGCATTGCCAATACGGTGATTCGTTACATCGAACAGTCGGCGCTGCTGGTGCGCGTTCATTCAACTTAACCAGGAAACGTGCAGCTTCAGAATGCACGACAGAGGAGGCTTCTTATGAACAAGCGCCACCTGACCGAAGTCCAGGATTGGATGCGCGAGAATCCCGTCACCATTGCACCCGAGGCCACCCTGGCCGCTGCGCAAGAGCTGATGAGCGAACATGAGGTGCGTCGCCTCCCGGTTGTGGAGCGCGGCGAGCTCATCGGCATCATCACCAACAGCGATATTTTGCGCCAGATTCCGATCACAGCCGACGAAGCCGATGATGCAACGCGCGTGCTGCTCACGCAGCATATTGTGCGCGAAGTGATGACTTATTCGCCGATGACGATCAGTCCCAGCGCCACCATCCAGGAAGCAGCCGAGCGTATGTTGGAGTATCAGGTCAGCGGCCTGCCTGTGGTGCGCAACGGCAAAGTCGTGGGGATCATTACTGAGAGCGACATCTTCCGACTGGTGGTCGAGTCATGGGCGGAGGAATAAGACGAGCTGGTCAATTGACGCCTGTCGCCACAACCCTCCCACTCTGTTATTGCACCTGACTGATATTATCTCGTCGCGCCTCTGCGATTAGTTCTTGCTTCAAATTCCACAGCGCCTCGCTTAACGACACGTGATAGATGTGCGGGTTGACCAGACGGCGCACACCGGGGTCGAGCGCCTCCACATCCTCGACGCGGCGGCGGCGCAGTTCCTCCAGCGGCGGCGCGTCGTAGACAATTTTACCCGCGCGCACCACCGCTTCGTGCAACGGCTCGATGCGGCTGATCTGACCCGACTGCAGGACGCGCAGCTTGGTGTGATCGGATGGATGGCGCAATACCAGCGGCGCGTCGGTGGCAATGACTTCATTCTCCAGCGTCAGCAGGTCGGCGGTCGCTTTCTGGCGGCGGTCGTAGATGCGCCACGCGCGCTTGTTGCCAGGCGTGGGTGTTTTCGACGGCGATTCCGAGATCTTGATTGCTGAGTTCCAGTCGCGGCCTTTGTGCACGGCGACCAGTTTGTAAACGCCCCCCAACGCAGGCTCACCCCACGACGTGACCAGCCGCGTGCCCACGCCATAGACCAGCCGCTTGATCAGCCTGTCGGCATCGACGCCGTAACGCGGCGCCTCTTGCTGGATTTGCGTCAAAATCTGCCAGATCACCAACTCGTCTAGGTCGCTGGAGAGCACAATGGAAGTCTCCCCAAAGCCCGCTTCGTCAAGCAGCTTGGCTGCCTGGATGCTTAGGTACGCCTGGTCGCCGGAATCCAGCCGGATGCCGACCGGCCGATGCCCCTTGCGCCGCAGCTCCTCGAAGACCCTGATGGCATTGGGCACGCCGCTCTGCAAAGTGTCCACTGTATCCACGAGCAGCAGGCAGTCATCCGGGTACAGTTCGGCATAGGCGCGAAACGCGCCGATCTCGCCTTCGCCCAGCGCCATCATCAACTGCACCATGCTGTGCGCGTGCGTGCCCTTGGGCGGCAGCCCCAGCACGTGCGAGGCGCCCACATTCGAGCTAAAGTTCGCCCCGCCGATCAGCGCCGCGCGTGTGCCATCATTGGCGCCTTCGCCCTGGGCGCGACGCAACCCAAACTCCAGGATCGTCCCGCCCCGGCTTGCCTCCACCAGCCGCGAAGCCTTGGTGGCGACCAGCGTCTGGTAGTTGAGCTTGTTGAGCAGCGCCGTCTCCACGATCTGCGCCATGGCCATTGGGCCGCGCACGATCGTCAACGGCATGTTGGGATGGACAACGCGGCCTTCAGGGATCGCATCAAGGCTCAGCCCGGAAAAATTGCCATACGCGCGCAAGTACGCCAGGAAGTCTTCGCCAAAGACGCGGCGCCCCTCGCTGGTGCGATGATGGCGCAGATAATCCAGTTCCTGGTCGCGAAAATGCGCCTGCTGCATCCAGTCCAGAAACCATTCCAGCCCTGCGTTAATGCAGTAACCGGCCTGATGCTGGGCGTAGTCCGGGTTGCGCCGATAGAAATGATCGAATTGAACCTCTGTTTCGTGCAGTCCGTGGCGGAAGTAAAGCTGCGCCATCGTGAGCTGATATTGATCGGTGAAAAGGATGCCGCGCATGGCGGAATGATACGTAAGTGACATAACGCTGCCTTTCAGTTGCAAGACGTGTGGTCGCTGCGAATATTGTCTATTGTATAATAACAAAACTGAGTTTTCTCAATGCGAGATGAGGTGGACATGATCCAGCAGCAAATTAAGTTTTGTTGTTCCGCACAGGGGGTTGACCTCTCCCCTGCCGGCGAGTTGCTTGCGGCCGCGCTTGCCAGCCCGACGCATCCAGCCAGGACAGCGTAATGACCGGGCGCAAGCGCGTCATCCTGCTCTTTCTCGACGGCGTAGGGCTGGGCGCGGATGACCCGCTGCGAAACCCACTGGCAGCCGATGTCTATCCAGGGTTGCGCGCGCTGCTGGAGGGACAGCGTCCGGTGGCGGCGACGGGACGGCTGTCGACTGCACACGCTGAGTTGATCCCCACCGACGCCACCCTGGGCATTCCTGGCCGGCCACAGAGCGCCACCGGACAGGCGGCCATCGTCACCGGCATCAACGCGCCGCAGCGCCTCGGCGAACACTACGGCCCACGTCCGGATGCCCGTGTGCGCGCCATCCTCGACGAGGGCAGCATCTTCTGGCAGTTGGCGCGGGCGGGGCGCAGCCCTTTCTTCTGTAATGCCTACCCTCAAGGCTATTTTGACGCTGTCCAGCGCGGCAGGCGGCTTCTGAGCGCGGTGCCTTATGCCGCCAAACTGAGCGGGCAGGCGCTATTGACCCAAACAGATCTCCTTCAGGGCCGCGCGCTGTCGTCAGATTTCACCAATCAAGCCTGGCACGACGAACTTGGCTATCGCGACGCGCCGCTTTACACGCCCCGCGATGCTGCCCACGTGCTGTGGGAGTTGAGCCAGCCCCACGACTTTGTTTTTTTTGAATTGTGGCAAACCGATGTGCTCGGCCATGCGCGCAACCGCGAGGGCGCGGTGCAGCTTCTTCAGCGCGTGGATCAATTCCTCACCGGGCTGCTGGCTGCTGCGGAGCTGGCGCACACCCTGATCATCGTGACGAGCGATCACGGCAATGTCGAAGATTGCAGCCACGGCAAGCACACCACCAATCCGGCGCTGACGTTGCTGCTAGGCGCTGACCGCCGGCGCTACGCGGAGCAGATCGCTGACCTGACCGACTTCGTCCCAGTTATCATGTCATTTCTCGGCGCCGACAAAGCGCAGAACAAGTGAGCATTTGTAAGAAGCACTACACGCTGGTAGCGTGACCTGCGAAGCACTACACGCTGCTCTGTCCACGCCTGCGCACCAGCGGGTGACTGGCGTACGGTTCGGGCTGCTGAGGCAGCACAAAGGTAAAGCGCGTGCCGCTGCCAAGATTGCTGGCGGCGTGAATTCGCGCGCCGTGCGCTTCGACGATCGCCTGCACGATCGCCAGGCCAAGACCAGAGCCGCCGGTGGCGCGGCTGCGCGACTTTTCGCCGCGATAGAACTGCTCGAAGATGTGCGGCATATCCTCAGCACGGATGCCTTCTCCGGTGTCACTGACTTCGACCACCACGCCCTCGCGCGTCGGGTAGGCGTGCACCTGCACCGCGCCGCCGGCCGGCGTGTGCCGGAGCGCATTGCTGACCAGATTGCTGAGCGCACGCGAGATCTGACGCGCATCACAATTGACGGGATCGACGCCTGGCGCGGCCAGCCCCGTCAGGCTTATCCCACGGTCCGCCGCCTGTTTGCCAAAACTTTCCAGCGTGTCGGAGATGAGGTCGGAAATGGCGTTCTGCCGCCGGTCGAGCCGCAGCCCGCCCGCGTCCATCTGCGCCATGTCGAACAGATCGTCGATCAAGGCGGAGAGCGCGTCGATGTCGCGCTTGGCAGTGCGTAGATAGCGCGTGGCAGTCTCTGCATCTTCGACGACGCCGTCGGCCAGCGCCTCCACCATGGCGCGCACCGAGGCAAGCGGCGTGCGCAGATCGTGACCGACCCAGGCAACGAGATCGCGGCGCAGCATGTCCAGCTCCCGCTTGCGCCGCTCAGCCTCTTCCAACTGGGCGGCCATGCTGTTGAAGGCAGCCGCCAGTTGTGACAACTCATCGCGGCCTGCAATAATGACGCGCGTGCTGAATTCGCCGCGCGCGACGGCCGCGGCCCCGCGGCTGAGCGCCGTGATCTTGTCCGTCACCGCCGCGGAAAGAAAATAACCAAGCGCCACCGCGATGCCGGCGGCGAAGAGCAGCAGGATCACGGCCAGCGTCAGGTCGTGCTGGTTGATAAACATCAGCCGCGCGGTCCACCAGACATTCAGAAAAGTGAGCAGGCTGGAGAGGATATAGCTGGAGACGAGCGTCCAACTCAGCCGCGAGGACCAACTGATCCAGCCGACGCGATAGGCAAAGAAACCCGCCACGATCGAGACGGCGGCCGTGACGCCCAGAAAGAGCGTCATGGCGCGGAACTCTTCGAGCGGTGGCTGCATGCGCGTCCAGAAAATCAGGAGCGCCAGCGCCATCGTTGCCAGTACGCCGCCCAGAAACCGCAGCGGCAACGTCAATTGTTGGCGAGTTGGATAGATAGTCAAGCGTGGTTGTTCCTTTTTCCTGATTACGGCTCGAATTTATAGCCTACACCCCACACCGTCAAGATATGCTGCGGCGTGGACGGGTCAGGTTCGAGCTTTTCGCGCAAACGGCGCACGTGAACAGTGACGGTGCTGGGGTCGATATATTGGCTTTCACCCCAGACGCGATCCAGCAGTTGGCCGCGGTTGAACACTTGGCGTGGATGGTTGGCGAGAAACCAGAGCAGGTCGAATTCCTTCGCCGTGAGTGTGATCTCAGCGCTGCCAAGTGTAGCCAGACGCGTGTTGGCGTCGATCGTCATATGCTGAAAGATCAGCACCTGCTCGCCCGCGCCAATCTCCTCACGTCTGGCTGTGGTTTGGGCGCGGCGGAGCACCGCGCGCACGCGGCTGACCAGCTCTTGCGGGCTGAAGGGCTTGACGACATAATCGTCGGCGCCCATTTCCAGCCCCAGGATGCGGTCGGTCTCCTCGCGCCGCGCCGTCACCATGATGATCGGCGTGTCGCCTTCCGCGCGCAGCCGCCGCGTGATCTCCATGCCGTCTACGCCGGGCAGCATCAGGTCGAGGATGACCAGGTCGGGCAGGCTGCGCACCAGCTCGCGCAAAGCCGCTTCCCCATCATGCGCGACGCGCACCTGATAGCCGGCGCGACGCAGATAAAGGCTGACGACCTCGCTGATGCTCGGTTCGTCGTCGACCACCAGAATCGTTTGTCCGCTCATAGGGGTTGATTATACGGGATAACATGTAGCCGGATCAATGAATCCTGCCTGCGCATAGCTGGCGCTTTATCCTTGTGTAAGAAATGGTCTCAGCTCTCTTTGACCAGGAAGACGACAATGGCAAGCCCCGCGATAATCACGGCCGCTGATGTCCAGGCTAATGCCGCTACACCTGCATTGACCAGCAGCCAGGGGCCAGTAAAGCCAGCCAGTGAGCCGCCGACCAAGGTCGCTGCGGCGCCGAGCGTCATCACCTGGCCGCGCTGCGCCGGCGCCTGCTCGCTCAGCAGCGGGAAATGGCTGACGATATTGAACTCAAAGAACATGCGCGCCACGCCGATGATGGCGACAGTGGGGAGCAGCGCTACATTCAGCAAGGGCATCAGCAGATAGCCCACCAACGAGCCGACGATGCCGATCAGCACGCTGCGCTTCTTGCCGAGCCGATCGGTGAAAAGGCTCACCGATACGCTGGCGGCCAAGTCAAACCAGCCAAAGATAAAAGCCACTAGCCCCAACGTGGCCGCGTCCAGCCCATATTGAGCGGCCAACCAGGCGCCGTGTGCGATCATTACCTGCATGGCGGCGAAGTAGCTGAGCGCGCCAGCCAGGATAGTGGCGTAGGTTGAGCGCCGGTTGGTATGGATAACGACTAGCTCCGCCAGCCGGCTCCGCCAGAGCGCAGGGAGCTGAGCGCTGTCCGACGACGCAGCTCGACCTTGCTGCACGCCAGGCATGGCGCCAAAGACCACGCTCATCACCACCATGCCCGCGGCGAGCAGGAAGAAAGGCGTGCGCCAACCGGTGGCGGCGATCAGCAGCCCGATCAGCGGCAAGCCAATGATGCCAGTCAGCGCCCAGGAGTATTCGATCATGCCCAGCCCGCGCGCGCGCAGCCGATAATCCAACCGGCTGCTGACAAACGCCTGCAAATTCGGGACGAACGCTCCCATCCCCAACCCGGTCAGGATCATGGCGAGCGCGACCATCCATGCCGCGCTGCTGATCGCCAGCAACAGAAACCCCGTGGCCGTGAGCAGCAGCGCGCCGCGGATGACCAGCCGGTAACCATGCCGATCCGCCAACGTGCCGCTGATGGGGGCGAAGATACCCATTGCGCTGCGCAGCCCCACCAGTCGCCCCAGTTCGACGACGCTGACGCCCAGTCCAGCCGCGATCACAGGCAGGAAGGGGTTGAAAATTTGTGCGCCGATGTCGACCAGAAGCTTGGCCGCCATGCCCGTGCCGATGAGACGGCGAAAGGACAATTCTGATTTGGTTGTCTGCACTTTATCTTTCGTTTTCTGGGGTGAAGACGCGCAGCAACACAGCATCTTCCTCGGCGCTGATCTGATACTCGCCCAACTCCGCCGGCAGGAGCGCCCACTGCACTGCCTGCAAGGTCAACGACGTCGCGTCGGCATCAAGCGTCGTCTTGCCTTGTAGCACCGCCCAGATTTCGAAAGTTGAACCGTCGCATAATCCGTAATATTGATGTCCCGCGGGCAGCGTGATGCGCTCAGTCTCGAAATAAGGGCAGCGTACAAGCTGTTCGATGCGCAGCCCCTCTTCGTCGAGCAACACGATAGGCGTCGCCGGCCCCGGCTGCACCTGACTGAAGTTGAGCACATCGAGCGATTTTTCCAGATGCAGCGGGCGCGGGCGTCCCCAATCCCAGATGCGATAGGTGGAGTCACTATTCTGCTGGATCTCGGCGACCATGATGCCCGGCCCCAGCGCGTGCACCGTGCCCGACGGCACAAAAATCACATCCCCTGGCTTGACCGGCACACGATGCAGGCTGTCGACGCTGGCGTCCGTGCCGATAACCTCGGCGTAGTGAGCGCGTGTCATGCCCGGCGCAAAGCCATAGATTAGCTCGGCGCCGGCGTCAGCGTGCAGCACCACCCACATCTCGGTTTTCCCCGGTTCGTCTTCGTGGGACAGCGCATACGCGTCATCCGGGTGCACCTGCACCGAGAGCCAGCGGTTGGCGTCGAGGATTTTGATCAACAGCGGAAATTTGCCCGCGGCCAGCGCCTGGGTATTGCGGTCGCCCAGCAACGCCTCGCCCAGCAGCGCCTGCACTTCGGGGAGCGTCTTGCCTGCAAGCGCGCCGGTGTTGACGACGCTGGAGCCATGCGCGTGCGCGGCGATGTCCCAACTCTCCGCCACGATGCCGTCAGGGATTGTCCGGCCCAGTTTTGTCGCCAGATTGCGCCCTCCCCACGGGTAGTCTTTGAAAACTGGATCGAACGTAAGCGGATAGATAAATTGATCAATAGACGCGCCGTTTGTCTGCTTCATGTGTAAACTCCCACGGAAGTTGAACGCTATTCGAATTTGATCCCTTGCGCCAACGGTAGCTCGCCCGACCAATTGATCGTGTTCGTCTGCCGGCGCATATAAGCCTTCCACGCGTCGGAGCCGGACTCGCGGCCGCCGCCCGTATCCTTCTCGCCGCCAAACGCACCGCCGATCTCCGCGCCCGATGTGCCGATGTTGACATTGGCAATACCGCAGTCCGACCCCGCCACCGAGAGGAACATCTCCGCCTCGCGCAGGCTGTCGGTGAAGATGGCGGACGACAAGCCTTGTGTCACGCTGTTGTGCAGTGCAATGGCTTCGTCCAGGCTGCGATAAGACATAACATAAAGAATGGGCGCAAAGGTTTCTTCCCGTACGATCTCTGTCTGCGCGGGCATACGAATGATGGTCGGCTCCACAAACTGCGGGCCGAGGTCGGGACGGGCCACGCCGCCGGTGAGCACCACGCCGCCGTCCGCCACCGCGCGTTCCACCGCACGCAACATGGCGGCGACTGCGCGCGAGGTGGCAAGGGGGCCCATCAGCACGCCGGGCTGCAATGGATCGCCGATCGGCGTCTGTCGATAGGCGTTGACGAGCCGTGTGGTCAGTTCGTCGACGATGGCAGCGTGGGCGATGATGCGTCGCGTGCTGGTGCAACGCTGGCCCGCGGTGCCGACTGCGCCAAACATGATAGCGCGCACCGCCAGGTCAAGCTCTGCTTTGTCTGACACAATAATGGCGTTGTTGCCGCCCAGTTCGAGCAGCGGACGGCCGAGACGTCCCGCCACAGTCTGCGCTACGCGGCGTCCGGTCGGAATCGAGCCGGTGAAGGAGATCAGCGGCAGCCGTTGATCTTCCGCCATTCGCTGGCCGATATCGCCCGCGCCGGCCGCAAGCGTGAAGATGCCCGTCAGTTGATGATCAGCCATCACCTGGTTGGCAAGATGCTGCACCGCCACGCCGCAGAGCGGGGTCAACTCGCTCGGCTTCCACACCATGGTGTCGCCGCAGACTGCTGCGAGCGCGGCGTTCCACGACCAGACCGCGACCGGGAAATTGAAGGCGGTGATGATGCCAATTGGACCAAGTGGATGCCATTGTTCATACATGCGGTGCGCGGGGCGTTCGGAGTGCATGGTCAGCCCGTAAAGTTGGCGCGAAAGACCGACGGCAAAGTCGCAGATGTCGATCATTTCCTGCACCTCGCCTATGCCTTCGGCGCGGATCTTTCCCATCTCCAATGAGACCAGTTCGCCAAGCGGTTCTTTGAATTCGCGCAGGATCGCGCCAAGGTCGCGGACGACATCCCCGCGTTTGGGCGCGGGCACACTGCGCCACTGCTTGAACGCCGCTTCGGCGCTCGCGACAACGGTTGCATAAGCGGCGCCATCGGCGGGAATTACCTGCGCGATCGGCGCGCCCGTGGTCGGATTGCAGGAAGTGAGCGGAGAAGCGCCGCTGTCGATCCACTTCTTCGGGCCGCTGCAGGCGCCGAGATTGATGGAATCGAGCTGGAGTTTTGCGAGCAATGTCTTCATGTGTAAACCTTTCGTGGCCCGACATTGTGTATTGTGTGTCGTATGTTCTTTGCTGATGTTCTTTGCTGATGTTCTCTGCTGAGCTGGTTGAAAGCGGCAGATGAATGCATTATCATGACGGCAGTCATCTTATACCAGCCAGTGAGCGCGGCCAAAGGTTTGGATCGCGCCATTGCTCCATTCATGGATGTAGCCCATCAAGCGTCAAGCTTTAGCGGCGCTTTGGGAATGCACCGAAGCAGCTCCGTTCAGCAGAATCCGCCCGGCCTCATTCCCAGAATTCAGCGCTGAACCTGCTGGCGCAGGCGCGTAAAAGCAGAAGCGCCGGCGATATCGCCGGCGCTTCTGCACACACAGAGAGAAGGAGAAAACCTACATGTAAACCCTGAACCCATTACCCATCCGCCAATAGAATAGCCTATTTTGCGTAATGGTGTCATCTGGCAAATGCTGTATCCTTTTCGTAAGGCGCATGGACGCTAGAGCGCTGCTGGGCGGCGAGCATTGCCTATGCGCAAGGCACAATCATTGCGCTTGGGCAATGGCGCTCTCGGCAGCGGTTAAGTTGGCGGCAGCCGTACTCACCAGCGCGTCGGTTTCGCCCAACAGGCCAATGTCGCCAGCGCGGACCGCCTGCGCCAGGGCATCCGCCGCGGCTGCATAGCTGATCGCAGCTTTCTCCAACTGCTGATGGACCGTCGCGGCCGCGTCTGGCACAGTAAGCTCCCCCACGCTGGCGCTGGTGCGGCGCAGGAGGGTCAACGCAGCATTCATACGCGTCGTCCAGGCTGGGTCCGAAATCAGAGCAGCGTTGCTGTTAACCTCTGCAAGCAGAGCATCGACGCTGTTAAGCACCAGATCAAACTGGCCGATGAGCTCGCCCGCTGCCGTCAGATAAGCCGCCACCTCGTCGGCGCTGGCTTGCGCTGGCGGCGTCGGCGTCGGCAACAGCCCCCCTAGCCCAGCCGCGGGCGTGGCTGCTGGCTCAAGCGGCGCACCGTCGTTGTCGACGACTGGGATGCTGTCGAGCGCCGGCGGGTTGGCGACCAACGTGCCGAAGACCCAGCCGCCGTTGTCCAGGCGGAACCATGTGCCGTCTGCATTGCGTCCGACAATGTTAATCTCTTGTCCGATTACAGTGCCGCCGATAGCGTCAAAGTTGGTGCCTGGGCCAGAACGTAGATTGGCGTCTGTGGTCACCGTCGGAGTGATGACGCCGGTGGCCGTGGGCGGTGTAGGAGTGGCTGTCTCTGCAGGCGTTGCGGCTTCGGTGGGTGCAACGCCTTGCACTGCCTGCAGAATCTCATCATTGACCACCGGCGCGTTGGCTGGCTGCTCGGCAACCAGGAAGTTGGCAATCCAGGCGCCGTTTCCTAGCAGATACCATTGTCCGTCTTCGCTGATCGCGGCGATTTGAACGGTTTCGCCCGGCCCGACTTGCGACACCACATTGAAGGTGGTGCCAGGCCCGGCGCGCAGATTAGAAGTGACAGTCGCGGTCGTGTTGATCAGCGGGACGCCGTTAATTTCCGAAGACAGGATGGCAGTCACGGTGGGCGTAGCAACGACGCTTTCCGTCAGCGCCCCAGTGGCTGTGACTGCCGGCGTCTCGGTTACTGCCG
>JACSRH010000301.1 GCA_014879855.1 Caldilineaceae bacterium | reverse complement strand
GCCCGTTAGGGCATCTCCGTTCAAATCGGAGTAGGGGCACTAAAGCAAAGCGCCGATCTCGTGAGATCGGCGCTTTGCTTTGTGGAGATTGGGCGGCCAGGGGAAATCTCCAGTCTCCCAATCTCCACTCTCTTAATCTCATCTACTTCCGCAGATGGGGAAACGCCTGCAGGCCAGGGAAGATGGCGGTGTCGCCCAGTTCTTCCTCGATGCGCAGGAGCTGGTTGTACTTGGCGATGCGGTCACTGCGCGCCGGCGCGCCGGTCTTGATCTGGCCGGTGTTAAAGGCCACGGCGATGTCGGCAATCGTGGCGTCTTCGGACTCGCCGGAGCGATGGCTGGTGATGACCGCCCAGCCGGCGCGCTGGCTCATCTCGATGGCGGCAATGGCCTCCGTCAACGAGCCGATCTGGTTGACTTTCATCAGCAGCGCGTTGGCGACCTTCTCCTGAATGGCGCGCTTGACAAACTTGACGTTGGTGACCAAGAGATCGTCGCCAACAAGCTGCACGCGGTTGCCGATGCGCTGGGAAAGCAGCGCCCAACCCTCCCAGTCGCCCTCCGCCATGCCATCTTCCAGGCTGATAATCGGGAAGCGCTTGGCCCAATCCTCCCAGAGATCGACCATCTGGCCGCGATCCAGTTTGCGTCCTTCGATCTCCAGATTGTAGGTGCCGGTGGCCTCGTCGTAGAGTTCGCTGGCGGCGGGGTCGAGCGCAATGTAGACATCCTCGCCCGGCTTGTAGCCTGCCTTTTCGATGGCTCTGAGAATCACTTCGACCGCTTTCACGTTGCCGCCCAGGCTCGGCGCAAAGCCGCCTTCGTCGCCAACGTTGGTGGCAAAGCCGCCGTCGTGCAGCACATGCTTGAGGCTCTGGTAGATCTCAGCCCCCCAGCGCAGACACTCGGCAAAGGTGGGCGCGCCGACCGGCATCACCATGAATTCCTGGAAGTCAGTGCTGTTGGCCGCGTGTTTGCCGCCGTTGAGAATGTTCAACATCGGCACCGGCAACGTGCGCGCGTAGACGCCGCCGAGATAGCGATAGAGCGGCAGGTTGAGGTCGCTGGCCGCGGCCTTGGCGACTGCCATGCTCACCGCCAGGATGGCATTGGCGCCGAGCTTGCTCTTTGTCTCCGTACCATCGAGTTCGAGCATCAGCTCGTCGATGGTGACCTGCTCCACCGGGTCCATGCCGACCAGTTCCTCGGCGATCACCTCGTTGACGTTCTCGACTGCCTTGCGCACGCCTTTACCGCCGTAGCGCTTCTTGTCGCCGTCGCGCAGTTCCAGCGCCTCGTTGGCGCCAGTGCTGGCGCCGCTCGGCACAATTGCCGTGCCAATCACGCCGCTGTCCAGGCCGATTTCAGCCTCGACGGTCGGGTTGCCACGGCTATCCAGCACCTCACGCGCATGGACATATACAATTTCACTCATGGGAGTCTACTCCTTTTGTTCATTTTACCGTTATTGAATGCATTTGAATGCAATATTCTCACACCAACCTGTAGTGTATTACGGAATGGGTATTTTTGCGAATGAGACAGGTGAAATAAAAATGGGGCGACTTTGACATCGCCCCACTGGAAGGATAGAAAAATAGAGCCTACTCCTTTATGCGCTCGCCCCCGCTCTCTTTGATCGGCATTTCGGGCCCCTCTTTCGGGTTCTCATCGCGCCCGGGCGTCTCCGGGTCCGGCAGTACGTCATACACCCAGCGCACCGCGCGCTTCCACATGCTGCGCGCGGCCGCGGCGCTGTACGTCGCCTGGCGCCGTGTGCTCTTCCACCAACCGGCCGCCTGCCTTTCCACTGGCGTCCGCCAGTCGAGCGCACAGGCCGCCCACGTCAGCCCCGCGCCGAAACCAACGAAGACCACCTTGTAGCCGGGCTTGAGCTTGCCGGCCTCGATCGCCTCGCACAGCGCGATCGGGATGCTGGCTGTGCTCGTGTTGCCGTACTTCTCTAGATTGACGAAGACTTTTTCCGCGGGGATTTTCAACTGGTTCAGCACGCTGTTTTGGATGATGCGAATGTTGGCCTGATGCGGCACCACCAAATCAACGTCGTCGGTCGTGTAGCCAGCGCGTTCGAGCACTTTGCGCGTGGAGGCGGCCATGACCCGCGTGGCAAAGCGGAAAACGGCCTTGCCATCCATTTTGACATAGTGCATGCCGCTGCTGACGGTCTCCAGGCTGGTGGACATGGCGCTGCCCCCCGCCGGTACGATCAGGGTGTTGCCGCCCGAGCCATCGCTGCCTAGATCCACCGACAGGATGCCCCCGGGCACTTCGCTGGCTGCCACCAGCACGGCCCCGGCGCCGTCGCCGAACAGAATGCAGGTGTCGCGATCCGTCCAGTCGACGATGCGAGAGAGCGTTTCCGTGCCGATCACCAGCACATATTCGGCGTCACCCGCCAGGATCTGGCCGCGCGCCATGGCCAGCCCGTAGACAAAGCCAGAACAGGCCGCGCTGAGGTCGAACGCGCCCGCATTGTCGGCGCCCAGGGCGTCTTGAATCAAGCAAGCTGTGGCTGGGAACAAATATTCAGGCGTGGTAGTCGCACAGATGATCAGATCGACCTTGTTGGCCGGCACGTCCGCCACTTCAAGCGCCTTGCGCGCAGCCACAATCGCCAGCGTTGCGGAAGTCTCTTTGGGGTCGGCGGCAACATGCCGTTCCGCAATCCCGGTGCGGCTGCGAATCCACTCGTCGTTGGTGTCGACGATCTGTTCCAGATCCTGGTTTGTGATCACCTTTTCTGGCACATGATAGCCCCACCCGACAATGTGGGCGTAGCGCCCGCGCTGTGGCGGGATGGCGTCTGTCTGGCGCTCTTTCAGCGTGGCTGACTCAGCGCCGTTGGCATGTGGCGTCGCGCCATTGGAAATTGGTTCACTTGCCGTGGGGGTCTGTTTGATCTCTGGCATCTTTTCTCCTTGAGGACGGCTGGCTCAGGCATAGCGGCGCAGCACAATGCAGGCGTTGTGACCGCCAAATCCAAAGCTGTTGCTCAACGTAACGCGCACGTCGCTTTTCACCGCCAGATTCGGTGTATAGTTGAGGTCGCACTCCGGGTCAGGGGTGTCCAAATTGATCGTCGGCGGCACCATGCCGTGATTGATGATCGCTGTGCAGATGATCGTTTCCAGCGCGCCGGCCGCGCCCAACAAGTGACCGGTCATGCTCTTGGTGCTGCTGATGCGCACATTGTAGGCGGCTTCGCCAAAGACCTGCTTGATGGCCAGCGTTTCGCCAATGTCATTCAGCCGCGTTGCGGTGCCGTGCGCGTTGATGTAATCGATGTCAGCGATAGATTCGCCATAGGCGGCGGCTTTGCGCAACGCAACGCGCATGGCCTCAGCCGCGCCGCGTCCTGTCGCGTGAGGCGCGGCCATGTGATAGGCATCATTGGTGTTGCCATAGCCAATGACCTCGGCAAGAATGTGGGCGTTGCGAGCGTGTGCGTGCTCCAGGGTCTCCATCACGACGATAGCCGAGCCTTCACTCATGACAAAACCATCGCGGTCATTGTCGAAAGGACGACACGCCGCGGCCGGGTTATCGGTGCGTTGGCTGAGCGCGCCCATCACGTCGAACGCCGCCACGTTGATGGGCAGCAGCGCGGCTTCGCTGCCGCCAGCAAGCATAACATCGGCGTCGCCGCGGCGCAGAATCTCGAAGGCTTCGCCACAGGCAGTGGTGCCACTCGCACACGCGCTGACGACGGCATGGTTTGGGCCTTGTAAGTTGAATTCAATGGCGATTTTACCGCCTGGGCTATCGACCAGCATGTTGGGGATCATGAAAGGGCTGACCTTGCGCAGCCCCTTAGCCTGGACAACGTCGATGTTCTCGCGGAAGCTGCTGACTCCGCCAATGCCGCTGCCGACTATGACGCCGGCCCGCGCCGGATCAAGCGCTTCGAGATCAAGTTCCGCATCGGTGATGGCTTGGCGCGCCGTGACCAGCGCGTATTGAATACACGGGTCGAGACGGCGTGCTTCTTTACGATCCATGTAGGCGCCAGGGTCAAAGTCGCGCACCTCACCAGCAAAGTTGACGCGCAGATTGGACGCGTCGAACTTGCTGATGTAGTCGATGCCGCTGCGTCCTGCAAGCAGGCTCTGCCATGTTTCTTCAACGGTGTGCCCCAACGGCGTCAAAGCGCCCATGCCGGTGATCACAACCCGCGGGGGCGTCTCGCCATTGGTGCGTGCTGGATAGGATTGTTCGTAGCTTTCTTTGTTCATATAATCGCCCTGTTTCGTAATTTTAGAAATCCAGAACGTGATAACACATGCTGGCAGGGAAAGTTGCGACGGCGTTTTAGTTCTGTTTCTACAAAATGCAACCAGCCCGCGACAATTGTCGCGGGCTGGTTATTGCGGGATTTGCTAATTGACGCGGGACTGATGGGTCAGCGCAGCGGCGTTACTGGATCACGCTGCACTGGCGCCGGCGCTGGCGGCGCCTCAACGGGCGCATTGCCTTTTTGCTCAGCCTCAGACGCCATTGGGCCAGTCGAAAGAGGCAACGGCCGCGCGGGAAGAGCAGGCGCCGATCTCCGCAGAATCAGATACGCGCCTGCGCCAATCAGCGCCAACGGCCACAACCACGCCACTGCACCTACAAACGGCGTCACGATGACGAGGCCCAGGACCAGCAAAATCGCAGCGGGAATGTATGCCCAGCGCAAATTCTGGCCAAGATAGGTGGACAGGAGCCCCAGCACGCCAAAGGTCAAGCCCAGGCCGATAAAGAGCACGCTGCCTGAATTGATGAACCGGAATGGCAGCGCGTCAATGCCTGCCACCGCCGCCACCGAGAACAACGCGCCGCCCGGAATGATCGACCACCACTGTCGCGGGTTTGTGAAAAAGATCGCCAGAAACCCAGCGCCGATGGAACCCAGGAAAATGGCGCCCGTCATGCCGTCGAGAAATGGCGGCGCAAAACGCGAGTAAAAGATCGTTGCGGCCAGCCCCAGCAGGGTGAAGCCAGGGATCGCGGCCCACCACCGTTCATGCCGCGCGGTGAGAAACACATAGAGGAACACGGCGCCTGCCGCACCAAAGGCAAGCGACCAGAATAGATCACTCAGCGCGCCGAGAATGCCAGTCACCTGCAGCAGAAAGAAGCCCCCCAATGCAATCAACAACGCGCCCCACAGCAGCTGTTTGTTCTCCCTTGCAATCATTGTTTCAACTCCTTCTTTTAACCCGTTGCGCTGTCTCGCCGATCAGCGTTGACTGCTGTCCATCAACCCGCTGTCCCTCAAATTGCTTTCCATCAAACCAATGGGCTCATCAAGCCGCTATCCATCAATACGGAAAGCCCGGTTGAAAGTTGCGCAACGTATCAATCTCTATGATTGCTATGCTTCTGGTTTTATGGCGATCAATATAAGGTGTTCGCTGTCGCCTGCATAGGGCGCGCCCTCGAAATCGCCCCACACCTCTTCGACCAGCAGACCGGCCAGTTGCAGCATCAACTCGGCTTCGCTGCGCCACAGGAAACGCAAGGTAAAGGGACAAGCGGTGCGCTGGGTGCACCCATCGGCGAAAATCTCTTCATAGATGAATAGTGTCTCCTGGCGCTGTTCGGCCAGATCCAGGGTGCGCACGCTCCATTTCAGCACCTCGGCGCCGGTCTGCACGTCTTGCCAGCGATCCGCCAGCTCCATCAAGCCATCGACGGCAAAGAGGCGGGGCAGATCGGGGTTGAAGAGATCGACGAGGAGCCGGCCGCCGGGACGCAGATGGCGCGCGGCGTTGCGCAGGACAGCAGTCTGCTCCGCGGCTGTGGTGAAATGCATCAGCGTATTACTGGTGCAGAAAGCGAAGGCGAATTCCTTCTGCGGCAGGTCGCACGTGCGCAGGTCAGCCTCGACAAGCTGGGCGCCGGACGCCAGCCCCTGCTGATTGAGCTTGGCCGCGGCGCGCGCCAGCAGCGCCGGGCTGATGTCTACACCCGTCACTCTGTGGCCGGCAGCCGCCAGCGGCAGCAGGACGCGTCCTGTGCCACATCCAAGTTCCAGAATTGGGCCATCGCATTCTTCGGCAAGCATCGCAATCGCCGCGATATCGTCGTCGTAGTTGCGATAATCATCGTCATAAAAACGCGCAAAGCGGTCAAACGTAGCGATAGCCTGGATAGATTCGTGCATAGACGCTCTCCTGTTGATTTCACGATGCAGTCGAAAATATGATTTTACAGATGTGCGAACATGCAGTATACTATGCTCAGTAGTAAGGGCCGACCGTCGGGTCGGCGTTTGCTTTGGTAGATCAAGGCACCATATCATACGCCGCCTGAACAGGGCGGTGTTTTTCATATCAACACGCACCCCGCGGAAACACTTTCTGCTGGGATGGCGTTATAAATGCATACATTTGTGAAGAAGGAACCTTGTTCCGAGAGAATCAGTCATGAGCAATCATCAACCTATATTTTTGACACCCGAGGGAATGCGTAAGGTCAAGGAAGAATTGGAATATTTGATCACGACGCGGCGCCTTGAAGTGGCGCAGATGATCGCCGAGGCCAAAGCCGAGGGCGACATCAGCGAGAATGCTGGCTATGACGAAGCCAAAACTGCTCAAGGATTTTTGGAAGGCCGCATCCGCGAGCTGGAAGGAATCCTCAAGAACGCAGAGATCATCAGCGATAATGCTGCTGCGCCTGGCGTCGTGATGATCGGCCGCACGGTGGTGGTGCGCGAGCAGGGCGCGGAGATGGAAGAAGAATACACGATCGTTGGCCCGCCCGAAGCCAGCCCAAGCCAGGGCAGGATCAGCAACGAAAGTCCAATGGGGCGCGCGCTGTTGAATAAGCGCGTCGGCGAGCAGGCTGTCGTCGTGTCGCCTAGCGGCGAGATCGTCTTTGAAATTGTAAAGGTGAAGTAGCACACCGAACAATCAGCATCGACCATAAGGTCATAGATGGCTTTGTCCATGTGCCCGGCCAGTCGAAGCGCCGGGCATTGTTATGCTTAAAAGCTGTAACAGATAGCACTGGATCGCGGGCGTCGCGTCTGCGTGAGTGCGTCTGCACGAGTGATCGCCAGACGCCCGCAATCCAGCACGACGAAATCGTCACCCAAAGCCAGCACGGAGAAACAGCGCGTGAGTGAACCCATCCCTTCCTTATTCGAGCCGACTAACCTGACTGACCAGGAAACCGCGCGCCTCAAGAACCTGCAAGGCTTGCTTGAGGCAGGCATCGATCCCTACCCGGCGCGCGCCAGGCGGACGCACACCATCGCCGCCGCACGCGCGCTGTTCGAGCAGGACAACGCGCCGACGCAAACAGTCAGCGTCACGGGACGGCTACGGCGCATTCGCATTATGGGCAAGATGAGCTTTGCTGATCTTGAGGACGGCAGCGGCTCCATCCAGTTGGTGTTGCGTAGGGACACGTGGCCCGATTCCTTCTACGACAACGTCTGGAAGCGACTGATCGATCTGGGGGATTTTGTCGGCGCCACCGGTCCCTTGGTTGTCACCAAGACCGGGGAGATCAGCATCGACGTGCGCGAGATCAGATTTCTCGCCAAGACGCTCAAGCCGATGCCCGATAAATGGCACGGCGTGCGCGACCAGGAAAAGCGCTACCGCCGCCGTTACGTCGATCTGCTGGCCAACCCGCCGGTGCGCGATATCTTCCGCACGCGCGCGGCCATCGTGCGTGCGCTGCGCGACTACCTCGACGGTGAAGGCTTTTTGGAGGTGGAGACGCCCATCCTGCAGCCGCTCTATGGCGGCGCGGCCGCGCGCCCTTTTGTGACACATCACAACCAGCTTCACCAGGATCTCTATCTGCGCATCAGCTTTGAGTTGTACTTGAAGCGGCTGATCGTCGGAGGCTACGACCGCGTCTATGAAATTGGGCGCGACTTTCGCAACGAAGGCGTCAGCTTCAAACACAATCCGGAATTTACGCAGCTTGAGTTCTATGAAGCCTACGCCGACTATCAGGATGTCATGCGCCGCACCGAAGAGATGGTCGCCTATGTCGCCCAACAGGTAAACGGCGGGTTGACGCTGACCTGGCAGGAGCACACGGTCGACCTGACGCCGCCGTGGCGCCGCGTTTCGCTGCGCCAAGCGATTCTGGACGCCACCGGCATTGACTACGAGGTCTTTCCCGACGCCGAATCCTTGGCTGCCGAAATGCGCAGCCGCGGCCACGAACCCGACCCGCGCAGTTCGTGGGGCAAATTGGTGGACAGCCTGATGGCAAAGTATGTCGAGCCCACGTTGATCCAGCCGACTTTTCTCACCGGCTACCCGCGCGATGTCAGCCCGCTGGCCAAAGGGTCGCCAGATGACCCGCGCCAGGTTGAGCGTTTCGAAGGTTTCATGGTAGGGATGGAGGTCTGCAACGCCTTCAGTGAGATCAACGACCCCATCGATCAGTTGCAACGCTTCATCGACGAAGCCTACCGTGCGCGCCACGGCGACGATGAAGCGCACCCGATTGACGAGGATTACATCGAGGCGCTTAGCTACGGGATGCCACCCACCGGCGGCTTTGGCATGGGCGTCGACCGGCTCACCATGATCTTCACCGGCGCGGACACCATCCGCGAGGTGATCCTCTTCCCCCATCTGCGCAGCGTGCGCGAAAGCGGCGAGGAAGGGGAGGATGAGGCGGAGGAAATGCCGACGGCGCAGTAGTGACGGCGCAGTAGTGACGGCGCAGTAGTGACGGCGCAGTAGCATAGAGCAGTCATACAGCTGAGCCACACTGGATCAAACAACCAGAAGCCGGGTTTCTGCCAGAAACTCGGCTTTTTTGTGCTGCCCCTACTGCGAGCTGGGAGCAACCACAATCTCCGCCAGCACAATTGCCTGATCCGGCTGCACTGCGCCTGCTGCATCTGTGGCAGGCAGACGCACACCGCCATGCTCGGCATCATAGAAACCCAGCAACAATTGATATTTTCCTGGTGCGGCGTCGGGTGCAATGGGCAGCACCGCGGCGTCGGCAATGCGCTCTCCCTTGACCCAGGCCGAGGTGGGGTTGGCGCCGTTCTGCGGCATGGCGTCAGCCTGCGCGGCCATGCCGAGCGCGGGGCTGTGCAGTTGCAGGAAGCGGGTGTAATCAATCGGCATGACCGCGCGCGCGGTGTAGAAAAGCGTCACGGTGAGGGCGTCGCCAGGGCGAACTGCGGCGGCGGGCGCCTGTGTATATCCGTCCAGTTCAATGGCATCACCGAACATGCCCGCGCGCACTGTGGCTGGACGGCTCCCAAGTGGCGCCAGCACTTTGAAAGCTGGCGCCGCGTAGAAATCGCCCTGCGGTTGGCCGGTCTGGTCAAAGACGCTCAACCGCTGATCAGTGCGCCGGTCGCGTAGCCCGACGCGCAGTGTATAGAGACCATTGGCTGCGTCGTCCGGCAGTCGCAACGTCGTGCGTTCGTGCGGCGCCAGATAGGGACGCCACAGGTCAAGCACGGTATCACGCCAGCCGACCTGCAAATCCTGCGCCGCCACCTTGCGCTGCGCGTGATCCACGATCTCGACGATGCTCTGGTAAGGATAGCGGTCAGGCGTCAGCGGCTGCCACAGCAGATCGACGGCTATGCTGTCGCCGGGCGCTGCAACAAACTGCCCTTTCACCGGTTCGCCGTTCACCGTCACGCGCAGACCAGCGAGCGTCGCCACCGGGTCTGTGTTGTCTTGGCCAAAGGGCGCGGCCGGTTCATGCGTCGCTTCTACTGTCGGGATTGCCGGCAGTGTGATTTGCAACGCGTCCTGATCGACCAAAGACGCCACGCCGCGGTCAGCTTCCACGAGCGACAAGACCAGCGTGTAGACGCCAGCCGGCAAGCCGGGCGGTAGCGCCAACTCCGCGGCATCTTGCACGACATCGCCTGGCGCCCACGCCGATGAACGCCACACGCCAAAGCGCGGCGCGGTGCGCAGTTCGCTGACGACCGCGCCATCTGCATCTACCAGCTTCCAGTGAAAGAGCAGGTCGGGCTGATTGGCGCGTACGAACCAAGTTGGTGCAATCTGGAGCCGGGACGCAGCGTCCAGCGCAGCGCGGACGCCAAGCAAGTCAAGCCCCGGCGCGGCTTCTAGCGGGAATTCGGCCGTTGTGCGTTGCTCCAGAGGCGCCGGCGATCGCGCGCCGACCATCCACACCAGCCCGACTATCAGCGCAAACACAGCGCTTATCAAAAGCACCCTCCGCGCAGCCAATGCGAGTGCGGCCAGCAGCAGTAAGAGACCCACCAGCGCCAGGATCGCCCCGGCTTGCTGAGACGTCGTGGCGTCGCGTTGAATGTCGAGTGCATGGGCGCCAGGTGGAGCCATCACTTCGACCAGCCCTGTCCGGTCATCTGGCAGCACAGGGAGCGAACTGGTTTTATCCAGCGCTGCGCGCACCTGCGGGAAATAAAACTGGCTCCAGCGCAATGCGAAAGGTTGCGGCGCGTCTGTCTTGAGGCGGACGCCGTCATCCTGCACCCCCTCTAGCTTGACGACCGCATCGACCGGACGCGCGGCCGGAGCGGGCGCGGCCAACGCGGCCGGAGCGGCCCAGCGGGGCAGAAACTCGTCGTCATAACCCGCGCCATAAGCCGGTTCGGATGTCTCGAAACGAGTGATCGACGCCAGCGACAAGGTGATGTCGGACGACGCTGCCAGATGGGGCGTTTCCACTGCCCGCGGCGCCTGTGTCATCACGATGAAGGCGATGATCAGCGTCGCGCCGATGGCGCGGGCAGCCGGCGTTGGGAAGGCTGTGACAACGCCCGCGGCGAGGAGCGCGGTCGCCAATCCGGCCAGGCTCAGGAGCCGCCAGGGAAACTGTATAATCGCCAGCGCCTCGATGGATGCCCACAGGGGCGCGCTCACCGGTGACATCAACAGCACACACACGGAAAGCACGCCAACCCAGAACCACCATTCTCCCGTGCGCCGGCGCACGCACAACAGGCCAGTCAGCGCCAGGAGCAATTGCACTGCGCTCAGATGATAAGGTGTTTGTCCACCATCCAGCGCCCGGAAACGCAAGGGAAACTCGCCAAAGTCACGCCAGCGCCAGAGATTTTCGAGCAGCAGTTGCGTCGACCACGCGGCAGTCGAAAGGGCGCCGCGCGCCAGCAGTTGCGGCAGCCAGATCGCGGCGCTGAGCATGGCGGCCAGCAGCGCCGCGCAGAGCGGCGGCGCCAGACGGCCCGCCAGCCGCGGCGCCGCATCTTTGTGCGCCACAGCAAGGAATATAACATAAGCTGCCAGGCAGGGTAGTACGAGCAAGAAGGTGATGGTGTGCGTCGCCACCAGCAAGGCCAGCAGTGTTGCAGACATAACAAGCGCTGGAACAGTGCGCGGTGTAGTCAGCAAGCGTCGAAACGCCCAAAAAAGCCACGGCAACAGCGCCTGCGCGCCGACCTCGCCAAACGCGCCGCGCACATAGACGTTCGCCAGCAAATAGATGGAATAGGTGTAGGCCGTGGCGGCGAGCAAGCCGGGCCAGAAGGCGCGAGAGGCAGGGGGCGAGGCGCGCGGAGGCGCGTACAGGTCACTTGCCAGGAACGCCGCGCCGATTGCACCGGCGATCACGGCAAGCGCGTAGGTGAAGCGATAGCCGTCGACCAGCGAGACGCGCGCCAGATGCAGCCATTCGGCGACGTAGTACATGGCCGGCGCGTAGAAGGTGAAGAGTGGATAGCCGTAGCCGGTGTAGAGTTCGGGCAGCCAGCGCGGCAGCACGTCGCCGGCGCGCACGTGGCGGTCAAACAAAAACAGACGCATCAGATGCACAGGCGCGTCATCGGCGATGACAGGCAGGCCACGCGTCAGCAGCACCCACACCGCAGGCAGTGCGATCAAGGCTGCCGCCAGCGCCAACAGCAAGCGCGTCCTGGCAAGCGCCTGAAGTCGCTGACCTTGACGGCGCGACGCAGAGGCGCGGAGGATCGCAGCGTCAGCGCCAGAAAGATCCGCGCCAGAAAGATCCGCGCGCGCGCCTCTCTGCGTTTCCTCGGCATCTCCGCGCGTCCGCGCCAGGTTGTTGTGCATCATGGCTGCCCGTGGCAAAGCGGCAGATCGATGCGGCCCAGGCTGTATGATGGCGGCTCGCCCACTACCGGCAATGCTTGCATAGAAGCAGTCGCATAGGGGATCGCCCAGACTTCATATGCGCCGGCAGCGATCGGGTCGTCAGGGAACTCGAAAAACTGCGTGCCGCCATCAGGGCTGTCCCAGGCCGGCGCGCCGCGTCCATTGGCATTTTGCAGCCAGGCATCCACCTGCGCCGCGCCGCCGCCATCGGCCTCGATCCGCATCAGGCGCATCGAGACCGACGCGTCCACCGGCTGTGGCCCCGGCGCGTGCCACGTCAGGTCAACGGCAAGTTGCTCATCCGGCGCGCCTGCGGGGCGGAAGCAGTACACCACCGCATCAGCCAGTTCCAGGCCGCCGTCCGTCACCACCGGGCCGCCGGCAAGCTCGACGCGGTTGCGCTGCGCAACCACCGGTCGGAAGTACTCGATCTGATAAGTTTGCCCTTGCTCGCTGCCGTCTGCAATGTAACCGTTGAGGCGAAGCTGGGCATCGAGCCGGTGTTGGGGGTCGGCGTCCACGTGCATGCCGGCCAGCCAGCGCACCAGGCCAATGCGCGGCGCTTCGGGCAGATCATCGAGCAGAAAGGGGCGTTCGACAACGGCGTAGTTACGCTTAAAATCGGTGATGAAGTCAATCGACCAATAGTTGCGTCGCGGCCAGCCCCAGGAGAGCGGAATCACATAAAAAGTGTCTGGGTTGGCGTCGATGGCGTGGGCCACGTTGAGCATATCGGCGTCGTACTGCTCGAAAGTCTCGCGCGCGCCTTGCCAGCGCGCGTAGTCACGAAAACTGAGCGCGCCGTCGGTTGTGACGAGCAGCAGCCCAATCAGCAACGCCCAGCCCGCGCGGCGTTCGCCAAAAAGCCGCGTGATCCCGTAGCCCGCCAGCAAAAAAACTGCCGGCGCGATCACCAACACGCGCAGATGGTTGGGCGGCAGCGGCGTGCCGGAGACAGCGAGGATACCCGGCCAGATCATCACCAGCACCGTCCACAACAGTGCGCGCGGCGCCGGGTGGCGCAGAGAAAAGCCAGCGCCGATCACAAAAAATGGCGCCACGAACCAACTCACTGGGGGCCGGCCCGGCAGATTGTGCAGCCAGATCGGGTCGCCCGTCAGCCCAAACAGCTTGAGATGTTCTGTGAACTGGAGCCAGAAGAGCGCCAGCGGTTCGGGGCGGGAAAAAAGCCAGACCTGCTCGGAGCGTTGAAAACCAGCAGCCGGATTGAGATAGATCGCAAGCGCCAGCGGCGCAGCAACGACGCCGGCCGTCAGCAGGGTGGTCGCCACCCCGCGCCAGCGCAGCGTGCGCCGCCAGTCCACCGCCAGCACGATCAGCAGCAGCGGTGCAAACCGCGCCGCAATGTAGGTGTATTGCATCCCGCCCAGCGCGAGACCAGCCAGTAAATACGGGCGCAGGTCGGTGCGGTTGCGACAACGCCAGAAAAGGAGCAGCCAGATCGGAAAGAGCGCCAGAAATAAGTTGGCGCGATATGCAATGCGGCTGAGCGAGACGGTCCAGAAGGTGACGGCGATAAAACCGGCTCCGATCAAGGCGACGCGTTCGTCGAGCAGACGGCGGCCCAACGCGAATGTCGTGGCGACTGCGACCGTGCCGGCAAAGGCGGCCGGCAAGCGCAGCGCCAGCGTGTTGTTGCCCAGCACGCCAACGAACAGGCTCGTCAAGTAAATGTATAACGGTTCGCGCCCGTTGTTCGCCGGAAAAAAGAGCGGCGTGACGCCCTGCCACACACGCAGCGCATCCACCCCGTTCGCGCCTTCGTCAAAATGCATGCCGGGCGGCGCACTGGCGAGATGATAGATGCGCAGAAAGAAGGCAACGAGCAGCAACACCAAAAGCGGGAAAATAATGGCGGCGCCAAGGCTGCCGTTTACGGTGCGAGAGGAGCGATCCATCGTGTCGATAGCCTCATGTTAGAAACCAAACGTGAAGCAGTATGCCACAAGAGCGCGCCGCGTCCGAGTTACTGCATTGCCAGAAACTCTTTCAGACGCGATTCTTGACTCAACCGGATTCGGCCCTACGCGCCGGGAACGGGGTATAAACCGCTTGGCTGAACGGCATGCTGGCAGTCCGCCCCCGGCGCGTAACCACACGAGCTCCCCAAAGCCAGCTTTTCTTGCCGCGTTTGGATTCTCGGAAAGCGCCATTCGCTGCTAGAATCGGGATCATGTCTGGTGCAAAACTGGCGTTCCACCGGTATCTCGTCTACGCCGCGCTGCTGTCGATTATCCTGACCTCCATCCTTTTCAGCCTGCGGTGGGTGCAGATCAATGTCGTGCTGGTCGGGCGTGACTCCGCAGGCCATCTCGAACAGTCGATCAACACGGCGGATGCACTTGCGCAAGGTGGGTTGTCAGGCATTTTTCAAGCCGTGACCCTGGACGACTATCGTCCGCCGGCGCTTTATTTGCTGACGCAGCCAGCCTACGCGCTGTGGGGCCAAAGCCTGGACGCCGCCCAGCTCCCCAACATCGCCCTGTTTGCGTTCATCCTCTTTTTGACCTTTCTCCTGGCGCGCGGTGTGACTGGCGACTGGATGGCGGTCTTCGCCGTGGCGCTGCTCAGCCTGCTGCCGATGGCAACCGCCATGACCCGGCTCTACTACATGGAAAATGGGCTGACCGCGGCGCTGCTGCTTGCGCTCTATGCGTTGCTGCACTCACAAAATTTCGAGCGCCGCGGCTGGTCGCTGCTCTTTGGCATCGCGTTGGGCGTGGCCTTGTTGGGCAAATGGACCGCGCCGATCTATCTGGCGTTTCCCGTGCTCTTGCTGCTGTGGAACGGGCAATTCTGGACGCACCAGCGCCGCACGCTGCGCGCCTTCCGCATAGCATGGCGCGCAGCGCTGCTCGCTTTGCTTTTGGGGGCGGTGCTGGCTTTGCTGTGGTATCTGCCCGGCCGCGACTTTGTGCTCGACCAGGAGATGCCGCTGGGCGACTGGCTGCCTGTGCTGTGGACAGGACTGTTCGCCGTGTGCCTCTACGCCCTGTTCACCACGCGCGGCAGGATCGGCAATTTCTGGACGGCGCTGCTCGTTGCCTTCACGATCGCCAGCCTGTGGTATTTTCCGCGCATCGATTTCATCAACCGGCTGTCGGATGTGGCTTTTGGCACCGATCGCGGCACCCAGCAGTCGCTTGATCTATTGCGGCTGAGCAATTACACCCGCTATCTGGAATACTGGCTGACGCACCACATGGGGCCGCTGGCGACGCTGGCGATCCTGCCTGTCGCTTTGGTCGGGTGGGCGCGGCGTCTGCCGCACTGGCGACAGGCGCGACCCACCGTGGTGATTTACTGGTCGGCGATGCTTGGGTCGATCCTCCTGCTGACGCTGCTGGCGCAGGCGAATCCGCGCAACCTCACACCGCTGCTGCCGCTCGTCGCCATGCTGCTGGCGGAAGGGTTGCGCACTTTTCCGCGCAGAATAGCCGCCGCGTTTGGCGTCATCTGGCTCGGCGTGCTGCTGGTTCAATGGGCGATTTACACCTTTGACGAGCTGGCATGGGTGCAGGCGCGCACGCCGCAGCTCTGGGTTTACGGCGACTACACGGCGTGGCCCGCGAGCGGCCCCTCTGACCCTGGCTACTGGATCGCGCCCGATGTGCTGGCGACGATTGGCAGCCCTGAGGGCGACGCCGAATCGTTGGGCATGCTCATCGACACGTGGGAGATTCACCGCGGCGCACTGCGTTACCTGGCAGCGCGCGATAAACTCAACATCACCATTACGCCCCTCACCGAACACACCGGCGGCGCATGGGGCGATCTGTTCGCCAACCGTTGGATTCTGCTCAAAGATGGCGACAACAGCGCGGTCAGAGCGCCCGGCCAGGCGTTGCTGGCGCGCATTGCCGAGCACGACCCGCTTTTTGATCAGTTGTACACGCCTGTCAAGCACTATCCTCTCCCTGGCGGCGACACAGCCACCCTCTATCGGCGTGACGGCCCGCGCCAGCCGCGCCAATATCCTGTGATCCTGATCGAGACGGCGCCCATTGCCGATGCGCTCAACGCGTGGCAATCGCCGCACGCTACGCTGGTTTTTGGCGACCGCGATGTGGCGGTGTGGACGGCAGTTCATGACCTGGCCGCGGATCGAGTGCTGCTGCCAAGCCAGGTCGATGGCGCTTATCCAGAGCCGCTGGCCGATTTGACCGGTACGATCCTGGTGGTGAGTCGCTATGACCACGCCGCGCGTGACGCGTTGGCTGGCAGCAGCTACTTTGCGCGCACGGTCGCGTCGGGCGACACGACGCTCGACGTATTTGGCCGCCCGACGCAGCCGTTGCAGCCTGTGGCGAGCGCGTCGCCGTGGAACGAGATGACGATCCATGAAATGCGCAGCCTGCCGCAGCTTGCGCGGGGGGAAGTGCTGCCTGTGGAGCTAGAGCTGACCAATCAGGAGGCGCAGCCGCTCAAGTTGTCGATGCGTCTCGTGGCCGCCGACGGCAGCGTCATCGCCCAGAACGACGTCCCCGCGGAGCCAGCCGTGCGTCTTGGCCTGCTCATCCCGCCTGATGTCGCGGCTGGCGAATACGCGCTGAGCGCGGTGCTGTACGACCCGGCGACGGCGACCGATATGCTCACGCGCGAGGGCGAACCCCTGGGACGACTCGCCACGCTCACGGTTACGGACTAGCGCAGGCGCAGCATGGTGAACCCTTCGCGCGTGGCAACCTTCTTGAGCGCGAGCGCCATTGCTTATCTGGTCATCCCTTATCTGCTCTTTGTGTGGGGATGGGTCAAGACCCCGTTGGCGTTGCTATTGGGTGCGCTGATCTTGCTTGGCGCCTGGCTGACCTTCCGTGAATATCATGGGAATTTTGGCGGCGAAGCAGTGGCTGGAGGCGATCCACCCTCTACAGTGGCGTCCCTGTTGGCAGTGACGGGGGCGTCGGTTGGGCTGATCATGCTTTCCGGCATCGGCGGCATGGGCTTTCAGCATTACGACTGGGACAAGCACAATGCCGTGCTGAGCGATTTGATGCATCAGGCGTGGCCGGTGGGCTACACTTACTATGGCGGCCCCGTGGCGCTGGTCTATTACATTGCCTACTATTTACCGGCAGCATTGATCGGGAAGATTTGGGGCTGGCCCGCCGCCAACTTCGGGCTGGCGATCTGGAGTGCAGTGGGGCTGAGCCTGACGCTCTTCTTCTACCTGTGGCTGGTCAGGGCGCGACGAATCTGGCTGGCGCTGCTCGTTTTCCTCTTTTTTTCCGGGCTGGATGTACTTGGCTCTCTTGTCACACATTCGTCACTCAACACTTTGTGGCCGGAACGATTATTTCCGGCCGTGTGGAGCTACTGGACAAATCACGATGCCTGGAGCGCATGGCAGTACAGCAGCAATCTGAAGCTGCTTTTTGCCGTACCCAATCAGGCTATCGCCGGATGGCTGCTCACTTCGTTGCTGCTATTGCCGTTGCTGGCCGAGAAACGTTCGCACAGCGCACTCTTTCTGTGGGGCCTCTCCGCCCTCTGGTCGCCGTTTATCACGGTTGGGCTGGCGCCCCTGCTCCTGGTGGGCATGTGGCCTGAAGGACAAGGGAATTCGCCGGATTGGAAGCGCATCTTCAGCATCCAGAATTTGATTGGCCTGCTCTGCTTAGGAATCGTCGGCCTGTTTTATGCCACCAAACTTATCCCAGTGGATCCTTTTCTGGATGAAGGATTTCGCGCAGGCTTCTATCTGGCGCTGATTGCTGGCTGGCAGCAGCGTTTCAATTACCTGTTGCTGCTGCTCTTGTTTTATGGGTTGGAATTCGGCCTGTTTGGATGGTTGATCTGGCGGGCGGGTGTGCTGCAGCGAAAAATCGACCGGCGTCTATTCTGGGCGACGACCGCCTGGCTGCTCTTGCTGCCGCTGTGGGTCTTTGGCGCGGTCAACGATCTGGTGATGCGCGCCTCAATTCCCGCACTGTGGGTTTATACGATTTTTCTAGCGCAGAGCGTAAGCCAGCACGGCCGCTCGCGTGTGCAGCGTTGGCTCCTGTGGGGCGCCCTGTTGATTGCCGCGCTCAATCCAGTCCAGGATCTGCTTTACCACGGTGCGCATATTCTGGAGCGAGGAACGCTCCAGCGTTTGCCGCCAGATGATGAAACTATTCTGGAACAATTTGAAGCTTCGCCCGATCGTTTGATCCAGTATCTGGGCAGCCAACAGGCGCCGTTCTTTGCTTTCATCGCGAAGACGCCCGCCCCGACTGAGGTCGCGACGACGCCGTTGCTGTTTGGCGATCGCATCGTGCTGACGCAGCACAGTTTGCAGAGCAGGCGGCTTTTGCCCGGTGCGCACACGCAGCTTGAACTTGCGCTGGAAAGTTTGCAGCCAATCTCAGCGGAATTCGCGCTGGCCACGCGCCTGGTGGATGGCAATGGCCGCGTGCTGTGGGAGATGCAGGGCTGGCCAAGTGGGCGCAACACGACAACCTGGACGCCGTCCCGCGCTTACTTCGATGTACGCGATGTGCAGATTCCGCCGGACACAATCCCCGGCACGTATGTCCTGCAAGCCTATTTCTTCGACCCGATCACATTCGATAAATTGCCGGTGGCGCAACTGCCGGACGTCAAGCCGCTAGGCGACATCGTGTCGCTGGCTTATTTGACCGTTGACGACCATCGCGTGGTCGGAAGCGCGACGCCGCGCCCGATCGCAAGTTTTGGCGGCAAGCTTGGCTTGCTCGACAGCTCGCTGGCGTCCCAGGAGTGCTGGAAAGCGGGTGAAACCATGCCGGTCACGCTGGTCTGGCGTGCGCTGCGCCCGATGAAGCAGAACTATGTGCAAACGCTTCAGCTCATCGACAATACAGGCAAACTGGTTGCCCAGCAGGATCGCCAGTTGTTCGATGGCGCGCTGCCGACGACGCTGTGGCAGCCAGATCTGGAAATCATCGATGCGACGACTTTTCCCTTGCCCTTTGATCTCGCCCCCGGGCGCTATACATTGATCCTCGCCTGGTATACGATGGAGACAGGCGCTCGTTTAGCGCTTGCTCCGCAACCAGCCAACGGGGGAAATGCGTTTCTCGTGGCCGAAGTGTCTGTACGCCCGCGCTGACTGTGTGCAGATCAGGCGTGAGCAATTTATTAGGTGTGGAAATGTTCGACTTGAATTTTGTAAGATCCAAAGTAAAGCTGGCATGAATAAACTACCCACGCAAGACGCGCAATCTTCGCCCAATCGCCTCATATGGCTGGCTGGGTTTGCCGGCGTTGCGGCCATCCTTGCGCTTGCGTTCTGGCTGCGCTGGCAATATGCCACCCAGGCGCAACTGCATGTAGATGAATTCACGACGCTGTGGGCGGCGCGCCAGGTGCAGGAACACGGCGCGCCCTTCATGCCCAGCGGCGTGCTCTACACGCGCGGCCTCCTGTCGAGCTATCTGGTCGCGCTGGCGCAGCAGATCGCCGGCGACGCGCCGCTGGTGGGGCGCACCCTCAGCATCCTGTTTGGCGTGGCGGCCGTGCTGACGGTTTTTACGGTCGGGCGCCGCGGCTGGACCGCGCGCGTCGGCTGGGTGGCGGCCATCGGTCTTACGCTGCTGCCCGAAGTTGTCGTCTGGAGCAGCCGCGCGCGCTTCTATTCACCCCTGGTCTTTTTTGCGCTGCTCATGATGTGGATCGCGTTCTTGATGACACGCCCGCCCTCCACCGCTCCTGCTGATACACGCACAGCACGCTGGAGAATCCACCTGCTCTTTGTGCTTGTATTTGCGCTGGCGCTCTTTTCGCAGGAGCAGACCATCCTGCTCTATCCGCCGATCTTGCTGGCGCTGTGGGCCTGGCGGGGCTGGCGTTATTTTCTGCAGCCACCCGCGCTAGTGGCGCATTTGTCAGTCGTGGGCCTCATGGGGCTGCGCTTTGTGATCGAGCAGGTGGGGCAGCCGGGCTATTTTGGCGAGATGCAGACGCACAAAGCCTATCTGCGCCTCTTCGACGACATCCCCGGCGCCTGGCAGAGCTACGGACGGCTCCTGCTGGACGAACGCCGGCTGCCGTGGAGCGTGCTGACAGGTGTGGCCATGGCCGCAGCACTGTTTGCGCTGTGGCGGCTGGCGCGCCAGCCGCGCAAACCAGGAGATGAAAGGCGTCTGCTTGACCGGCTGCCCAATTTTCATCAAGCCACCTTGTTCTTTGGTTTGCAGTTCTTTTTTGTGGTGGCGCTCTTTTTCACCGTGATCGGCAACAACTATCGAGATTCACGCTATTTGCTGCTGGTCGAGCCATGTTGGATGTTGCTCGGCGGCGCGGGTCTGGTCTGGCTGGTGGATCGTGTGTTCCAAACGAACTGGCAGCGCTGGCTCGCCACGGGCGCCGGCGCGTTGCTGTTGGCGTGGTGGATGTGGCCGCTCACGGCCAACGCGCTGACGCAAGAGGCGGAGGGCTATCAGGCCGCGCTGGCATACGTCGCGGCGCAGCGCCAGCCCGATGATATCGTCATGTCGCCGCAGCCGCCGGCCTGCGCCTGGAGCATGGGTGAGCCGTGCGATTACTACGTGACGCAGCGCAACTGGTACACCTATGTCACCCCGCGCAACGGCAAATTGGTCGACCGCTGGTCCGGCGCGGAATTGCTCAACACGACTGCACAGCTAGAGGAAGTGATCAAAAGCGCGCCGCGCGCCTGGATCATCACCGACAGCGAGCGTCTGGGCCGCCGCTTTGAGGACGATTTTTTGCGCGTCATCGTGGAGCAATTCACCAGGGTCTACACCGCCGACGGCGTTGCTGTGTTGGTGGCCGCAGGCTGGAAAGAACAGCCACCGGTCGTGGC
>JACSRH010000448.1 GCA_014879855.1 Caldilineaceae bacterium | reverse complement strand
CAACGTTCAGTCTCTCCGCGACACGACGAACAATGAAATTTCTTTGCGCTTTTGCCTCTTTGCGTTTTTGCGTCAAGAAGCACTTTCAAGATGGCGCGCTCAGGCTTGCCTCTGTGGAATCTCTGGAATCTGCGCACTCTGTGGATGTCTTTCCCGCTGGCCCTGCGCACTTACAGCCACCAGTGCGCCAAACAGGGACTTCGACTCCACGGCGGCTGGCAATGCTTCTGGGTGCCATTGCACGGCCAGCGCAAAAGGATGCTCGACGACTTCCACCGCTTCGACGATGCCATCCGGTGCGTGGGCGACGACGCGCAGGCTGGACGCAACGGTGCGACATGCCTGGTGGTGCAGGCTATTGACCAGCGTGGTCGTTTTGCCCAGCAGCGCTGCCAACTGGCTGTCCGGCGCAATGGCGATGGCATGCGCCAGATAATCGTGCGGATAGTCAGGATAGTAGGCGTGCTGGATGGCGTTGGCGTGTTGGCTGATGTCCTGGTAAAGCGCACCGCCACACACCACGTTGAGCAGTTGCAGACCGCGGCAGATGCCGAAAAGCGGCTTCTTTTCGGCCAGCGCCCAGCGCACCAGGGTCATTTCCATGTGGTCGCGTTGCTCGTCCACGCCACCCACCTGCGGCAGCGCCTGCTCGCCATAGCGGGCGGGGGCCACATCACCGCCCCCGGAGAGGATCAGGCCATCCAGGCTGGAAAACCGTGCGTACAATGTTGTCTCATCCAGATCCGGCGGGATGAACACGGGCGCGCCGCCGGCCGCAACCACGCCTTCTGCAATCTGTTGCGCCAGCAAGTCAAGTTCTTGGCGATCGGGGGAAGTCAGTGGGTGCAGCGTAACACCGATCTTCGTCATAGGTCTCTGCTCCAGCGCTTTTGAGTTTTCCAGCTTTACGGTGCGGAATTGTACCATAGAACAATCATGCATCAGGAGACATCATCGTGACATCCGCAACTCACCATATCCCAGGGCTTGTGCTGACCGACCACACTTTCCGCGTCCCGCTCGATCATGCGCGCGCTCATGCCGCCACGATCGAAGTTTTTGCTCGTGCGGTCAGTGCGGCGGGCAAAGCAACGGACGATCTGCCCTGGCTGCTCTTTCTGCAAGGCGGCCCAGGCTTTGCCGCGCCCCGCCCTCTCACCAATAGCGGCTGGATCAAGCGCGCCGTGAGCGACTATCGCGTGTTGCTGCTCGACCAGCGCGGGACTGGGCGCAGCACGCCGCTCACCTTTCAGACGTTGGCGCACATGCCCACGCCCCAAATTCAGGCGGACTACCTGAAACACTTCCGCGCCGACGCCATCGTGCAGGACGCTGAATGGATCCGGCGCGCGCTGCTGGGCGAATCCGCGCGGTGGAGCGTACTTGGCCAGAGCTACGGCGGCTTCTGCGCCACACACTATCTTTCCGTCGCGCCCCACGCGCTGCGCGAGGTGTTCATCACCGGCGGGCTGCCGCCATTGACCGCGCATCCCGATGACATCTACCGCGCCACCTATCGCCATGTGATCGAGAAGAATCGACGCTATTACGCACGCTACCCGGATGATGCGGCGCACGTCCAGGCGATTGTTGCGCATCTGACCGCGCACGAAGTCCTGCTGCCGACCGGCGACCGCCTGACCCCGCGCCGCTTCCAGCAACTCGGTCTGGATTTTGGCGCCAGCGATGGCTTCGAGCGCATCCACTATCTGTTGGAAGAAGCTTTTGTGCAGGGCGCACGGGGCGTCGAGTTGAGCCATACCTTTTTGCGCGGTGTGGAGACCCTGCAAACCTACGACGCCAACCCGCTCTTCGCCATCTTGCATGAGGCGATCTATTGTCAGGGATTCTCATCGCGGTGGTCAGCCGAACGCGTCAGACAGGAATTTCCCGAGTTTGAGCTGCGTCCCGACGCACCGTTCTTTTTCACCGGCGAGATGATCTACCCCTGGATGTTTGAAACGTATCGTTATCTGCGCCCGCTGCAAGCCGCTGCGGAGTTGTTGGCGGCGGATGACGCGTGGCCCGCGCTGTACGACCCGGCCACCTTGCGCGCCAACACTGTCCCGGTTGCGGCCACCATCTACTACGACGATATGTACGTGGCGCGCGAATTCGCGGTGGAGACCGCGGCGGCGATCGGCGGCAGCAAGGTCTGGATCACCAACGAGTATGAACACAACGCCCTGCGCGCCGACGGCGAGGTGATTTTCGGGCGTCTGCTGGAAATGGCGCGCGGAGAGAGATAAAGAATCGAGAAGAAGTTGCCTATCACGCCTTACACATCCCCCATCTCACATCACACATTGCGCATTTCAAACAAGGAGCTTTTATCATGCATTATCGATCGCTGGGCCGTTCGGGGCTTCAGGTTTCCGCCATTGGGTTGGGCGCCAACCAGTTTGGCGGCAAAGTGGATCAAACCGGCGTCAACGAGATCATCGATGGCGCCATTGACCTGGGCGTCAACTTCATCGACACCGCGGATATCTATCAGCAGGGACGTTCGGAGAGCACTCTAGGTGTGGCGCTCAAAGGCAAGTGGGACAAGATCGTGCTGGCGACCAAGGCGTACAACGCCATGGGCGATGGGCCAAACGATAAGGGCGTCTCGCGCTACCATCTGATCAACGCCGTCGAAGCCAGTCTGCGCCGCTTGCAGAGCGACCATATCGATCTTTACCAGATGCACCAGTGGGACAATAACACGCCGCTCGAAGAGACGTTGCGGGCGCTGGACGACCTCGTGCGCAGCGGCAAGGTGCGCTACATCGGCGCCTCCAACTATCTGGCCTGGCAACTGGCGCGCGCCAATCTGCTAGCCGAGTTCAACCACTGGACGCCCTTTGTCAGCATCCAGAATCACTACCACATGTTCGAACGCGAGCAGGAGCGCGAGCTGATCCCCTTCTGCAACGTGCACAATGTCGGCATCCTGCCCTACTTCCCGCTGGCGGGCGGCTTTCTCACCGGCAAGTACAGACGCGGAGAAGCTGCGCCGTCCGGCTCGCGCGGCGAGTCGAGTTCTTACGTCCAGGCGTACATGACAGACGCCAACTTCGACAAGCTGGAAGCGCTGGAAGCCTGGGCCCGCGAATACGGCCATACACTGACCGACCTGGCGCACGCCTGGCTGCTGGCCCAACCACAGGTCAGTTCGGTCATCTCCGGCGCCACTAAACTCGACCACGTGCAGAGCAACGTCCAGGGCGCGGATTGGCATCTGACCGCCGAGGAGTTGCGCGCGGTCAACGCCATGCTCGACGGCGACGCGGCATGATCGCCCTCGCAAGTGCAGTCAGCCATTCCGCAGGGTCTGTCCCAGTTTTTCTGGAGGGCGCCAAAATTTTTGGCGCCCTCCCCGCAGGTCGGGCCGACAGTGGGCGGCAACACTCAGCAAGAGCACGGAAGCTGCGTCAGGCTGATAGCTTGAGCGATTATCGGCCCTCCAATTTTCGGGGCGCACCTTCCGCGGCGACAAAGATCGCGCGTTGTCTCAGGTGTGTTACACTGGAGGGCGCAAGAAATCGTTTATCGGATTGATGAAATGTGTTCCTCTATTTTTGATAGAATGGTGTGACTTCTATGCTTGTCCCAAATCCACGAGAGTTTTACCGCGAAGTTTACCAACAGCCCTTTGCCATGCCTGCCTTCAACGTCTGTAATCTGGAGATGGCAAAGGCCGTGATTGAGGCGGCCATCGCCGAGCGCGCGCCGGTCATCGTCCAGACCTATCCGGGCGATCTGGCGCACGCCGCGTTTGGCGATGACATGGGGCCGCTGCCGCTGCTGATCCGGGCGATGGCGCAAGCCGCGTCGATCCCTGTCTTTTTGCATCTCGATCATGGCCCAGGGCTGGCCTACAATCTGCGCTGCCTGCGCGCCGGCTACAACTCGGTGATGTTTGACGGCCACGACCTGCCGTTGGACGAGGCGCTGGTGGAGACGGCCGCCATTGCGCGTGCGGCTCATGCGCTCGATGCGGCGGTCGAGGGGGAGTTGGGCACCTTTGGCGGCGCGCAGGGCAGTCAGGAATACACCAATCCCGAAGAAGCGCCGCTTATGTTCGAGCAGGGTCAGGTGGATATGCTGGCTGTTTCCGTTGGCTCGGAGCATGGCCAGTCCAGCCGGCTGGATCTCGATCTGCTGACAGCGATCAATGAAAAAGTGCACGCGCCATTGGTGTTGCACGGGGGCAGCGGCATTCACGAGGATGATGTGCGCGCCGCCGCCCGGCTGGGCGTGGTCAAGATCAACATCGGCGCGGCGCTGTCGCGCGCTTGGTGTCAAGGGTCGCGCGAGGCGCTGGAGGCGGGAGCGGATCACTACGGAGTGCTCGACCGCGCGATGCAACGCGTGCATGAAGTGGCGCGCCATCGGCTGCAGCTCATGGGCGCCAGCGGCCGCGCCTGAGTTGCAGCGGCTTTCGTCGAG
>JACSRH010000239.1 GCA_014879855.1 Caldilineaceae bacterium | reverse complement strand
TTGCCCATGCGATCACGCTGACGGTGTTTGAGGTCGAAACGGCTGCCGCCATGCACGCAGTTGCGCGTGACAGTGGGCGTCGCATTCCCGTGCATGTCAAGGTGAATACAGGCATGAATCGGCTGGGCGTGCGCCCCGCTGAAGCGCCAGCCTTGCTTACGGCGCTTACAGCCTTCAATGGTCTGGACGTGGAGGGCATTTTCACGCACTTTGCCACCTCCGACGAAATGGATCGTTCTCATGCTGAAGCGCAGTTTGTCTGCTTTCGGGATCTGCTGGAGACGTTGGCAGCCGCCGGCCTGCGCCCTCCTCTCGCCCACGCCGCTAACACCGCCGCGCTGTTGACAATGCCGCACACCCACCTCGACATGGTGCGCACCGGCATCGCGCTCTATGGATTGGACCCGGATCGAGAACAGTGCGTGTTGCCGGTTGATTTTCGCCCGGCGTTGGCATGGAAGGCGATTGTCACCTATGTAAGCGATCTCAAACCTGGTGAAGCGGTTTCATATGGCCGCGAGTTTATTGCATCCCGCCCTCTGCGCACCGCGATCATCCCGGTTGGCTATGCCGATGGGTTCCCGCGGCGACCCCAAACGTGGAGCAGTGTGCTTATCCGCGGGCAGGCGGCGCCGATTTTGGGGCGGGTCTGCATGGATCAGACCGTCGTCGATGTGACAGACATCGAGGCGCAGACTGGGCCTGTGGTGCAAGGCGAAGAAGTGATCCTGATTGGTCAGCAAGGAACGGCGTCGATTTCAGCGGAAGTGGCCAGCATGTGGGTCGGCACCAACAACTATGACATCGTGAGCCGGATCCTGGCGCGCGTGCCAAGAATATATGTGGATTGATCAGCGCAAAAAGTTGAAAGCCCCTCTTGTCTCACACAAAGACGCAGAGAACACGCAGAAAAGCAAAAAAGAGAATTTCCTTTGAACCCTATGACAACAGACGAATCTTCCGCCGCATCTTCTGCGCTTCAGAAGAAGGCGGAGTTCATTTACATCACCCTCATCGAACATTTTGGCGAACCGATCTTTCAGGGCGGCGACGATCCGGTCCATCAATTGATTTCGACGATCCTCAGCGCCAACACAAACGACGTCAACAGCGGCCGCGCCTTCGAGCAGTTGCGACAGGCGTTTGGCGACGATTGGGAAGCCGTGCGCACCGCACCGCTGGACGCCATCAAAGCGGCGATCCGGCCCGCCGGCATGTATAACCAAAAGGCGCCGGCGATCGTGGCGACGCTGGAGCGGATCAAACATGACCGCGGCGCCTACAATTTGGACCATCTCCCCCAATTACCCGTGCAGGAGGCGCGCGCCTATCTGACCGCGCTGCCGGGCGTTGGGTTCAAAACCGCCAGCATCGTGATCCTTTTCTGCTTCAATGGAGCGGCCTTCCCAGTCGACACCCACATCCAGCGCATCTCGCAGCGCACCGGCGTCAGCCCGCGCCGCGCCAACCCGGACAGGATCATGCGCATCTGGGAAGGGCTGCTGCCGCCTGCGACTTTCTATGCGCTGCACATCAACTTGATCCGCCACGGCCGGCGCATCTGTCAGGCGCAGACGCCGCGTTGCGACCTGTGCCCGCTGCAATCGATCTGCGACTATCGTCAACAAGCCGGAGAGTGGGCAACCTGATAGCTGCTGGCAAAACGCTTTACGCAAAAAGGGGCAGGTGAAACTCACCTGCCCAACAGGATGTCTGCTCATTTGTTTTGCCCATTGTGGGCGTCAAGCGCGGGTCAGTCTGCTCGACTTTACTTCAGATCAAGCGGCGGCTTCGCTCTTGTTGAGCATCAGCACGAGCCGGCCTGTGCGGCGCGAGGCATTATTGCGATGAATTGATCCTTTGGCAGCGGCGCGCGCCAACACACGTTCGGCGTTGCGCACCAACTCCAACGCATTCGGATCGCCATTCTCAATCGCCAGCCGCGCCTTCTTAATAGCCGTGCGCGCACTGCTGCGATAGAGGCGATTGCTTGCTGCTTTTTTTGTATTCTGCCGACTACGCTTTTCGGCTGACTTCGTATTTGCCATCCTGATTTTACTCCCAAACTTTCTATTGCCCTTGATAAGGGTCTATGCGTAAGGCGTGCTCTGGCGCGAACGCCCAAATTTGCGCCGCATTCACAGCAAGTTATTAGAGGACAGGCTGCGAACCAACAAGCCTGCATTATAGAACGTCAGCGTCACTTTGTCGAATCGTGAGACCGTAGAATGCATACGACTTGAAAGCCCGGCCTGTTGCTATGGCGCAGCGCGCGCGCCATCCTGTGACTGCTGTTGCAAGGCCGCGCGTCGCAGGAGTTCGCTCTCCAACACCTCCTGCATGGCGTCCTCCACATAGGGATAGGCCAGATAGACCGCGGCCACGCCAAAAAGTGCGCCGGTCACCGTGCGCAACAGCCAGTTGCTCTCGCGCCAGCCGACCAGTTGGGTCAGCCCATCGATCGCCATCGGGATGACGAGCAAGAGGAACACTTTGAATGGCAGAGGCCGCACGCGCCCGCGGACGAGCGCATAACCAAGCCCGGCCAGCAACACGCCCGCATAGATGGCAACGTCGCGCTGGCAGAGCGCCACCTTCCACCCCACAGCCGGGCTGCCGATGAAGGATCGCTCCACCAGGAGCGAAGTGACCTGCGGCATCCCACCGGCAAACAAGGCCGGCTCCTGCGGAATGGGCGTCGGCCCAAAGAGAAAGTAGCTGTGATCGGGCAATTGATGGCACAGCACCGAGTAGATCGCATAGATGACCCTGGCCGGCGCGGTCCAGCCCATCTGCATAAAGATCGGCGCCAGGAACGGGGTAAACAGATAGATGGCCCAGACGATGTTAAAAATGGCAAGCCAGTGCCGCGCCATCCCGATCACCAGGCCGTTGGCGGCGCGCGTCAGCGTCGATTCGTTGGGTGCTGTCTTGTCTTGTGTCGTCATGTTGTCTGCCTGTGCGCTTTGCGCAGCGCGTCGCGCACCGTCTCCGGATGGTGAGGCGGGTAGAGCAACTCGCCCCTTTCGATGTCCAGCACTGGGATCAGATACCGATAGCGTTGAAAATCGTCCGCGTCTGCTTCGATATTGCGTTCGAGCAGGTCAAAGTTCAGTTCAGCCTGAAATGCCAGCAAGTCGGCCTTGAGCTTGTCACACAACGAGCAGCCCGGCCTGGTGTACAGCGTGACGCGCATGGCGACGCTCACGCCTGTGGCCGCACGCCGACGGCCGCGCCGCTCAAATAGCCAATGTAGGCCGGCACCAGAGGCAGCACACACGGGCTGAGAAAGCTGATCAGGCCGGCGCTGAACGCCAGCACCATCTCCGTCGTGGCGCCGGCGCCGACAAGGTTGTCGCCCCCTGCAAAGATCGCGGAGATCTGCTCTTCGGCCTGAAACACCCATTCGTTGAGCACGGCAAACTGCGTCGTCAGCGTGTTCAGGCTGCCGCTCCACAACAAATAGGCGACATAGATCATAAACAAGCCGCTAATGATGCTGATGACGCCGAGATGGCGATTCATGGCGCGCAGCCAGCGGCTCATGCTGCTGAACATCAGCCCGGTCAGCAAAAACGGAATGCCCAACCCCAGGCTATAGATCAGCAACAAGCCCGCGCCCTGCCAGGCGGTCTGGCTGTCGCCGGCCAGGAACAGAATGCTCGCCAGAATCGGGCCGATGCAGGGCACCCAGCCGGCGGCAAAGCTGATGCCCATCAGGCTGCTGCTCAGATAGCCCCAGCCGCGGTTGACCTGGTGCATGTCGGTTACGCGTTTCTCGGTGTAGAGGAGCTGATTGGGGAAATTCAACAGCGACGCCAGGGCCTCAGCGGCCGGGTTCTGCTGCACATCAACCCGCTGCTCGATAAAGTTGACCAGCCAGCGGAAAAAGCCCAGCGTCGTCAAGCCAAACACCAGCAGCAGCACCGCGCCGAGTTTCTGAATCACCGGCATGTATTGGTTGAGACTTCGCCCCAATAGCCCCGCCGCCGACCCTAACAGGGTAAAAACGAGGGTGAATCCCAAGACAAAGAAGAGCGCGTGCAGGAAGACTACCCAGCGACTTGTCGGATTGGGCAGGTTTGGCGCCCCAGTCTTGACTGGCGCCGCTGCTGAACTACTCAATGTCTTTGTCATAACAATCTTTCCTTTTTCCTGCGGCTGTCAACCCCACTGCACAGTGGATCATGTGTTCAGGCAATCACTGACTCGCATCAATGCTGTTTGTGCTCGGCGGCTTCAATTTCTTCGCGCAGCGTCTGCATTTCTGTTTCCAGTTTGCGCTGACGCAAGCCTAAATAGACGAGATATAAAGTGACTAACAACCAGACCGAGCCAAACCCCATCATCAAATAAAACATGTTATTGCAGCTCCTCGCGTAATTCGGCGATGGCGTCTTCGTTGCGCAACTGGCGCCAGCGCAGAATGAGCAGGGCGCTAAACAG
>JACSRH010000286.1 GCA_014879855.1 Caldilineaceae bacterium | reverse complement strand
GCGCCCGATGCCGGCGATGCCCAGCGTGGCGCCGTGGATGTCCTGCCCCATCAGCAGCATCGGCCCCCAGGTGCGCCAGTGGCCGTGCTTGGCATAGTCGCGGCCTTCGGCAATGCGCCGCGCGCACGTCATCAGCAGCGTGAAGGCAAGGTCGGCGGTGGTGTCGGTCAGCACGCCCGGCGTGTTGGTCATCAGGATGCCACGCTGCGTGGCCGACGGCACGTCGAAGTTGTCAAAGCCGACGGCAAAATTCGCCACCACTTTCAGATTAGGCGCGGCGTCCATCAGCTCGGCGTCGATCTTGTCGGTGAGCAGCGTCAGCAGGCCGTCGGCCTGGCGCGCCCAATCCAGCAACACGGCACGCGGGGGCGGCAGTTCTTCCTGCCAGACGGTGGCGTCGGTCTGCGCCAGCACCTTTTGCAGGCCACGGTCGGGAATGATGCGGGTTACGAAAACACGCGGCTTGCTCATGCGGCGCCTCCTTGGGCGGCAGTGGCGATCCAGTCACGGAAACGGGTCAATCCTTCGCGGATGTCAGGCGTGTCGATGCCGGAATAGGCGAAGCGGATATAGTGCTCGCGTTCGCCGGGAAGCGGCCGCCCAAAGTGCATCCGCGTGCAGAAGGAGACGCCGGTATGCTTGAGCGCGGCGTCGGCAAACGCGGCCACGGTGGAGAAGCCCAGGCGCGCCATCACGCCTGTCACATTCGGGAAGAGGTAGAAGGTCGACTCTGGCTTGTGCACGACAAGACCGTCGATCTGGCGCAGGATTGCCACCGTTACATCACGGCGCTCGCGCAGAACCTCGACATTGGCGCGCGCCGCGGATTGGTCGCCGCGCAGCGCCTCCACGCCCGCCCACTGCACAAAATGCGTGGTGCAGGATTCGTCGTTGGTGTTGAGGCGAGCGATGGCCTGGATGACCTCCTTTGGCCCGATTGCCGCGCCCAGCCGCCAGCCGGTCATGGCGTACTTTTTGGAGAAGGTGTAGAGGATCACCGTGCGTTCCTGCATGCCCGGCAGGCTGGCGATGCTGGTCGTCGCGCCGGAGTAGCGCACATCAAAGTAGGCCTCATCCGAAAGCACCCACAGATTGTGCCTGATGGCAAGCTCGGCCACGCGCGCCATCTCCACGGCCGACGATTCCGTGCCCAGTGGATTCTGGCAGTTGTTGTAGATCAGCAGCCGCGTCTTGGGGGTGATCAGCGATTCCAGATAGTCCATGTCCATCTGAAAGCCATCCGCTGTTTCTACAAAACGATAGGGTAGCCCGACGCCGCGGAAATAGTCGATCTGCGATTCGTAGATCGGGTAGCCGGGGGTGGGGTAGAGCACCTCGTCGCCGGGCTCCATCACCGCCTGGATCAGCTTGGTGACGACCGGTTTGCCGCCTGGCTGGACTGCGATGTTCTCTGGCGTGTAGGGAATGCCGCGATGCGCGCCCTCCACCTCGGCAATCGCCGCGCGCAGCGGCGGAATGCCGGCGGCCGGCGCATAGCCGGTCTTGCCGTCGGCGATCGCCTGGTTTTGTGCGGCCACAATATTGGCCGGCGTGGGAATATTGATGTCGCCCAGATGGAAAGGATAAACTTTGTGCCCCTGCGCCTTCCACGCAGCCGCGGCTTCAGAGACGGCAAAAGCGGTCTCTGTCCCAAGATTTTCGAGCCTTTTCGCCAACTGCATTTTGAAAAACCTCCACCCTAACACTGAAAGAATATTTGAAACGCCGCCACGAAGACACTGATAGACTGTCACGCGTAAAACTTTGGTAAAGCGCTAGCAAGAGCACCCAGATCGATGCAGATAAAATCGGATAAACGCAGATAAGCGTAAAACGTCTGCGTCTATCCGAGGCTATCAGCGTTTACCTGTGCTTCTTTCCAATCAACCGAACCAAAGCTTCTTGGTGGACAGACCACTAGAGGATCGTCAAGCATATTGCTGCTCGCCCAAGCTCACTCAACTGGCACGGCTTTGATAATTGTCTCATTGTTGGTCTGCTTGATCGCATATCCCGGCGGCACGACCAGGAATTCTTCTGGGTTCCAGTCTCCGTGCACCAGCGCGATCATCAGCCGCCGGTCGCCGCGCACGCGCTCGAAGGTCCAGCCTTCGGCCTGCGCTTTGGACTCGGCCCGCTGTTCGTACTTTGTCCCTTCGCCCAGACCGGTGTCGATAAACGCAGCGCGCGTGTAGTGGCTCATCCAGCCGCTGATCTCCTCGCGCAGCGCGTCGGCGGTTTCCTGGCCGTACTTCTCGACCCAGCCCTCGTATTGTTCGTTGTCATCGAGCATGCCGGCGCCTAGCCCGCCGGTCGAGCCTGGATCCTGGCGCTCCATGTAGTCGGTGCTGTACCAATAGGTGCCGGGATGACGCTCGAACTGCTCCTGGTAACGCGCGCGCGATCCCAAATAGAGCGTGATGCAATCATGCGCGCGCGGCATCACAATCGGTGTGTGGCGGGCGATCAGGTTGGCTGTCGACGCGCCGCACAGGCCGTAGGCGAGCAGAATCGCGTCGCACTCGTCGGGCTGGATCGCGTCGATCTCATCCTGCAACGTGTTGCGTAGCTTCTTGGGCGAGTTGTGCAGTCCCTGGCGAAAGAAGCGTGCAGTGACGGTGTGCGGCGAATCGGACGCGGCCGCATAGACAGAGCGGGCAAGGGCTTCACAGGTCAGGGCAATGTAACGGGCCATGGATTTAGTCTCCTCTGAAAGTTGTGAGGGGCGAGGGGCGAGGGGCGCCGTCAACCCTGATCTTAACGTTTTCCGATAAGTTTACAGTTTGGATCTATAGACCACGGGTTTGGCGGATTAAACGGATTTTCACTGATTTCCCCTCTTTTCATCCGTGCTTATCCGCCAAATCCGTCTACTCCGCGCTCTATTGTTGCTTTGCGTCTTTGCTTGAACATTTTTCAATCACACCGCCAGGCTTGCCAGCGCACGCGTCTGTGCATGAAGATTCTCCACAGGCGTGTGCAATGGAATCTCGCAGCCGGCGCCACTGAAGCTGCGCGCGCCGCCGACTGTCATACAATGCAGCGTGGCGTCGAAGACCTGGTCGGGCGTGCCCTTCAGCATCACCGCCACCGGGTCGAAGTTGCCGCAGAAGGCGATTCGCTCCCCGTGTTTTGCCGCGGCGCCGGCCATATCCACCATGTGATCCAGATCGATGATGTCAGCGCCGCTTTCGACCATGGCGTCGACGATGCGGTTGGTGTTGCCGCAGATGTGCAGCCGGCAGCGCGCGCCCATCTCATGCACCGCGGCGAAGATGCGCTGCTCGTAAGGCAAGGCAAAGTGGTGATAGAGCGCCGGCCCCACCAGCGAAGCGACTGCATCGCCCAGCCCGATGATGTCAGCGCCAGCTTCCACCTGCGCCCGCGCAAAGGCGATCTCCACTTCGGTGCAGCGTTCCAGCAGCTCCTCCACCCACTCTGGGTTGTCGACCAGATCGATCATGAGCCGGCTGACCCCGCGCAGGTTTGCAGCCTCCGCCAGCGCGCCTTCCACCCAGCCCATGATGGGCGTCTCGCCGCCCACCTGTTCACGAAAGAGGCGGATCGCCTCCAGCCGGTCGCTCATGCGCTCGCCCGTGTACGGGTCTGGGCGCCCCAGCCGCATGAGGTCGTCCGTCTCTGCCAGCAGCGGCGTGCGGCACAGCGGCAGGTCATCTTCAGGAAAGTCGATCCTGGCGCCGAAGTCATGGCATTCGCGATATGGGTCTGAAATAGCCTGGGCAATGTCGATCTGGAAATCCTCGATCACGCGCAGGTTGGCCGCCACCAGCACGCGATGGTCGAGATAGTAATCGCGCAGCGGCCGGCCAGTGCGGCGCGCGGCAAAGGTCATAAAAATGTCGAAGTTGGGCGGGCGGTCAACCGGCTCGCCGCGCAGCCGGTGTTCCATGCGCATATAAGCATTCATGCAGTTGCTTTCTGAGCTTGGTGCGTGCTGGCTCTCTCATCGCTGGGTCCGCCAGCAGCCACTGTAGATAGTCTCAGTGTGACGATGTCCATTGATGCACGATAGTTATTTCTACTGGCTCGATTTTATCACACCTTATCGAATCTCCTCCACTGCCCAGTGATCGCCCATGGCGCGACGACCTTTCGCCAGCCCGTCGCCTGCGGAGATTTCGCGCGTCATATCGGGGCGCGTCAGCAACTCCTCGCGTAAGGTGACGCCGAGCCCTGGCCCTCCTGGCACGGGCAGATGGCCGTCAGCCACTGTTACTTCTAGCGTGCTCAGGATCGGGAAATAGGTGTTGTAGAAGGCGCGCACCGACTCCACAAAGAAGAGGTTGGGGATGTGCGCGCCCAGGTGCATGCACGCGGCGTGGCAGATCGGCCCGGCGACGTTGTGCAGCACCAGCGGCACGCCATAGGTCTCGGCCAGCGCGGCGATCTTGCGCGTCTCGGCAATGCCGCCATTCCAGACCGGGTCGGTCATGACGATCGGCGAGACGTGCTTCTCCAGCCACTCGCGCACCTGCCAGCGCGTCATCAGCAGCTCCGAGCCGATGATCGGGATGCGCGTGCGCTGGCCCAGCAGCTTGATCTCGTCCGGATAGACCGCGGGCAGCACATCCTCCAGAAAGAGAATGTTGTACGGCTCCAGCGCGGCGACGATGCGCTCCATGCTGGCGCGATTCCAGCGAAAGTGGCACTCGATGCCGATCTCCATGTCGTTGCCCACCGCGTCGCGAATCTGGCGCACCGGCTTCAGCCCCGCCTCCACCTGCGCCAGGCTGATGTACTGGCCAAAGCTGCCTTCGCTGAACTGGTCGAAGGGCCAGATCTTCATGGCGCCGATGCCGTCCGCCAGCAGCGAGCGCGCGAGCGCGCCGGCGTCCTCGTGCCAGGCCGCGTAATCCTGCACCGCGCCAAAGCCGATGCAGGTGTTGTAGGTTGGCACGCGCTCGCGCGTCTTGCCGCCCAGCAGGTGGTGGAGCGGCGCGCCATAATGCTTGCCCATGATGTCCCACAGCGCCACTTCCAGCGCGGAAAGCGCGCGCGTCTCCGCGCCGGCGTAGCCGTGGTACATGATGTTGTCCATCACAAAGCGCCACAGCCCCTCGATGTCGAGCGGGTTCTGGCCGAGCAACAGCGGCGCCAGCGTGCCATGCAGCGCGCCCTTGGCGCCGTGCACCTTGTCCACCGTCTCGCCCAGCCCGATGATGCCTTCGTCCGTATGCACCCGCACCACCAGCAGCCGTGGATACTCGGCCCACTGCAACGATTCAATCGCGGTGATTTTCATCGCTTCCTCACATCGCACATCATGCACCCACCACGGTCACCACATTATGAAGCGCACCCACCGCCGCAATCTCGATCTGCACCTCGTCGCCCGCGGCCAGCGTAAACGAGTCGGGCGGGACAATGCCAGTGCCCGTCAGCAAGACGGCGCCGTCGGGAAAGGCGAGCGCGCGCCCCAGATACTCGACGAGTTCGTCCGGGCGGCGCTGGATCTTCTCCGTGTGCGACTCGCCGCTGAAGACGGTCTCGCCGCCGCGGCGGATGTGCAGCGCGATGGCTGTCTGCGGCCACGCCGTGCGCAGCGGCGCCAGCACAATCGCCGGGCCCAGCGCACAGGAGCGGGTGTAGAGCTTGGCCTGCGGCAGGTAGAGCGGATTCTCGCCCTCGATGTCGCGGCTGCTCATGTCGTTGCCGATGGTGAAGCCCACGATCTCCAGCGCCGGGTTGATCACGAGCGCCAGCTCCGGCTCCGGCACATTCCACGTCGCGTCGCGGCGGATGCCCACCTGGTCATGCGGGCCGACCACCCACGCGCCGCGCGCCTTGTAGAAGAGTTCCGGCCGCGCGGCTGCGTAAACGCGCGCGTAGACATCGCCGCCGTCGATGGCCTCTTCCTGGCGCGCCACACGGCTGCGCGCATAGGTGACGCCGGCCGCCCACACCTCCTGGTCGTCGACTGGCGGCAGCCAGTGCGGCCGGTCGGCTGCGGGCGTGCGCTCCAAGGTTTCCGCCAGCCGCGAGCGGTGCGAGCTGCTCACCGCCACACGCAGTTCGTCGATGGCCGCATCGACGCGGCCGGCGCTGCGGCGCAGCCATGCGCCCACCGACCCGACCGTTGCCGTCACATCATGCACCGTAGCGCCGATCTGCACGCCGACGCAGACGCCATGCGCCGGTTCATAGTAACGCACCAGACAAAGCTGATTCACACGAGCCTCCATTCGATCCATCCGGCGCGGTTGCGCTCAGCACGCAACAGGCCGCGTTTGGTCAGGCTTTCCAGATTGCCCGCCATGCCGTAGCTAAAATCCTGGTTGGCGGCAGCGGGCCAGCGTCCCAGCGTTGGGCCGACTTGCTCGATGGCTTCACGTAAAGTGAAGCCACTTGTGGCGCGTGCAAAATCCAGCAGCTTGCGTTCGACCAACAGGCAGTAATTGCGGCTCTCGCTGACAAACGCGGCTACGTCCGGCCCTTGTTGCAACGGCCAGTGCGCCGACGACAGCAGATCGATCTCCATCGCCAGCAGCCGATCCTGTGTGGCGAGATAGGTGTCGACATAGCAGTAGGTGGGCGGCATGGCCGGCTCCCAGTCGTCGGCGAGGATGGCGTTCCAGATCGACGCCTCGCCAGCGATCAAGGTGCGGCTGCGCGGGTCGTAGATCGCCAGATGACCCCAGGTGTGACCGGGCGTGTGCACGGCTTCGACAACCCAGTCCGCGCCGAGACGAAAGTGCTCGCCGCCGGTGAGGGTAAGATCGAGTGGATAGCTGAAGCAGCCGGCGCGGATGCCAGTTTTGCCCTCGTCGCCATAGCCAACGCCATGATCCTGCTCGAACTGCGCATAGCGGCCTTGGATCAACGCGTCCGTGTCCTCCACCCACGGACGATCGAGCGTGTGGCAGGCCAGGAGCGCCTGCGGTGCGGCCTGCTTCATCGGTGCGTTGCCGCCCTGGTGGTCGGTGTCCGAGTGCGAGATGACAATGTAGGTGAGCCGCGCTGGGTCGAAGCCAATGCGCTGCATGTAGGGCAGAATCTCCTGCTGCGGGTTGTGCGCGCAGCCGGTGTCGACAAGCATGGAAGCCGCCTCGCCCACCAGCAGGTGGACGTAGACCATGCGCTTGTCGCCAAACTTGCACTTGATGCGATGAATTCCTGGTGCGATTTCCATAAGTGTCCTTAGTTACTGGCCGATGTAGCCTTCCAGCTGTTTGATGGTAAATTGTTGTTCGTCGATGACGGACTTGACCAGATCGCCCAGCGAGATCATGCCGATCAATTTGCTGTTGTCCAGCACAGGCAGATGACGAACGCGTCTATCAGTCATGAGCGTCATGCACTCCGCCACACTCTGGTCTGGACGAATGGAGATCGCCGGAGAGGTCATAATCTCGCGGATGAGCGTTTCGCGCGATGTCTTGCCTTGCAGGACAACTTTGCGCGCGTAGTCCCTTTCCGACAGGATGCCCACCAACGTCCCTCCCTCCACTACCGCCAGCGCACCGATCTCTTTTTCGCCCATCAGCCTGAGCGCGTTGTAGACCGTTTGGTCCGCAGTGATCGTCCAGACTTGATAGCCTTTCCCTTCCAAGATTTGCTTGACTGTTGCCATGTGTAGCCCCCTTGTGAACTGACCCTGTGATCATTCAGCTTCTGCATATAGGCTGTAGCGCTATTCTAAACGTCTCTCACAAGGTGTCAATCCGTTCCGTTTTGGGGCTGCTCGCCTTTGACGCTGATGCCACCATCGACCTGGTAGTTGGCGCCGGTCACAAAACTGGATTCATCCGACGCCAGAAAAAGGAAGACGTTGGCGACTTCCTCGATCGTGCCGACGCGGCCGATCGGGTGCATCTCATCGTAGGCGCGGCGCAGGTGGTCGGGCGATGACTGCGCCGCGAGAAAATCGTGCAACATCGGCGAGTCAATGGTGCCAGGCGCGACCGTATTCACGCGGATGCCCAGCCGCGCGTAGTCGGTGGACATGGCGCGCGCCAGCGCGATCAGCGCCCCCTTGGTGGCCGAGTAGACGGCCAGCCCCGGCAGCCCGCTCACGCCGGTGACGCTCGCCATGTGGATGATGCTGCCCTGGCGCAGCTCGATCATCTGCGGGAGCACGGCGCGGCTGACCAGATAGGCGCCGCGCAGATTGACCGCGACGCAGCGGTCGAAATCGGCGGGGGCGGTTTCATGCAGCCGTCCTGCAGGCATCACCGCGGCGTTGTTGACGAGCACGTTGATCAGGCCCAATGCGGTGCGCAGCTTGGCGACGGCTTGCTCGACCTCCTGCTCGTCGGTCACATTGGCGCGCAAGGCCAGCGCCTTGCCGCCCGCTGCCGTGATTTCATCCACAACGCTCTGGCATGCGGCTATATCCATGTCGAGCACGCCGACTGATGCGCCTTCCTGGGCAAACTTGAGTGCAATGCCACGGCCGATCCCGCGGCCAGCGCCGGTGATCAGCGCCACTTTGTGCTGCAAGCGATTCATTGGCAGTCTCCTTGGCGCAAACCCGAAAATTTAATTCCTACTTGACAATGAGTGGAGTAGGCACTATTATACTGAGAAAACTCACAATTATCAATAATCAATAATTTGTCGCCCCTATTCTGTCTGCGACAGTCGCCCCCTGTTCTGTCTGCAACAGAAGAGCCATTATCAACAAAAGGGTGCACCTTATGCTGAAAACAGGAGCCGAGTTGCTGGAGAGCGGTGAGCGCTTTGCCGTCACGATGTGGGAGTATTCGTGGTTGGTGCAGCGCGAAGGGTTAAAGACGCGCTCCCCTGTCTTCGGCCCAGAAGATGAGTATCGAGACTGGGATAAAGTGCTGGATGAACTAGTCGAGCGCGGCTACAACTGTATTCGCATTGACGCGCATCCCCATCTTATCGCAGCAGGGCCGGCTGGTGAGCGGCAAGAAACCTTTATCATGCTGCCGATTGCCGACAATTTCATGTGGGGCAACCATGAACCGGTCGTCATCAATCCACGTCAAGGATTGATCGAATTCATGGGCAAGTGCAAGGAACGCGGCATCTATATTGGGCTGTCGAGCTGGTACAACGACGACGAGACGCATCGCAAGTTGACGATTGCGTCGCCTGAGGATTATGCGCGCATCTGGAAAGAAACGCTTGATGCGCTCAACGATGCCGACCTGCTCGATTTAGTGGTTTGGGTTGACATCTGCAACGAATTCCCTCTACCCGTCTGGACGCCGGCCGTTTTTGCCGACATTTTTGGCCCACTGCCTGAGAATGAAGACGTGATGGCGGCGATGGCGCAGCCGTGGCAGGAATCGGCTGTGAAACGTTTTAACGAATATCTAAACGACACGATCTCCAGCCTGCGTACGGCATATCCAAATCTCAAGTACACCTTTTCGTTGACCAGCTTCGGGGTCGAAAACATTGTGCAGAAAGCTGACCTCAGCGCATTCGATGTGCTTGAGCCTCACATCTGGACTACAGATGATATGGAATGGGCGCAGGCGTCAGGCATGTGGGAGAGCCAGGAGGGCGATCCTCAGAAATCACTTCGCCGTTTCGTTGAGCAGGTAAGAGCGCTTTATCCAGAGAGTCGCGAGCGCTGTCGCCAGATTTTAGATCATTACACGGGCTTGTGGGCAGATTTGGCGCGGCGCAACGACATTCCGCTGATCACCACAGAAGCGTGGACCATGATTTTTTACGAAGATATCTCGCCAGATGGCACAGAGGGTGAGTGGGAGTGGTTCAAAGAGATCGCAGAGATCGGTGTGCAGTTGGCGATTGCAAAGGGATGGCAGGGAATCTGCACCAGCAATTTCTGCCAACCCCATTTTGAAGGCATGTGGCGCGATGTTGCGTGGCACCGCCGCATGACAAGTTTGATCAGAGGTTGAGAAAGCATCAGCGTCGAAGACCATCGGCCCTGTGGGAGAGAACGCCTGTCTGTCTTTTACGTCGCTGCCCAAAATCAGCCGATTTCCGGGAGCATCATATCGCAATTTCTATATCATCACTTTTACACCTGCGTCCGTTCACAAAGGAGAGTTTCTGATGGATGACCAGAAAACAGGAAGTCGAGTTTCACGTCGCGAGTTGTTGAAATTGATGGGCGCTTCGGCCACTGTGCTGGCTGCGGCGCCCATCCTGGCCGCCTGCGCTCCCGCCGCCGCGCCAGCCACTTCGGGTGGCGCGGCCGGTGCACCGGCCGTTGCCGCCACCACGCTGGAGATGTGGACCTTCGTCAACACGCACGCTCGCTGGTTCCGCGAAATGGCCGATCGCTATAAGGAGGAAAAGAACCCCAATTTTGAGCTGAATGTCAGCGAAATTGCCTACAGCGACATGCACGACAAGCTGCAGATTGCGTTGCAGTCGGGCGGCGTGGGCGCACCGGATGTCTCGGACATCGAGCAGGGACGCTTCGGCGGCTTCCTGCGCGGCGGCGATCCGGGTCTGGTCGATCTCGTCGACCGGCTGAATGAAGGCGGCTTCACCGACGAACTGGTGGCGACGCGCCAGGCGCTCTACTCCTACCAGGGCAAGACCTATGGCATCGAACATGCGCTGACGCCGGTTGTGCTCTACTATCGCGCGGACATCTGGGAAGAGGCCGGCATCGACATGGCCGCCATTGAAACGTGGGATGACTTTATCGCCGCGGCGCAGCAGGTTTCCACCGATGATGTCAAGGCGATTCCCTTTGAGGATCACGGGGCTCTGCTGCGCCAGCGCGGCGGCGACTGGTTCGACGTCGATGGCAACGTCGCGCTGGACACTGACCTGTCGATCGACACGATGAACAGCATCCTCGCCTGGCGCGACCAATACGGCATTGCCGACACACAGACCGGCGGCGTCTCCGGCGGCAACGAGTGGTGGGCGGCTGTCAATGAGGGCAAGTGGCTCTCGCGCGTCGGTGCAGACTGGTATGCCGGCTTTTTCAAAGACAACGCGCCCGATCTGTCGGGCAAGTGGAAGGCCATTGCCATGCCCGCGTGGGAAAGCGGCGGCGTGCGCACGAGCTGCTGGGGCGGCACTGGCAACTGCATCGTCAAGACCAGCCCCAACATTGAAGAGGCGTGGAATTTCCAGCAGTACAGCATGCTTTCCAAGGAGGGCAATGTGCTGCGCTACGAGCTGACCAACCTCTTCCCGCCTTTCATCCCGGCCATGTCCGACCCGCGGCTGCAACAGCCCGACGAGTACTTCTCCGGCCAGGTCCTGGGCGCGCTCTTTGCCGAGGTCGGGCCGAGCGTGCCGGCGCAGTACCAGAGCCCCTATCGCGCGGAGATGGGCAGCAAGCTGGAGCCGCTGTGGCAGGATATGTGGGATGGCAAGCTGGCGCCCGCGGATGCATTCACGCAGGTCGCAGAAGAAATTCGCAAGACGATGGCAGAAGAACAAGGCTGATCCATTCGTTCGGTCGATGGGGAGCTGTTAGCGCGGCGTCGCTGACAGTTCCCCTGATGACACCACTGCGGAGAGTTGCATCATGGCCAAATGGAGGCGACAGGCAGCGCCCTATCTCTTTATCAGTCCCTTTTTTATCGGTTATGCGATTTTCTTTCTCTACCCGGTGCTCTGGGCGCTCTATCTGAGCTTCTTTCAACAGGTGGGCATTGGTAGCGAGCCAAAGTTTATTGGTCTCGGCAATTACCTCAATCTTTTTGAAGACGAAACTTTCCTGAAGGCGCTCTTCAACACAAGCTACTATGCGGTGGGCAGCATCTTTGTCATCGTGCCGGCCGCGCTGCTCCTGGCGCTCGTGCTTTTCCGGCGCATATTGCCGGGGCGCGAGTTCTTCCGGCTCTTCTTTTTCTCGCCCAACATCACGGCTGGCGTGGTGGTCGGCATCATTTTCACGTTGGTCTTTGGCGCTGAGTACGGCCTGATCAATAACTATCTCCTCAAGCCGCTAGGAATACCGGCCGTACGCTGGCTGCAGGATCCGGCCTGGATCATGCCGTCGATCATCATTGTAGGCTTGTGGCGCTACACCGGCATCAACGCGCTCTACTTTATGGCCGGCTTGCAAACCATTTCAATGGAAGTGCGCGAGGCTGCGACGATCGATGGCGCCAGCCGCTGGCAGGTCTTTCGCTTTGTCACGCTGCCACTGCTACGCCCGACGCTCGTTTTCGTGCTAACCTTTGCCATCATCGGCTCCTACAATCTCTTTGCCGAGCCGTCGATTCTGGTGGGTGCGCAGGGCGGCACCAACAACGCCGGTCTCTTTATGACGATGTATCTCTACCTCACCGGCTTTCGCTTTCTCAAGTTCGGCTATGCGGCCTCGATCGGCTATGCGCTGGCGGTGGTTATTCTGCTGCTGACCTTGCTGCAAGGCCGGCTGCTTGGCATCTTTCGGGAGGATTAACATGGCCGCCGTCACACCAGGATCGATCGACCGAAAGGCTGGTCAGCCGATGCGCTGGCCGGGTATAGAAACTGGCCTGGTCTATGTGCTGCTGGTGCTGAGCGCCATTCTGGTCGGCGCTCCCTTTGTCTATATGATCGCCGGCTCATTCAAGTTCAACGCCGAAATCTTTGGCATTCCACTGACGATCCTGCCGCGCAACCCGACGCTGGAGAACTACAGCCGCCTGCTCAGCGGCGACGAGATCCCCTATCTACGCCAGTTCGCCAACAGCGCGATCATCGCCGTGTCGCAGACCGCGCTGACGCTGCTGGTGGCGTCGATGGTCGGCTGGGGCTTTGCCAAGTTTGAATTCAAGGGCAAGCGTGTGCTCTTTATTATTCTGCTTGCCACTCTGACCTTTCCCTTCCAGGTGACGCTGGTGCCCCTCTTTCTGATGATGGTGCGCATCGGCTGGCTGGACACCTACTGGGCGATCATCATTCCTGGTGCGGTAAGCGCGTTTGGCGCCTTCTTTATGCGGCAGAGCATGTTGGCCGTGCCCAGTGAATTGGTTGATGCGGCCAGAATCGACGGCGCGTCGGACTGGGGCATCTTCTGGCGGATTGGGCTGCCGCTCTCACGCGGCGCGCTCTCGGTGCTGGCCGTGTTGGTTTTTCTGGCGTCCTGGAATGATTATCTCTGGCCACTCATCGTGCTGCGCAGCACCGAAAAATTCACCTATCCGGTAGGTTTGGCGACGCTGATCGGCCTCTATCGCGTCGAATACGGCATGATTTTAGCTGGCGCGTTTATTGCCACGCTGCCCATCATCGCCATTTTCATCGCCGGGCGCAATCAACTGTTAAATAATCTCACTATTGGAGCGATTAAAGGGTAGTGGAATGGAACATCAGTTTCACGGGATCGAGTTGATCACAATTTTTACGCCATCTACACCGTCTTTCAAAGAGCGGCTTGCTGCCACGGAGCTGCGCCGCGGCCTCTACGGGCTGGGCTACCGCCGCGATCTGCGCGTGGGTGAGCTGCCTGGCGGTGACCTGAGTGAACATGAACTGCGCTTTGTACTCACCGCTTCACGCGGGCACACAGAAAGCTACACGATTTCAGCCGAGTCTAGCGCCGTCAAGCTGCACGGCGCGGGCGAGCAGGCGCTGCTCTACGCGGTCTTCGACTTTTTGGAGCGTCAGGGGACGGCTTTCGGCATCGACGGCGATCTCTATCCGCTGGAAACGCCAGCCAGCCTGCATCTGCCCGACGCAGGCCAGCCCTGGGTGGGTGAGCCGCGCTTTGCCGTGCGCGGGCTGCTGCCGTGGCCCGACTTCCTGAACTGCGTTTCGGTCTACAACCGCGAGGACTGGCGCGCCTACCTGGAGTCGATGCTGCGCATGCGCTTCAACACGCTCGGCATCCACGTCTACGGCCAGGAAGACCAGTGGGCCGAGTCCTTCCTCTCCTTCGAGTATGGCGGCGTCGGCCATCTCGCCCATCTCGACACCACCGTCTCGGACCGCTGGGGCTATCTGCCGCAGCGCACCTCGCGCTACGGCATGAGCGCGGCGCAGTACTTCGACGACGAGATTTTTGGCGCCGATTCGACGCGCTACGCGCGCGGGCCGTGGGAAGCCGCCGAGATGGCGCAGCAGGTCTGGCGCGAGGCATTTGGCTACGCCGCGCAGCTTGGCATCCGCACCGGCGTGGGCTTCGAGCCGTACCGCCTGCCCGAAGAAATCCGCCGCGCCTGCCCGCCCGAAGTGCGCCGCGAGGAGATCTACGATTTCCACGGGCGCACCAACCGCATCGAGCGCATCGACCCCGATTCGCGCGCCGCCCGCTACATTCTGGAAACGCGGCTGGCACAACTGCTGGAAGCTTACCCGTCCGTCCACCATATCTATTTGTGGGAAGACGAGATGGTCAACTGGGCCAGCCAGCGGTTCAACGTGCCGATCCCGGTGACGCCTTTTGTCCAGGCTTACGAATTTCTGCGCCGCCACGCGCCGGATAAGCGGCTGGTGCTGGCCGGCTGGGGCGGCGTCGTGCGCCACTTCCCGGAACTGCACCGCGCGCTGCCGGAGGAGATCATCTTCACGGCGCTCAACGACCAGGTGGGCTGGGACCCCGTGCACGAAGCCTTTGGCGAGCTTGGCGACCGCGAGCGCTGGCCAATCCCCTGGCTGGAGGACGACCCGGCGATGTGGTTCCCGCAGTTTCACGTCAATCGCTTCGCCAAGGACCTGAGCCTGGCCGAGCAGTACGGCTGTCAGGGCGTGCTGGGCATCCACTGGCGCCATCGCATCGTCGACCCGACCGCCACCTACATGGCGCGGCGCTTCTGGAACGAGCAGGAAGATGCAACGAGCCATTACCGCCACTACGCGGCAACCCAGGCGGCAGGCGAGCGCGCCGGTAAGCTGACCGATCTGTTAACACGCATTGACCAGGAGCGCCCTTTGCTTGCCACCTGGAACGGCGAATATCTGCCCGACGGCCATCACGTCAACCAGGGCTTTTCGGGCGACTACAGCGAAGCCTTCACCATCGAGAGCGGCTTTGAGATTCCTGACCGCCTGATCGACGCGCAGCAGGCGGTGATCGCCGAGCTGGACGCGCTGTTGGATGAAGCGGAGTCGCCGCTGGAGCGCGAGCGGCTGGGCTACCTCTTCGGGCAGGTGCGTTTCCTCGACCCGTACGCACAGGCTTGGCGCAAAGGCGTCGGGCTGCACCAGTTGATCATGGCGCAGCAGGCGCGTAAGCAGCAGGGTGATGCGGCCGGCGCCGCGGCTGAAATCCGCGCTGTCGGCGTGCCGCTCTGGATCGAAATCCTCGGCCATGTGCGCGAGGCCGTGCTCAGCTTCCAGCACACCGTCGCCACGCGCAACGATCTGGGCATGCTGGCCTCGGTGCACAACAAGTTCGTGCGCATCGCCACCTTCCGCTTTTCCGCCTCGCTGCTCGAATTTCTGGACGAGCTGCCGCTTGCAGCGGAGGCCGCCTATCAGCAGGCGCTGGCGCCGGACGAACTGCCCGCACTGCTCTTTGTTCCGACGCGGCCAACGCGACTGGCGCCGGGTGAGTCGGTGATCATCACTGCCGTCGCGCCTGGCAGCCATGAAGTGGCTGCCGTCACGCTCTGGTGGCGCAGCCTGGATCAGCCAGATTGGGCTACCCTGTCCATGCAGAATAGCGGACGGCGCACCTTCACCGCCGAACTCGCCATGCCGCAGCGGGCGGAGTGGGGCGTTGCGTACTACGTGGAAGCCCACTTTGCTGCTGCGCCCGCGCCGCTGCGTCTGACCGCACCGGCCAGCGCGCCGGAACAGAGTTACCTCATTACCCAGTAGGGTTCACGAAATGGCAGATGCAACCATCGAAGCTGATAAGCTGTTCCACCCACGACGCACGGTTCGCTCGCTGGCTGATCAGGTTTACGCGTATCTACGCACCGCAATCATCAGCGAACAACTGGCGCCCGGCGCGCGCATCGTTGAGTTAGAGATCGCCAATACGATGGGCACAAGCCAGGGGCCGGTGCGCGAGGCGCTGCAGCGGCTGGAGCGTGAGGGGCTGGTCACCAAGCAGTCGCACAGCGCCACCTTTGTGACGACCGTCTCGATCGACGAGATGTACGAGCTCTTTTCGATCCGCAGCGTGATCGAGGGCTTCGCCATCCGCCGCACGGTGGCGCGCGTCACCTCCCAACAGTGCGACCAACTGCAGGAGCTGGTGGAGGCGATGCGCACGGCCGGGCAGCGCGATGATATGCTTGAACTGACCGAGCACGATTTGCAGTTTCACCGGCTGATCTGCCAATGGTCGGGCAGCGCCACCCTGCAACGCGCGTGGGACCCGCTCTACGGCCAGACGCAGCGCTTCGTCGTGCGCACGCACAAGCGGTACTTCGCCAGCCTGACCGACATCGCCGACACCCATCTGCCGATCATCGTCGCGCTGCGCGCGCACGATGAAGCGAACGTATCGCGCCTGATTCACGAACATGTCATGCTGATCTGGTCAATGTTTGGCCAGGAGGAAAAGAAGGAGTTCTTATGAATTCTCGCCAACGCGTGAAACTAGCTCTGAACCACCAGGAGCCGGACCGCATTCCCTTTGACCTGGGCGGCACGGTGCTGACCAGCATCCACGTCAACGCCTACCGCAACCTGCGCCGCTACCTCGGCCTGCCCGATAAGGAGATCGAGGTGATGGATGTCTTCCAGCAGATCGCAGTGGTCGACGACGACGTGCGCCAGAAACTGGGCTGCGACTGCCGCAACGTGGCCCCGCGCTCGTCGGCCACCTTCAAGATCGCCGTCGACGAGGACTCCATGCCCGGCTACCGCTTCTTCCACGACGAGTGGGGCATCGGCTGGCGCATGCCCAAGGACGGCGGCTTCTACTACGACATGTTCCAGCATCCCTTCGCCAACTCGACCAGCCTCGACGACATCAAGAACTTCCCCTGGCCCGACCCGGTCGATCCAGCGCGCTTCACCACGCTCAAGGAGAGCGCGCGGCACGTGGCGGAAGATCTGGGCGAGGCGGTGATCCTCGGCGGATTGTCGGCGGGCTTTGTGGAGCTGGCCGCGTGGACGCGCGGCTTTGCTCGCTTCTACCCGGATCTGGTCACCAACCTCCACTGGATGACCTACCTGATGGACACGATCATCGACCTGAAGCTGGCCTACTGGGAGGTGGCGCTGCCGCTGGTGGGCGATTACGCCGATGTCGTGCAGGAGGCGGACGACCTCGCTGGGCAGTTTGGGCTGCTCATCAGCCCGGAGACCTATCGCCAAGTCATCAAGCCGCGGCACAAAAAGATCATGGATTTCATCAAGGCGCGCACCGACGCCAAGATCTTCTTCCACTCGTGCGGCGCCATCCGCGAGATCATCCCCGACATGATCGAGATCGGCATCGACATCATCAACCCGGTGCAGGTGAGCGCAGTCGGCATGGAGTCGGCGGCGCTCAAGCGCGACTTTGGCAGCGAGATGACCTTCTGGGGCGGCTTGGTCGATACGCAGGGCGTCTTCACCACCGGCGCGCCCGACGCGGTGCGCGAGGAGGTGCGCCGGCGCATCGACGACTTCGGCCCCGGCGGCGGCTTTATTGCGGCAACGGTGCACAACATCCAGGCCAACGTGCCGCCCGAAAACATCATGGCGCTGTGGGAGACGCTGCAGGAATATGGCAGTTACGGCCCCGGCGGCGTTGGCCAGCGCCCGGCCGATTACGCGCCCGCCGCGCGCCACGATAAGCTGGTCAAGGTCAGCAGCAGCCCCGACGCGCTGCCGGCGCAGATGCCCACGCCCGAAGACGTGGCTGCCCAAGCCGCCGCAGAGGAGTTCTACCCCGACCTCTTCCTCGACATGCAGGACGCGATCATCGACGGGCAGCGCGCGGAGGCCGTCGCCGCGGCAGAGCAGGCGCTCGAAGAGGGCTATGCGCCGCAGGCGGTGATCAGCGACGGCATCGTGCCGGCGATGACGATCGTTGGCGAGAAGTTCGAGACCGCGGCGTTCTTCCTGCCGGAGATGATGGCCGCGGCGCTGGCCGCGCGCGGCATTCTGGAAATTCTGCGCCCGCGGCTCGCCGCGTCGCACGTCGAGCCGGCCGGCCGCGTCGTGATCGGCGCCGTCAAGGGCGACCTGCATGACATCGGCAAGAATCTGGTGGCGATGATGCTCGAGGGCGCGGGCTTCGAGGTGATCGACCTCGGCCCCGACGTGCCGGCGGAGAAGTTCATCGCCGCCATCCACGAGCACCGGCCGGCGCTGGTTGGTCTTTCCGCGCTGCTCACCACCACGGCGCCGATGATGCGCACGATCATCAATGCGTTCCAGGCGGCTGGCGTGCGTGACCACGTCAAGGTGCTGGTGGGCGGCGCGGCGATTAGCGAAGAATTTGCCGACGAGATCGGCGCGGACAGCTACGCACCGGATGCGAGCGCAGCCGTCCGCAGAGCGAGGGAGCTGCTGGCGGTGACGGCGTAGGCTAGCATTACCATGCGCGGGCCGCGACTACCAACCGGCGTTAGCGCCCGCATCTCTCACACGCCGCTGAACGCGCTGAAGCCGCCATCCACCGCCACGACGACGCCGTTGACAAAGCGCGCGCCAGGGCTGCACAGCCAGATCAGCGTGCTGAGCAGCTCCTCTGGCTCGCCAAAGCGCCCGGCGGGGGTGTGGTCGATGATCGTCCGGCCGCGCGCGGTGAGTGAGCCGTCGGTATTGAGCAGCAGCGCACGGTTCTGCTCGCCGACGAAGAAGCCCGGTGCGATGGCGTTGACGCGTAACCCCGCGCCATATGATCGCGCCAGTTCTACGGCCAGCCAGCGCGTGGCATTTTCGACCGCGGCCTTGGCGACGCCGTAGCCGACCACGCGCGTCATGGCGCGCTGCGCGGCCATCGACGAGATGTTGACGATGCAGCCGCGACCCGCGCGCGTCAACTCGCTGCCAAAAACCTGGCTCGGCAGCAGCGTCCCCTGCAAGTTGAGCGCGATCACCGGCGCCATGCCCTCCACCGGCAGGTTGAAGAAGGAGTCGCCGGGCGGCAAGGTCGCCGCGGGTAGATTGCCGCCCGCGGCGTTGACGAGAATGTCGAGCCGGCCCCACCTTTCGAGCAGCGCCGCACGCGCCGCTTCGAGTTGGCCGCGGTCGAGTACATCCGCGGGGAGCGCCAGCCCGACGCCACCGGCTGCCTCGATCTCTGCCACTGTTGCCTGCGCCGGCGCGCGGCGGCGCCCCAGCACAGCGACCTTGGCGCCGGCGCGCGCCAGCCCCTTCGACATTGCGCCGCCCAGCACACCGGCGCCGCCGGTGACCAGCGCCACTTGCCCGTCCAAGCTAAACAGATCGTTGAGAAATTGCATAAGTTATCTTTACCTTCGCTACTTGGCGATGACAACTCCGGGCCCAGCGGTTGCCACGCGCATATCAGTCAATACACCTGCTGGTGCAGGATGCAAGCATACGCTGTGCTTGCGCCCGTTCGACGATAGAAATTTCTTCTTTGCGCCTCCGCGTAAAAGGCAATGCTCGCATCACTCCGCCCCGTATGCGGCCTTTGCCAGCCCGTAAGCCAGTTCGTGCGCCATCTCCGCGGCCTCATCCTCGGCCAGCATCCCCTGCACGACGAGGCCGGCCAGCCAGTCGCAGCTCACGCGGCGCCACACGTCGTGGCGCGAGGGGATGGAGGCAAACGCGCGCGTGTCGTCGTTGAAGCCGGCGGTGTTGTATAGACCCGCGGTCTCGATCACCTGCTCGAAATAGCGGCGCATGCCGTTGACGCTGTCGTAGAACCACCACGGCGGCCCCAGCTTCACCGCCGGGTAGTGGCCGGCCAGCGGCGCCAGTTCACGGCTGTAGCTGCTCTCGTCGAGCGTGAAGAGGATCAGCCGGAAGCGCGAGTCGTTGCCGTAGGCGTTGAGCAGTGGCTGCAGGTTGCGCGTCCATTCGGTCGCGATGGGGATATCAGCGCCCATGTCCGCGCCAAAACGGGCAAAGATGTCGGGGTTATGGTTGCGCAGGCTGCCGGCGTGGATCTGCATGACCAGCCCATCCTCGGTGCTCATGCGCGCAAACTCCATCAACATGTGCGCGGTGAAGGTGGCCGCGTCGGCGGCGTTGGCCTCGCCGCGCAGACCGCGCTGAAAGATTGCGTCCGCGGCATCTTTGCTGAGCCGCGCGGTGTAGGGCGTCAGCGCAGCGTGGTCGGTCGCCAGCGCGCCCAGCGCCTTGAATGCGGCGCGGCGCTGCTCCAGCGCGCGCACATAGGCGGTATAGTCGCCGACATCGATGCCAGCGACGGCGCTCAGGGCGTTGATCTGCTGTCGCCACGCCGGATGTTCGAGATTAACGACCGCGTCGGGACGGAAGGTCGGGCGGATGTGCGTCAGTCCGTCGGCGTGCAGCCGGCGGTGATGGTCGAGCGCATCGGTGGCGGCGTCGGTGGTGCAGAGCAGCTCAATGCCAAAGCGGTCGAGCAGCGCGCGCGGGGCGAATTCCGGCCGCGCCAGTTGCGCCTCCAGGTGGTCGTAGATGCGCTGCGCGCTTTCGCTGGTCAGCCGCTCCTCCACGCCAAAGAGGTTGACCAGCTCGTCGGCCAGCCAGAGGCCGGTGGGCGTAGCGCGAAAGAGGTGAAAGTGGTCGGCGAAGCGCTGCCAGATGCGGCGGTGGTCGCGCTCGACCGGCGCGTCGCGCCGCGTGGGCACGCCCATCGACTCCATTGTCACCCCCTGGCTGTAGAGCATGCGCAAAATATAGTGATCGGGGATGATGAAGAGCTCGGCGGGGGTGCCCAGCCGCGCGTCCGGGTCGGCGAGCAGGGCGGGCGGCACGTGGCCATGCGGCGCGATCAGCGGCAGATCTTGCACCACGGCGTAAAGCGTGCGTGCGATGGTGCGCTGCGCTGGATCCGCCGCAAAGCAGCGGTCGGGCGAGAGTTGCCAGCCGCGCTCCGCTGCCTTTTCTGTTGCCAATGCATTCTCGTTCATCATTCACCACTCTCCTTGGTTGCCAGAAACCGGCTGTGTCAAGCTGCCATCTCTATTGTGTCGAAGCAGCGCCGCCTTGTCAATCTGCCCGACCGCTCCTGGTGGTGAACTT
>JACSRH010000296.1 GCA_014879855.1 Caldilineaceae bacterium | reverse complement strand
GACGCGTGACAGGCAGTGACGCGTGACAGGCAGTGACGCGTGACAGGCAGTGACGCGTGACAGGCAGTGCAGACGCCATCGCTTCTCGCGCCAGCGCCAAAATTGCCCAATAACTTGCCACATCGCGTGCGCTCGTTTATCCTCTACGCAGGAAAGGGCGCAGTAAGGTGGGCAGCGCTAGACCCTAACCGGTTGGAGATGGATGAAATCACTTCCTGTCCCTCTCCCATTACACGCGGATTAGACAAATAAACCTTATTCTTTAGCAGGGAGCAGCAAAATTTATGGCGAGTCAAGAGCGGGTTATCGTACTTGGCGGCGATGGTTTTTGTGGATGGCCAACCAGTTTGCGTCTGTCGCACGAAGGGTGCGATGTCACCATTGTGGACAATCTGTCGCGGCGCAAGATCGATGTGGAGTTGGGTTGCCAATCCCTCACCCCCATCCAACCCATCGAACGGCGGTTGCAGAGCTGGCAGCAGTTGACCGGCCGGAAAATTGATTACCGCAACCTCAATATCGCGGAGGACTATCAGGAGCTTGCGCAGTTGATCCAGGAAGTCCGCCCCAAGGCGATAGTACATTTTGCCGAACAACGCGCGGCGCCCTATTCCATGAAGTCTCCGCGCCACAAACGCTACACGGTCGACAACAACACCAACGGCACCCACAACGTCCTCTGCGCCATCGTCGAATCCGGGCTGGACATTCATTTGGTCCATCTGGGCACAATGGGCGTCTATGGCTATGGCACGGCGGGTCTTTCCATCCCCGAAGGCTACCTGACTGTCAAGGTGGATGTCAATGGCGCTGAACATGAGATCGAGATTCCCTACCCGCCCCATCCCGGCAGCATCTACCACATGACCAAGACGCTGGATGCGCTGTTATTCTACTATTACAACAAGAACGACGATGTGCGCGTGACCGATCTGCATCAGGGCGTGGTGTGGGGCACCAATACCGAAGAAACCTTGCTGCATCCTGACCTGATCAACCGTTTCGATTGGGAAGGCGATTATGGCACGGTGCTTAATCGTTTCCTGGTGCAAGCGGCGGTGGGCCATCCGCTGACGGTGCACGGCAGTGGCGGACAGACGCGCGCCTTTATCCACATTCGCGACACGGTGCGCTGTATTTCGCTGGCGATTCAGCATCCGCCGGCGCACAAAGAACGCGTCAAGATCTTCAACCAGGCGACGGAGACCCACCGCGTGCGCAACTTGGCCGACCTGGTCTCGCGTCTGACCGGCGCGGAAGTGCGCTACTATGTCAATCCACGCAATGAGGCGTGGGAGAACGAACTGGTCATCCACAACGAGCAGTTTCTCGAACTGGGGCTGCAACCCATCACATTGAGCGACGGTCTGCTGCAAGAGGTGATCGAGGTGGCTGCTCGCTACCGTGATCGCGTTGACGTGACAAAGATCATCGCCGACTCGCGCTGGCGCGCGGATATTCCGCTCGACCGCGAGGGCAAGGCTGCGCAGGGGGAGCCAGTCATTGCTTGAACGAGCCGGCCCGCCAGAGTGGCGCTGCTGGAGTGGATGGAATCTGGTGGAGGGAGTCTACCGGTGCGCATTTCCGACATGAACTGGATGCAGGTCGAGAAGTATCTTAAAGATGACGACCGCGCGGTGTTGCCGCTGGGCAGCACCGAGCAGCACGCCTATCTCAGCCTGAGCGTCGACAGCATCCTGGCCGCGCGCGTGGCCGAGGAGGCCGCCGAGCCGCTGGGTGTGCCGGTCTTTCCAGTCGTCAGCTATGGGCTGACGCCCTATTTCCAATCCTACCCGGGCACCGTCACCCTGCGCCTGGAAACTTACCTGCGCCTGGTGCGCGATATCCTGGAGAGCCTCTACCACAGCGGTTTTCGTCGCATCTTGATCGTCAACGGCCACGGTGGCAACAGCCCGGCCGATGCCCTCGCCACCGAGTGGATGGCCGATCATCCGGGCACGCGCGTGAAGTTCCACAATTGGTGGAACGCGCCGGCAACCTGGGCCAAGGTGCAGGCAATCGACCCGCTGGGCAGCCACGCTTCGTGGATGGAAAATTTCGCGTGGACGCGGCTGGCCGGCGTTGAGCTGCCCGATGTGCAGAAGGTTGTAGCGGAGCGGCCGGGCAAGGCGCGTCTGGTCGGCGACGAGATGCGCGCCTTTTACGGCGACGGCAACTACGGCGGCTTCTATCAGCGCACCGACGACGAGATGCTGGCGTTGTGGGCGGTGGCGGTCGTCGAAACGCGTGCGCTGCTCGCCGACAATTGGGACTGACGGCGCCGCGGGCGCATCGCCCCTTATAAATTTGTTGACGATAAAGCTCTGTGATGCAGAGGATGCATAGTGCGTACGCCGGCTCTTACCCAGGGATTTTCGCCGGCCCCGGCCGATCTCGGCGTAGTTGCAGAAACATCAGTAGCAGAATCACGGCCCAGATGGTCAACCGCATCGTCATGGCGACCAGACTCTCGCGCGCCACCACATCCCGAAAAGCGAGCAGCAACACAAGCACCGCCCCTCCGTTTGCGCCAAAAGTCAGGAGAACAACCGGCAACGCATAGCGGCTGCCTCGCCAGATCAGCGGGGCGACAATGAGCATTGCCAGCACGCCCACGGCAAAGTTAAAGACTGGCAACCAGCCGACTACATTCCAACCAGGCGGCCTGCCAAGCAACACCTGTCCGCCTGCAAACACGCCTAACACGCCTACCAGCAGGGCAAGTGCGGCGGCGATTCTGTCCAGTAGCTTGTTCATGTCATCCTCCCTAAAACGCTTGACGCCTATCTGTGACGCCCCACTATCCTACTACCTGGCGGTGGGAATGTCGCCGACTTTTGTCGGAACTCAGCGCCAAGATCAGCGCCTATTCAGAAATTTCTGCGGATCAGCGTTTGCAAACAAACTGTCAGTAAAGCTGGTTGTGCGTGGCGCACACTTCTTGGTATACTCATGTCGCCCTGTGATTGAGGGGCATTGCAGGAAAGGAACTGCCTAGCGAGCAACCATATCTCTGGGAAAGAGAGCGCATGGCCCGTGCTTTGGTAAATACTACCGGCGCGGGTGACGAGGAAGGGGTTCCCGGTGCGCGCCGGGATAACCGCACCGGCAGCTCTGGTGCGGGAAAATCGAATGATCAGCGGATGCCCCTGGGTCGATCCACCGGCCCAACCTGGACGACGAACGTCTGGGTCAATCTTTCCCCAAAATCACATTCTTCAAGCCAGCGTTGAAACGCGACAGGCAACTGTCGTCACAGAGACGCTCGCAGTGGAAAGCAAGCGAACAATCAGATCGATCGGGCTGTGCAGTTTGCGTGTTCGGCGCGTTGGCATTGCCGCCTGACGCGTCTGGCGCGCGGACAGCCGTCCGGCGCGCAGGCGAACCGTCCGCGCGCCGGGTTGAGTTGCTTTCTCACAACCAAAGGAGGATGTCCTTATGTGTGGTATCGTCGGTTACATCGGCGGGCAGGAAGCTGCCGCTATCGTGTTGTATGGATTGCGCCAGTTGGAATATCGTGGCTATGATTCGGCGGGATTGGCTGTCATCGGCGGCGATGGCGCGCTGCACGTGCGTCGCGAGCCGGGTAAGTTGCTCAACCTGGAAGAGGCGGTGACCCAGGCGCCGGTGCAGGGGCGCGTTGGCGTCGGCCACACGCGCTGGGCAACGCACGGCCCGCCCAGCCAGCGCAACGCGCACCCGCACAGCAGCCCCGATGGCGACCTGGTCGTCGTGCAGAATGGCATTGTCGAGAACTTTCTGGAGTTGCGCGGTTCGCTCGAAGCCAACGGCTACACCTTCCGCAGCGACACCGACACCGAGGTGATCGTCCATCTGATCGACCAGCACTATCACAACGGCAGCGCCGCGGATCTGGAGCACGCGGTGCGCGCGGCGCTGCAGGAGTTGAAGGGGCCAAGCGCCATCGTCGTGCTCTCGTCGCGCCACCCGGACCGGCTGATCGCGGCGCGGCTGGGCAATGCCGGCGGGGTGACGGTCGGCTACGGGCAGGGAGAAATGTTTGTCGCCAGCGACATCCCGGCTATCCTGCGCCACACGCGTGAGATCGCCTTTCTGGAGAGCCGGCAGATGGTCGTCGTGACCGCAACCGGTGCGGTCTTCAAGGATCTGGCTGGTCAGGTGATCGAGAAAGAGTGCACGCGCATCGACTGGAACCCGACCGCGGCTGAAAAGGGTGAATTCCGCCACTTCATGCAGAAGGAGATCTTCGAGCAGGGGCGCAGTCTGACCGACACGCTGCGCAGCCGGTTGGACTTTCAGCGTCACAGCGTGGCGCTCGACAGCCTGAACTTGTCGCCGGCGCAGGCGCGGCGGCTGCGCAAGATGACGATCGTGGCCTGCGGCACCAGCTACTATGCCGGGCTGGTGGGCAAGTACTACATCGAGCGGCTGGCGCGGCTGCCGGTGGAGGTGGACTACGCCAGCG
>JACSRH010000180.1 GCA_014879855.1 Caldilineaceae bacterium | reverse complement strand
CTGCTCTCTCTTTGTGCTCTCTGCGTTCTCTGTGGCCCTACCCTATCTAATAGCCACAAAGAGCACAAAATCTGGCCAATTCCTATTTCCTATCAGTTTGTTTGCATTCTACGCGTGAACTTCATCTCCGCCAACAGCCGCCGGCGCAGCCGCCATGTATCCGCGTGCGCAGCATGTGCGATCCAGGCGCGCAGCGATTCCTGAAATTTGCTGTGCGTGAGTTGGCCGGCAAGCAGCAGGCCGCGCTGGCGGTGCAGCCGCCGCCGCGCCAGCCGCACATTGTCGGCGCGCAGCCGGCGATGGGTCGGGTAGACGCGGAAACCGAGAAAGGGAATGCCGGTGCGCACCGGGTAGACCTGCGCCTTGTGAAAATTGAGGCTGAGTCGCAGCCCGTGGAGATGATCTTCGATGCCTGTTTTCCAGGCGTGCAGCGCGCCCTTATCGTCGCCAAAGAGTAGAAAATCGTCGCAGTAGCGTACATAGCCGGGGCACTTGAGCTCACGCTTGACAAAGTGATCGAGCGAGTTGAGATAGAAGTTGGCCCACGTCTGCGAAGTGAGGTTGCCGATGGGCAGCCCGCGCGGGCGCGCCAGCGGCGTGAGCAGATCGTCGCCAACGAACCATTCCGGCGTGTAGACCGGCGCCAGCACACCCGCACCGCTCGCCAGGATCTGGTCGATCAGCGCCAGCACACGGTCGTCGGCGATGAGGTGCGCCAGCTTGGCGCGCAGAATAGCGTGGTCAATAGCGGGAAAGAATTGGTGCACATCACATTGCAGCACGTAGGGATAGCGCCGGCTAAATTGCTGGCAGCGGTCGAGCGCGCGGTGCGTGCCCTTGCCCACGCGACAGGCGTAAGTGTCAAAGATATAGCGTGCTTCCAGGGGCGGGTCCATGACCGCACAAAGCGCGTGATGCACCACACGATCGCGAAAGGGCGCGGCGCTGATCAGCCGCACCTTGCGTTCGCGCACATAGAAGTTGCGATACGCGCCTGGTCGATAGACGCCGTCCCGCAGTTCCGCCTGCAACTGAAAGAGATTCTCCTCCAGGTCGTACTCGAAGGCCGCGACCGCGGGCCGAGCGCGTTTGCCACGCCGGGCGCGGCGAAACGCGGCATGAAGATTGGCGAAGTCGATAATGTCGGGAAACAGGTTGCGATAGCTCTTCATTGTCAGGTGCGCAAACACTACAACGGATTCAGGCAAACAGCGGATTTGATCGTGCCCCAGACAGAACCACTTCCCACCTCCCGCTCCCAAATCCGTTGTTTCCTCGCATCCGTTGTTGTGTTTTTCCAAAATTTGCGCGCGCCGCCTGCGGCGGCGCAACAGGGAACAGCCAACAGCGAACAGCAGACAACTGCCTCAAGAGAGAGTCCTGGCGAGGCGATATCCCAGGTCGTGGCTCCAGCGCCCGGGAGCGTGCCCGTTCCGATACCCCCCACGCACCATCTTGCGCACCGCCGCCCAGCCGCCGCCGCGGGCAATCCGCATGCCTGGACGGTCGGGGTCTTCCAGCGACCCATCAGCCCGGTAAGGATACTCGGTCTGCCACGTCGCCGTCCACTCCCACACGTTGCCGGCCAGATCGCAGATCCCGTCGGGCGTGGCCCCGTGCGGATACGCGCCCACCGGCGTCGTGCGCATCACGCGGCCTTCCAGGCTGTTGAGCCGGTCGGCGTCCCAGCGGTTGCCCCAGGGATAGACGCGCGCGCCGCGGCGCGCGGCCCATTCCCACTCCGGCTCGGTCGGCAGCCGCCATCCCTGCCCCGTGACCCGCGCCAGCCACGTTGCATAGGCCATGGCCTCGTACCACGTCACGCCGACCACCGGCTGGCTGGGGTTGTTGAAGGCATCGTCATCCCAATATTCGGGCTGTCGGCGCACTTGCCCAGTTGGATACCAGGAACGGAACAATACTGTTATCTCGTCTTCGGTCCAGGTGATCAACCGATGCCACTGCTCGGCGCCCTGCGGCGTATAAACGCTCTGCTTGAGGCGTTCATCGATTCGCTGCGGCCGCTCTCGATTGCGCCGCCACTGATCCATATACCAATCCACCGGGTCATCCTCCCCCGGCACCGGCTCCCCGCGACGCCAGAACTGACCGCCGGCCGTCCACAGCGTCTCCTCTTCATAGCCGCCCGCCTGCATGAAACAGGCGAACTCGGCGTTGGTGACCGGATAGCGGCCGAGGGCGTAGGCGGCCAGCCTCACGTCGTGGCGCGGCTTCTCGTCCTTGTCGGCCAGCCGATCCAGCCAGTGGCTGCCGATGGTCGCCTTGCCGCCCGCGATCGGCGCCACGGGCGGCAGGATCACACGCACGCGGTTGACCGTCTCCACCGGGAAGCGCGGGTCGCGCAGCCGCCCCAGCCACAGCCCCGCCTCGATGCGGCTGCGCAGGTGGACGGCCGGGCTGCCCAGCCGGTCGAGGAGGAGCGCGGAGATGCGGGATTGGAAATTGGCGATGGGGGATTGAGCGATGGACCACACAGCACAGTCAGTCTCCGACTCCTCAATCTCCAATCTCTTACTCTCCAATCTCTTACTCTCCAATCTCCCCATCTCCACCACGCAAGCCGCGGCCAACGCCGGATTGACCGCGGTCACGGCCTCGATCAACGCGGGATAGAGGCTGGCGGCCAGGATCGTCGTCTGTTCCCAGCGCGTGGGCGGGGGCGGCGGCAGCGGATCCCACTCCCCGCGCGGCGCGGGTGGCATCGCCTTCTGCGTGTAGGGTGTGCGCCACAGCGGCGCGAGATCCTCGCCCGCGGCGAAACGGCGCAGCAGCGCCTCCGCGGCGAAATACTCCTGCAGCAGGTGATGGACAAAGCGCAGCCCCTCCTCAGCGGTCGTCATCAGCAGGCTGGCGCCGTGCGCCAGCTCGAGCACGGCCGCGGGCGGCGTGGCGACGGATTGCGGGGCCGGCTGCGTCTCACTCGCGGGCAGCATTACTGCTTCGGGCAGCACGTTGCACGCCCAGGCCTGGTCGACGAGGGTGCCTTCGCCCAGCGCCTGCATGGCGTAGGCCAGCTCGCTCAGCGCCACGTGCTGTGCGGCCGCGGGCAGCCAGTGGGCATGGTTGCGATCCTCCTCGCGTGCCAAGAGGCGCTGCACCCAACCCTCGAACAGGCGGGCGCGGTTGGCGGGCAGGTCGTGCTCCGCGGCGTAGACCTCGACCATCAGCAGCAGGTAATAGGGCGTGCGCGCCAGCGGCAGCAGCGCGGCGTGACGCGTGGCGAGCAGGTCGCGCAAGGCGCGGCCGGCCGCGGGGTCGTCGAGATAGCGCCCCGCGAACTCCTCGATCTGATCGTCGGTCAGCGCGTCGATCTCGACTTGCGGCGCGGCCAGGTCGCCCTGATAGTCAAGCGTGCGGCTGGTAAAAATCAGCGCGTTGCCGGACGGCAGGCCACGCCAGAACGCTTTCCATTCCTGGACGCGCTCGGTGTAGCGCTCGCGGCGCGCCTCGTTGAGCGCGTCGCAGAGCAGACAGAGTCGCCCCTGTTTGAGCATTGCCGCCAGCTCGGCCGCGGCCTCCTCCGGCGTGCAGGCCATCTCGATCTGCCACAGCCGCGCCAAAAAGGCGTGCGGGTCCTCGTCGGGCTTTTGCGCGGCGAGCCGCACGAAAAAGGGCAGGCGCGCCGCGTCGCCAGCGCACAGCGCGCGGTGCGCCTCCGCCAGCGCGATCCTTTCGAGCACGGTCGTCTTGCCCGCGCCGGGCCGCGCCAGCACAATGAAGACCGCGTGCAGCGCCATCGCCTCCTGGATGTCCTTGAGCGGCCGGCGCTCGATCTGGCGTGCGGGGCCGTCGCCACGCACCAGCACCTCGCGATAGCGCGGGTCGAGTTGTGGGGCGGGTCGGTAGCCGCCGGTCAGCGCCACATAGCGCGTGGTCCAGCGGCGGTAGGTCGGGTCGATGATCAGGCGTGTGAGATAGCGCTCCTCGCGCTGGCCGCGTTCGATGGCGGGGCGCGCGGCCAGATACTTGCCCAGCGCCTCGGCCTGCGCCATGCTCAGCGTCATCTCCTGGCTGCCGCCGCGCACGCGGCCGTCGCGCACGGTCAGGCTCTGCTCGCGCAGCAGCGGCAGCAGGCGGTCGAAGATCGCCTCCAGTTCGGCGCCGGTGAATTCGAGGCGCACGTTGAGGTCATTGCCGACAAAGATGTGGGTGCGGAGGTCCTGGATGTCCATGAATTGGGGCGCCTGTTCACTTTACATGATAACCGGTGGGATAGAGGAAGGGATCCTGCCGGCGAGGAGGAGACCCGCCGCAGGCATCGCCCCGCCTGCCCGATACGCGATCTTGCCCCCAGTGTACCCGATGGCGACGCCATGATGCAACGCACAGGGAAGCGGGGGGTCTACTTCACGGTTGGAGCAAACAACGTCCCCGGCGCTGTGCACGAACATTTTGGTCGTCCCGTCTGCTGCTGCACAGTGCCGGGG
>JACSRH010000446.1 GCA_014879855.1 Caldilineaceae bacterium | reverse complement strand
GATCACGCTCGACGCCGACGTGCTCGCCAGGCTGGATGAAATCTTCCCCGGCCCCGGCGGGGAAGCGCCGAAGGCGTACGCCTGGTAATGCTTGAATCAACTGTAGTATCTCTCTGCCACACAACAGCGCATTCAGAGAAACAGCGGATCTGATCTACTTTTCGCCACCTGTTCTCATTTCATAACAAGAGTCTAGTAGCGCTAAAGCGTCAATCAGCATTCTTTGGAAAAGCTGGCGACAAGAGGACACAGATAGACACAAATCAACCCAGATAAGCGCCAAGCCAGCCCGTGCAAAGCATCTGTGTTCATCTGGTGCAATCTGCGTCTATCTGTGTCCCTTTTCCCTGACCGCCACACGGCAGCGCATTCAGGAAACAGCAAATTCGATCTGCTTTTCGCCAACTGCTCTCGCTTGATGACAAGCGTCTAGTAGCGAAGAGCCCTGGAAACGCCGAGCACCCGCTTGACCACTGCCCCGCCGCAGAGAGCCACCTAATGCCATCCGCGCCTGTCTGTCCCCTTTCCTCCGGCCCACCCACAGCACTTCACGGTTGGCTCTCCACCACTATCCGTATGAATTCCTGAAAATTCTTGCTAAATTCTGCGGAATTCCTGCTGAATTTCTGAAAATTCAACAAGAATTCCGAACACTTCCTTACCACATCGCGCAGGGAGAAGCTGCCGCGCTGCACCTCCAAGCCTGCGCTTTTTCACTCTGCGCATTTGCGATGAAAATATCGTCTTGATACTGAGACGCGGAGCGGCAGAGGCTCGCAAAGAAAGGCGGTGTTCCTGGTTGATGGTGTGCTGTTGGCGCGCCGCGTCCCACTCGTTGCAGGGATAGGAACAAACGAATGCAAAGACGCGGCTGGCTTTACAATCTCCTTGCAATGCTTCAGTTCCATTGCCAAAGAATGGACGTTCGTGTACAATAATGGATGTCAACGGCAAGAGTCTCCCCGGTAGTGCTTGAACCCGACGGGCGCCTTGCTCCAAAGCTCACTTTACTCCAATCAAGAGAGATTTGTATGGCCCAGGCAATCGCCAGTCCCGAAGACCTTGAGAAGTTCGCAAGTGAGTTGAAGCAGTTCAACAACCAGTTGACCCAAAGCATGACGCGACTCAACGCCCAGTTCCAGCGCGTGGGCGAGACTTGGCGCGACCAGGAGCACCAGCGCTACGCACAGGAATTCGAGCAGACCATGCGGATCCTACAACAGTTCTCGCGCTCGTCGGAGCAACAAATTCCGTTTCTACTGCGCAAGGCCCAGAAACTGCGTGAGTATTTAAACCAACGGTAGCCCGCGCCATGACGACCGTCAACGTTCGTTCCATTGGTGCGCTGGAAGAGTTGCAGACCGGCCTGATCCGCTATGCTGACCAGGTGGAGGCAACGCTGACCGCGGTGCAACGCGAGGTGCAACGCACGTTGGACTGGCTCGACGAGCGCGTGCGTCACTGGCAGAACGCGGTGGTTCGCTACCAGGAAGAGGAACGCCGCACGCGCGCCGCCTATGAACGCTGCATGGCCTCCGGTGATCGCGATCATCTGCCGAATTGTGGGGAGCTGGCGCAGGCAATGTCAGAGACACGCCGCCGACTGGCGCAGGCCGAAGTGAATCTGCGCATGGCGGTGGACGCACGTAAGGCTGTGCAGGCCGAGGCGGAAAGCTATCAGCGCGAGGTCAGCCGGCTGCGGGCGTTCGTGCAGAATGACACGGCGAAAGCGGTGGAAATCTTGCGCACGAAGGTGACTGTGCTGCACAGCTACGCTGGCAGTGGGATCAGCGCGGCCGGAATTACGCCCGGCGCACCCGCCTTCGGCGCCGGACTGGCGATTGGCGCGGCCATCGGCGTCATGTCCGGGCAGGAAGATGCCAAACAGGGTGACACAGGTACTCAGCAGTCAACTTTCGCTGAAGGCAGCGAGCCGCCCATCCAAATGCTGCACCCGGAGATTCGCGTCGTGCGGATTGACCAGATCGACCTCAGCGATTCGCCCGTCCACAGCAGCGGCGACTTTAGCAAAGTAAGCCATGAAGAAATGGTGGACGGGCTAACAAAGCTCCGGCAGGTGAAGCGGTGGATCGAGCAAGGCGCCACCGATCAGATGTTGCGAGAGATTGATGAAGAACAGGGATTGTCTGGCGCTCAGGGCTACCACAATATCTACCGTGTTTTCTATGGTGATAGTGCAATCAAGCTGGATTGGGTGGACGGGCGCTATCAAGTGACGAATGGCTATCACCGGCTCTCCGTGGCGAGGGAGCTGGGCATGGAGACCATTCCGGCGCGTATAGGGGGATAATCAAATGACAAACCTCTCAAGCCAACTGACCGATCTGGACGCTGCCTGGCAACAGATCCTCCAGCGGTGGGCAGCAACCGGCGAGGTGTGGAACGACCGCGTCTATGAAGAGTTCGCGGCGCAGCACATGGAACCGCTGGCGCAGCAGACACAGGCCGTCATGCAAAGCCTGGCGCGGCTGGCGCAGGTGGTGAGCAAGGCGGAACGGGTGGTGAAGTAGACCGCACTTGTCGTCCATACCAGATCCGCCCATTTTAATATTCAGTTTTTAATCCAGGACTCGTCAACATGACCACCCCAACCCCACTCGACCAGCAGCGCCAGCTTGTGCGTGACTTCCTGGCCGCCACCCAACAGCGCAGCGCACGCGAGCGCACCGCCCAGCAGCAGTACGCCGCGGGCGAAAAAGCCGCCAACGAGCAGCACGCCAGCAGCGAGCGCGCCGCGCAGCAGAAATTCGCCGCCGCCATCAAGGTGCAGGATGACACGCAGCGTGGGCAGAAGTCACAGATCGACCAGGCCGTCGCCGCCATCGACGCGGCCCGCAGCGACGCGCGTGAACAGTTGCGCATGTTGGGCGCACCGGTGGCGGATCTGCCGCCAGCGCTGCAAGATGCCAGCCCCCACCAGCCTACCGCCCAGAGCGGCGACCCGCTGGCCGCGTTTATCGCAAGCGCCAACCGCATCCAGCAGCTTAGCGTCAGCGCCGGGCGCTTGCTTGCGGCCATGCATGCACACCGGGCGCAGCAGCGCAGGCTACTCATCGGCGCAGCGGTCGTCGCGGTGATTCTGGCGGTGGCGGGGTACTACTTCTATCAAGGTTGGAGCCATGATCAGAAACTGGCCGGTATTTATCAAGCAGGCGTGGCTGCACTGTACGATGAGAATTGGCAGGTTGCTCGCGACCGCTTCAACGAATTGCTGGCGCTGGAGCCAGGCTACCAGGATGCACAGGAGTTGGTCTACGAGAGCTACTATCTTGCTGGAAAGTCAGCGTTTGATGCGGGCGATTGGCAGGTTGCCCGCGACCGCTTCAACGAATTGCTGGCGCTGGAGCCAGGCTACCAGGATGCACAGGAGTTGCTGTACGAGAGCTACTTTCTTGCTGGAAAGTCAGCGTTTGATGCGGGCGACTGGCAGGCGGGACTCTCCCAGTTTAGCAATCTGCTGCGTTTGCGGCCCGGATATGCGGATGTCAGAGAGTTGATCAATCAGCATGCAGAGGATATTGGATCCGTGACAAACCCTATCGACGAGGCATTGTTTGTCAAGGTGCCCGCTGGCGAATTTCTGATGGGCAGCCCCGACGGCGAGGGACAAGACGACGAACATCCACAGCACACGGTTTATCTGGACGCTTTCTGGATCATGCAGACCGAGGTGACCAATGCCCAGTTTGCCAGGTGCGTGGCGGACGGTGCGTGCAGTGCGCCCAACAACAGCCGTTGGCAGGATGCCACCTATGCCGACCACCCGGTCACCTACGTGGACTGGAACCAGGCCAACAGCTACGCCCAATGGGCGGGCGGGCGGCTGCCCACCGAGGCCGAATGGGAGAAGGCGGCGCGCGGAACCGACGGTCGCACCTGGCCCTGGGGTGAAGAGCAGCCCGCCGAATCGCTGGCCAACTGCTGCGACTTTGTGAATGACACCGTGCCCGTCGGCAGCTATCCTGCCGGCGCCAGCCCCTACGGCGCGCTGGGCATGGCCGGCAACGTCTGGGAGTGGACGGCGGACTGGTACGACAGCAGCTATTACGGCCAGTCGCCGACACAGAATCCGACCGGGCCGGCCAGCGAGCAATTTCGCGTGCTGCGCGGTGGGTCGACGTGGAACGATGCCAACGTTGTGCGGGTCGCCTCCCGGTACAGGCTCGTTCCGGACTCCCGGTTCAGGTTCATCGGGTTTCGGGTGGCGTCGTCGTCCCCCGGCTTTTGAGCCTCTGATCTCTGGGTTCTCTGGTCTCTGGTGGGTGCTCTGGAGACTCTGGCGCTCTGGCGGTCAAATTTTTTGACAATGCCCTGGCCCGACCTGCACAAACCAGGCTTCTGACAGAAGCCTGGTTTGTCAGATGGGCAGGTGTTGCAGGGGTCGGCTGAGACGTTGTGCGGGTCGCCAACCGGAACAGGAACAATCCGGAC
>JACSRH010000444.1 GCA_014879855.1 Caldilineaceae bacterium | reverse complement strand
ACCCTTACCCTGGCCGGCCAGACGCTGCGCGTCGTCCAGACTCTCTGCGACCCCGCCGCCGACGCCTGGAGCGGACGCACCAGCTACGAAGCGCTGGCCGCGGCGCAGTTAACGCGCATGGAACGTCCCGACCGCCAGGTTACGCTCGACTTTTACACCCCCACCACCTTTAAGTCGGGCGGCATGCACATGCCCATCCCTCTGCCCAACCTGGTCTTTGGCAGCCTCGTCGACCGTTGGAACGCCTTTAGCCCGATCGTGCTCAGCCCCGAAGTGCGTCGCTTTGGCGAGGAGATGATCGCTATCAGCCGTTACAAGCTCGAGAGCCGCGCAGTCACCTTGAAAGCCGGTTCACAGCGCATCGGTGGCGTCGGTCGCGTCACCTATCGTGCGCTGGGCGGCGACCGCTACTGGCTGGGCGTCATGCAAATGCTGGCCGATTTTGCCTTCTACAGCGGCGTCGGCGCTATGACCACTGTCGGGCTTGGCCAGACGCGCCGCGGGCTGCGCGCTGGGCAGACCGGCGCAACACCGCCCACGCAATGACTTAGTGCGCTGCGGCATTAATCGCCCGATGGTTTGTAGATCCAGCTTCCAGCCGGACAAGCTCCGTTCACCAGACTGTCACGCTGGCAGTGTGACCTGCGCAATCGGAGCCGCACTGACGTCGCCGTGGGCCGCTAAAGTTAACAGAAGCTAAGTGCACTACTCAAAGGAGATCCCCTATGTCGCTGCAAATGATTCGACGTCAGATGCGTAACGCCTTGATCCTGCTCCTGCAGATCGAGCCTCAGCAATAGCTGATTTTTGCCCTTTTCCTGCTGCTCTTTCTCATCGCCCTCAACGTTGCCTCCAACGCCGCCAGCAACTTGCTGGCCACCGTGTCTGACTGGCTGCTGCTGCTCTCTCCGCTGCTGCTCTTCGTGATCTTCGTCCTCTGGCTGCTCATCCAGCAGCGTCGCGTGGCCCTCCCGCGCGACCCCACGCTCGACCCCGACCTGGGCCACTACCCCGGCCTGGTGGCGATGCTCGGCATTTTCAATGACCGCAGCGGCCAGCCCTGGAAGCTGGCTAATCTGAAGGCTGCGCTCGAAGAGAAATCGCCCGACTGGGGGGCCGTTCTCGCCCACGCCGAACACTCCAACCTGCAGCCGCTGCTGGAGGCTGTGCGTCACCACGACCGCGACGGTGAACTGCGCCACCTCTGGCTGATCTCGACTCTGGATTTGAAAAAGCCGGACGGCAACGAAATTCAAGGCTCACACGCGCTGGCGCCGCTGGTCGAGCGCATCATCCAGCACGTTTGTAGCCAGCACGTTGCCGTTTATCGGGAAGATAAAGAGTTGATTGTAGCGCCGGACGACGTTACACCCACCTACCGCGCGCTCACCTACATCTATGGGGTTGAGGCGCCGCGCGTTGGGCTGCACCCCTACCAGATAATCGCCGACATCACCGGCGCTCGCGCCACCATGACCGCCGGCATGATCCTGGCCTGCGCGCCGCGCGGCTTTCCGTTGCAATACACCAGCACACTCGCCGACCCTGCCACTAAAGAGGAGAACGACCGGCCACAGCCACAGCGCCTGCAGATCGACACCTACGGCCTGCTGCGCCACGCCCTGCAAGCCGTGGACCAGCGGCTGGACCACGAGCACCTGGAGTAACGACTCATCATGATCGACGTTATTCTGCAGTGGCCCAACCTCTGCGCCGCCTGGGAGCAGGTGGCGGACAACCGCGGCGCGGCCGGCCCCGACGCCATCAGCACCACGCGCTTTGCACGCAACTGGGAAGAACATCTGCGCACGCTGGCGGCGCTGGTGCAGGCCGGGCGCTACCGGCCGGGCGGCCTGCGTCGCGTCGCCATTCCCAAGCGCGCTGGCGGCCAGCGTCTGCTGCGCATTCCCAATGTCGGCGACCGCGTCTTGCAGCGCGCCGCGCTCAACGTGCTGGAGCCGCGCCTGGAGCGCGGCTTTCTGCCGTGCAGCTATGGCTACCGGCCGCGGCGCGGGGTGCGCGACGCGGTGGCCGCCATTGTGCGGCTGCGCACACTGGGCCGCACCTGGCTGCTCGACGCCGACATCGACGACTGTTTCGACAGCATCGACCACCGGCTGCTGCGCGGCTTTCTGCGCGAGGAAGGGTTTGACGCCCCCACCAGGGCGCTGCTCGACCTCTGGCTGCACAGCGGCCGCGTCGCCGCCGCGCCGGATCGAGGGCTGGCCCAAGGCATGCCGATCTCGCCGCTGCTCTGCAACATCTACCTGCACCGGCTCGACCGCGCGCTGACGCGCGGGCGCTGGCTGCTGGTGCGCTATGCTGATGACTTTGTGGTCTGCTGCACTGGCCCACAGCAGGCGGAAGCGGCGCAGCGTGCGGTGACGCAGGCGCTGGACCGGCTGCATCTGCGGCTGGAGCCGGCCAAGACGCGCATCACCAGCTTTGCCGAAGGCTTTGATTTTCTGGGCGCGCACTTTGAAGGCGAGGGCGTGCACTTTCTCTGGGAAGATCACGCGCTGGCGCTCGACGAGCGGACGCCTGCCTGGCTCTGGCGTCACCTCGCTTTCGAGTACTGATCCAACTGTTCCAGGCGACTGCCTTCTTTGCGCGGCTTGATCTGCTTTGCATTTTTGTGATCTGCTTTTCAAGTCAGTCTTTTAGCGAGGCGCACTATGGCTACACTCTATGTCATCGAACCGGGGGCGCGTATCGAAAAGGAGCATCGTCGCCTGGTCGTTGCCAAAGAAGAGAAGGTGCTGCTGGCCGTGCCGCTGTTGCACGTCGACCACGTGGTGCTCGTCGGCAACTGCGGCGCCACCACCCCGGCGCTGCACGCGCTGCTCGACGCGGGTGTGGGGCTGACGCTGCTCGACCGCTGGGGACGGCTGCGCGGACGGCTGGAGAGCGCCGCCGGGCGCAATCTCAGCCTGCGCCACCAGCAGTACAGCCGCACGCACGACCCCGCCTTTTGTCTGGAGGTCAGCCGCGCCATCGCCGGCGGCAAGCTGCGCAACCAGCGCACCATGGCGCGGCGCCTGGCGCGCGGCCACCCTGTCGAGCCGCACTGGCTGGCGCGGCTCGACGCAGCCGTGGCGCGGACAGCCACTGCGCCTGATCTGGCGACGCTGCGCGGGGTGGAGGGCGAGGGCGCGCGCAACTACTTTGCGCTGTTGCGCGCGGTGCTGCGCCCGGCCTTTGCCTTTCCCAAGCGGACGCGACGCCCGCCCGCGGACCCGATCAACGCCCTGCTCAGCCTGGGCTACACTTTGCTGACGCAGAACCTGATGGCCGCCTGCGAGATCGTGGGGCTGGACCCCTATGATGGCTTTCTACACAGCGATCGCTATGGACGGCCCAGCCTGGCGCTCGATCTGGTCGAGGAGTTCCGCAGCGTGATTGTCGATTCGGTGGTGCTCAACCTGGTCAACCGCGGTCGCGTCCAGACCAATGATTTTGAGCCGGGGCCGGAGGGAGGCGTCTATCTGAAGCGGGCAGCGCAGCGCATCTTCTTTGCCGCTTACAGTGCGCGGCTGCAAACCGAGGTGCTTTATGCGCCCGCCAACCGCCGCCTCAGCTATCAGAAGCTCTTCGAGGTGCAGGCGCGGCGGCTGAGGAAAGTAATCGAGGGCGAGAGTGCGGTCTATGAACCGTTTTTGACGCGCTAAAGGGGGAGATCGGGGATTGAGCAATGGGGGGATTGGGGATCGAGGATTCCTGATGTTCCTGCAGACCACGACCCCGGCACGCCGCAGGTGGACGCTCACACAGACCGCAGGGTGCGGCGGGCCGAGGACGACCCTGATTCTGCACTAATCTTCGATCTCCCAATCTCCCGGAACAAAAGGTGCGCCTAATGACAAACTACTTTATCGTCGTCTGCTACGATCTTCCCGATGACCGCCGGCGCACCCGGCTGCACACGCTGCTCTGCAATTATGGCACGCCGGTGCAGTACAGCGTCTTTGAATGCGTCGTCGATGGCCGGCAACTGGCCGAGTTGCAGCGCCGCGTGCGTGGGGTGATCAAGCCGCGGCTCGATCATGTGCGCTACTACCGGCTCTGCGCGGCCTGCCGCAGCCAGATCGAGAGCACACGCGGCGAGATCGAAACCGGGGGCGACGATGCGGCCTGGGTGGTCTGACCCGGATCGAGCGAGGCTGGAAGGTCGTACGCGGCCAGTTCGCTCGATCTGACCGGCGCACAGGAGAGAAAAAGCGGTCGTGGCCTGCTGCACGCTGGCTAAGCGGTGTGATGCGGCGTGGATGCACTGGGGAATTATGCCAACTACCAGTGTATACAAGATCGAGCGAGCCTGCCAGGATTTCGCTGTTCATCTTGCTCGAAGCGAGGCAAATCAGGGAAATGGCTGGACAATCTGGCAGAAATGCATTATGCTGCCCTGGAAAGACCCTCTTGGCAGCCCACGGGCCCCCTGCCTGCCCTGCAAGGGGGG
>JACSRH010000297.1 GCA_014879855.1 Caldilineaceae bacterium | reverse complement strand
ATTATGGTCTTTCGCAGCTTGAGCAAGGATGAGATCGCCCAGATCGTGGAGCTGGAATTGCGCCCACTGCGGTTGCAGATGGCCGAGCAGGAGATGATGCTGAAACTCACAGAGGCCGCACGTCTGGCAATCGCCGAAGCGGGCTATGACCCGGAGTATGGCGCCCGACCATTGCGCCGTGTGATCCAGAACCAGATTCAAGATCCACTCAGCGAGGGGATGCTCTCGGAAAAGTACGTGCCGGGCGATACAATCATGATCGATCATCGTGAGGTTACAGGCGAGGACGGCGGCCTTACCAAGCAGTTTACCTTTGAAGTCTCCGAACATAAGGAAGTGGAGAAGGCTGACGCAATTCCCGACGAGTTTGAGGCGTTGCTTCAGTAAACATCTACACGTCCGTATCAATCGAGCCTTTCACACCCGGCGTGCAGCAGTGGCAAGCGCCGGGTGTGTTGTTTCTAGGAGTGTTATTTGTTACAATCTAAATAGAACAAGATGTCTGTCATGCTGCGCCCGCTTCCTCAACGTCGCCCGCTATCACCGTCCGCTATCATCGCCCACCATCATCGCCCGCCAGATGAGGAGCCGAGGCCACTGTTTTACTCAGCTACTACAGGTAAGGAGAGTTTATGTCGGAACGACTCGGTTTTATTGGTCTGGGCATCATGGGACAAGGAATGGCCGCCAACCTACTCAGCGCCGGCTTTTCGCTCACCGTTTGGAACCGCACGGTGACGCGTATGCAGGATCTTGTGGGGCAAGGCGCGCACGCCGGCGCCAGCCCAGCCGATGTTGCCGAACGCAGCGATATTATCGTTATCTGCGTCAGCGACACCGCGGATGTGCAGGAGGTGATGTTGGGCGAACGCGGCGTCATTCATGGCGCGCGTTCAGGAGCTTTGGTCATCGATTGCAGCACGATCAGCCCGCAGGCCACGCGCGATATGGCGCTGGCGCTAAGCGAGGTTGGCGTTTTTATGCTCGATGCGCCGGTCAGCGGGGGCAGCGAAGGGGCAGCCAGGGGCGCGCTCAGCATCATGGTGGGCGGTGAGCGCGAGCAATTCGAGCGCGCGCTGCCCATTTTCCAGGCAATGGGCAAGACCATCACCCACATTGGCGGACATGGCGCCGGGCAGACTGCCAAGCTCGTCAATCAGGTGCTGGTCGTCGGCAACTGCATCGCCATGTGCGAAGCGCTGTTGTTTGCGCAGGCGGGCGGCGTGGATCTCCAAAAAACCTACAATGCCATCAGCCAGGGCGCAGCGGGCAGTTGGATGTTTACCCATCGCGCACCGCAGATCATGCAGCGCGATTGGCGCCCAGGCTTCACGATTGACTTGCAGCAGAAGGATCTGCGGCTCGTGTTGGAAGCCGCTGACGATCTTGGCGTCCCGCTCCCGGTGACCAGCCTGGTTTTTCAACTTTACCGCACGCTACAGGTGCAGGGCTCCGGCAGCGACGGCAATCATGCGCTGGTCAAGGCGTTGGAGCATCTTGCCGGTTTTACGATCGAACCCAACACGTAGCCGCACTGCAATCCTGCTCTCTACGGGGCGTAAAATCAGCGGTTAGCAGCTTGCTAACCGCTGATTTTACGCCCCGTTTCCGTGTAAACTTACTGTGATGCCGCCGCGACTCTCGTATAATTATAACCGTAAAATAAATGCGCTTGTGCTATGATTCACAAAATGCCAATTATTGCTTGAATTGATGGGATGATCCAATGAAACGCTTGATCGTTATCCTTCTCGTCGTTGCTGCGCTTGCAGTCGGCGGATGGTTTCTGTATGACCGCTATCTGGCGCCAATTCAGGCGCAGAGCAATGCACCGACTTATGAGACGATCAGGGTGGAGCGCGGCGCCATTGCCAGCACCGTCAGCGCCACGGGCAGCATTGAGCCGCAGGATGAGGTCTCTCTCATCTTCCGCAGCGCCGGCATGGTGAATGACGTGCTGGTCGAGGTCGGCCAAAGGGTAACGGCTGGCCAACTGTTGGGGCAGCTTGATACGACTGACCTGACGCTGGCGCTTGCCAATACCAAAGTGGCGCAGGAGATCGCCTCTGCTCAGCTTGCCAAGCTGGAGGCGCCGCCCGACAGCATGGATGTGGCGGCGGCGCAGGCCGCGGTCGAAGTCGCGCAGGCGGGCGTCGCCAGTGCAGAGGCCGCGCTGGCGAGCGCACGGGCAAGCTACAGCAATTTGTTCGCTGGCCCGACCGACGCCCAGGCAGTGATCAACGAGTCGCAACTGCGTCAGGCCGAGATCAACCTCAAACAGGCGCAACAGGCGTACAACAAGATTAAGGACCAGCCCGACGCCGGCATGTTCCCGCAAGCGCAACAACTGGAGCAGGCGACGGTTAACTATGAAGTCGCCAAGGCGCAGGCCAATAAGACAGTCGAGCCGGCCAACCAGGCGCAACAATCCCAGGGACTTAACCAGATCGCTCAGGCGCAGTCCGCGTTGCGACAGGCGCAGGCGCAGGTGGTCAACGCGCGCAATAATTTGGACAATCTGCTCGAAGGGCCAAAAGAGGAAGATCTGATCATTGCACGCGCTCAGGTCAAACAGGCGCAGTTGAACGGGCTGCAAGCCGAAAATACGCTGGCCAATACCCGGCTTGTTGCCCCGATCGATGGGGTGATCAGCCAGGTCAACATCAAGATCGGCGAGATCGCCAACAGCGCCCGCCCCGCGGTCGTGCTGACTGATTTGAGCCAGTTTAAGATGAAGGTGCTGGTGGACGAAATCGATGTGCGCCAGATTGAGGTGGGGCAAGCTGTCCGGCTGAGCGTCGATGCCCTGCCCGGCGCCGAGATCACTGGTGAAGTTTCCAGAATTTCACCGACCTCCTCGACGGTCAACGGCGTAGTCGCCTATGAAGTGACCGTCGTGCCCGATGCCACCGAGGAGCCATTGCGCGTGGGCATGAGCGCCACTGCCATCGTCACGACTGCAAACGTGGATGATGTGGTGCTGGTGCCCAACCGCTTTATTACCATCGATCGCGACACAGGCGAGGCGTATGTGTATAAAATGGTGAATGGCGCGCCGGTGCGCCAGCAGATCGAGCTTGGCCTGCGCAGCGAGCGTGAAAGCCAGATCCTGGCGGGCGTGCAGGATGGCGATACACTGGCCCTTGTGACACAGAGCAGCGAAGATCAATTGCGCGGCGCGCTCTTCGGCGGCAATTAACGGTTTTGTGGACAGATGAACGGATAGACAAGTATGGCTTCACGCAACAACGGAGAGACGCCAGTTGTTTCGCTGCGCGACATCAAAAAGATTTACCAGATGGGAGATGTCGAGGTGCGCGCGTTGCGCGGCGTTGACATTGATATCTTTGCGGGAGAGGTGGTCGCCATCATGGGGCCAAGCGGCAGCGGCAAATCGACGCTGATGAATATCGTCGGCTGTCTCGACGTGCCGAGTGAAGGCGCCTACGAGCTTGATGGCCAGGATGTTAGTCGGCTCAAAGACGATCAATTAGCCGCGATTCGCAACCACAAGATCGGCTTCGTCTTTCAAAGCTTTAATCTGTTGCCGCGCACGACCGCGTTGGCCAATGTCGAACTGCCGTTGATCTACGGCGGCATCGGCGGGCGACAGCGCCGGCAGCGTGCTGAGGATGCGCTGCGTCTGGTTGGGCTGGGGGACCGTCTCGACCACAAGCCCAACGAGCTCTCCGGCGGTCAGCAGCAGCGCGTGGCGATTGCGCGCGCGCTGGTCAATGACCCGTCGATGATTCTTGCTGACGAACCAACCGGCAACCTCGACACCAAAACCAGCGTCGAAATTATGGAGCTTTTCCAGCGCTTGAACGAAGAACGCGGCATTACCATTGTCTTTGTAACGCACAACCCCGAGACCGCCGAATACTGCCACCGTGTCGTGCGCGTGCGCGATGGGCTGGTGGAGTCCGATGAGAGGCAAACCGCGACGGCCGGCATCTATGCACATGGCGCGCTGCATGGCGCTGTCAACGGACACGCGCCCATTGCGGTGAAGGAGAAAGGCGTATGAAAGTTATCGAAGCGATGCGCATTGCACTGCGCGCGCTGGCAGCCAACAAATTGCGCAGCATCCTCACGATGCTGGGCATCATCATCGGCGTCGGCGCTGTGATCGCGCTGATGTCGATCGGGCGTGGGGTGGAAAAGTATGTCACCGACCAATTCGCCGGGCTGGGCAGCAACCTGCTCTTCATTGCGCCGGGCCAGATCTCAGAGGGGCCACCCACCTTACGCGCCAATCCAGTCAAATCGCTTACCCTCGCTGATATGAACGCAGTCGGCGACCGCAGCCTGGCGCCGCACGTATCAGCCGTGGCGGCCGACTTTCAGACACGCGCCACCGTCGAGCGCAATGGCAAGAGCGTTTCCGTGCAGGCCAGCGCCACCACGCCCAGCTACCCACTCGTGCGTAGCTGGAAGACGACGACCGGCTCCTATTTCTCGCAACTCGATAGCGACGAGCGCCAACGCGTGGTGCTGTTGGGCGCTGACACCTATAAGGATCTCTTTCCCAATGGCGACTATCCGGTCGACCAGACTGTTCAAGTGAACGGCATGAACTTCCGCGTGATCGGCGTCATGGAGGGCAAGGGCGGTGGGCCAGGCGGCAATCTCGACAAGTCGATCTTCCTGCCGCTGACGACGGCGCAGGATCGGCTCTTTAAGCAGAAGAACCCCAATGGGGAATATAAGATTTCGGTGATCTATGCCTCGATCGATGATGCTGACAATATTCCGCTGGCGCAGGAGGAGATCTCGCAACTGATGCGCGAACGTCGCGGCGTCCAGTATCTGGATCAGGATGATTTTTCCATCATCAGCCAGAACGATCTGATCGCGGTCTTTGGCGACATTCTCGGCGCGCTGACGATCTTCCTGGGCGCCATCGCTGCCATCAGCCTGTTGGTGGGCGGCATCGGCATCATGAACATTATGCTCGTCAGCGTCACAGAGCGCACCCGCGAGATCGGCCTGCGCAAAGCGGTGGGCGCCAAGCGCGCCGACGTGCTGATTCAATTTCTGATCGAGGCGATGGCGCTGGCCGCGGTCGGCGGCATCATCGGCGTGACGCTTGGCTGGGGGCTGGCGCGCCTCGTGAGTACGCTGTTCGGCGAATTCCAGGCCGTGGTTGGCGCGGATGCGGTTATTACTTCGCTGGTTGTGGCGACGGCCGTAGGGCTTTTCTTTGGCATTTTCCCCGCCTATCGCGCCAGCCGCCTCAACCCGATCGATGCCCTGCGTTATGAATAGAGGCAAGGTTCGCTTGATGACAAAGCGCTGGGGTGGTGCGGTGGCGGCAATTATGATGGCGGCGGCGCTCGCTGCTTGCGGTGGCGCGTCGCAAGGCACGCCAACCGCGCTGCCGGCCAGTGTGGTGCGTCCGGTGCAATCGACGCCTATCTATTCGCAGCGCGCCGATGTGTTTATCGTGGCGACGCCGCACAGGACGCCGATCTTTGTTGCTCCCACACCTGAGCCGCTTCCAGCCGCTGCCTTGAGCGCAGTGGATGCAGGGCCAGTCGGGTGGACCGCGCTGCTGGCAATGGAGCAGCCGCCTTCGGGAATCGGCATTGCAACGGGCGGCGCGGCCATCTATGAGGAACCCGGCGGGCGGGTGATCAAAAGCGTGCCGGGCGCCAGTGTGCTCAGCGTGACCGGCATTTCTGCGGATGGCCGCTGGCTCTCGGTTTACGACAAAGATGCGGTGTACGGGTGGACGCCTGCTGGTCAGGTAGTGCTCTACGGCGCCGACGATTTGACCATAGTGCAGAAGGCTGTCGATCCGGGCGTAGTCGCCACCTTGATTGCTGACGTGATGCAGCCGGTTACTGTCCTCGATGACCTGATGGCAACACTGGAAGCCACACCGCAGCCCATACCGCAGCCCATACCGCAGCCCACACCGTAAGTTCTACAGCTTCATTTCACGCAGCGTTGGCAGATACTGTTCCAGAAAGTGCAGAAATGAACGCGTCACCGGCGAAAAGAAGGCGCTCTGATTCCACACCAGCTTGAGCGTACGTTGCAGCGGCGCTCCCGTGACCGCCACCGCGCGTAACAGCCCCATCTCCAATTCAACGTGCACCGCGTAGCCGGGCAGGATTGTGACATCCTTACCTTTGGCTACCGCACGCTTGATCGACTCCACATTGTCGAATTCCGCGGCGACGCGCACCTGTACGCCAGCAGCCTGTAGTTCGCCATCCAACCAGACGCGCGTCTGGCTGTTGCGCTGGCGCATGACCATGCTTTGCCCGTGCAGCTCATTTAGCTCCACGCTTTTGCGCGCCCACCATGGGTGGCGCGCGCCCACGATGACAAACTGCTCGTTGACCTCCAGCTCCAGCACCCTGATGCCTTCCTTGTCGATGCCGTCTTCCAGTTCGCCTTCGATCATGCCAAGATCCATTTGTCCACTGCGCAAACCGGTTACAATCTGGGGCGTCGTGCTGGTCTGCACCGCCACCGTCAAATTCGGATAGCGCTGGCGAAACGCCTGCACCCAATCCGGCAGCAGATAGACCCCGGCGCCAGGCGTCGCGGCCACCGTCACCTGCCCGCTCGCCAGGTGCTGGACGTCGGTCACGGCGTTCTCCGCCTCGGCCAGCAGCCCCAGGATTTGGCGCGTATAGCCGTGCAGCGTTTCGCCTGCCGGCGTCAGCGTGACGCCGCGCCGCCCGCGCTGAAACACCCTGGCGCCGAGGCTGGCCTCCAGATCCTGGATGTGCTGGCTGACCGCAGGCTGGGTCATCAGCAAACGGTCGGCGGCGGCGCTGAAGCTGCCAGTCTGCACCACGATGGCGAAAATTTCTAGTTTATAAAGATTGAGCATAAGTCTAAACTTATATCAATCATAAGCAAGTCGGCGGCGCTCGGCAAATCACGCCCAGTGTAAAGTAAGCACAGTAATAACCTGATGCTCACAAAAGGAGTCCTGTGCATGAGTTTTCTGAATCGACTTTTTGGCGGGCCGGGCGCGGCCGGTCATCAATTGGTGCAGCCGGCGGAGTACAAGGCGCGCTACATGGACGATGCCATGCCGCACACGTTGGTGGACGTGCGCACGCCAGAGGAATTCAACGGCGGCTATATTCCCGGCGCCCTCAACATCAGCCTGCAGGAGCTACAACAGAAGCTGAACCGTATTCCCAAGGATAAACCGGTGATCCTCTATTGTCGCAGCGGCAACCGCAGCGCCTATGCGGCCAACATCTTGAAGCAGGCAGGCTACTCAGAAGTGTATGACCTGGGCGGCATCATCGACTGGGCGCGGCAGGGGCTGCCCATCACCCGGTAAGCATACCCAAAAGGAGGACTATTTATGCTTCTTCGCTACTTTTACGACGACAAACTGGCGCAGGCTAGCTATCTGGTGGGCTGCGCCGCCACGGGTGAGGCGCTGGTTGTGGACCCGGCGCGCAACGTCACACCGTATCTGCGCGCGGCTGAGCAGGAAGGGTTGCGCATCACGCACGTCACCGAGACGCATATTCATGCCGACTTTGTCAGCGGCAGCCGTGAGCTGGGCGCCATCACGGGCGCCACTATTTACCTGAGCGACATGGGGGACGCCGACTGGAAATATGCTTATGCCGACGAGCCGAATGTGATTTTGGTGCGTGAAGGCGACCACTGGAAAGTGGGCAACATCAAGGTCGATGTGCTCCACACGCCCGGCCACACGCCCGAGCACATCGCTTTTATGATCACGGATACGGCCGGAGCGGACAAGCCGATGGGCGTCTTCACCGGTGATTTCCTCTTCGTGGGCGATGTGGGGCGGCCCGACCTGCTGGAAGAAGCCGCGGGGTGCAAAGGCTCCAAAGAAGTGGGCGCACGTCAGCAGTTTCACTCGGTGGCGCGCTTCAAGGCGCTGCCCGATTATCTGCAAATCTGGCCTGGCCACGGCGCCGGCAGCGCGTGTGGCAAAGCGTTGGGCGCAGTGCCTTCGACTACGTTGGGCTACGAGAAACTGTTCAACCCAGCCTTTGGCTTTGACCGCGAAGGGGCGTTCGTGGAATGGCTGTTGGACGGCCAGCCCGAAGCGCCTAAGTATTTTGCGCAGATGAAGAAAGTCAACAAGCTGGGCCCGCCGCTGACCAGCACGTTGCCGACGCCGGTGAGCTTCGACCGCACCACGTTGGATGCGGTGCTGGAGGACGGTGGCCAGATCTTCGACTTGCGCGACCGCGGCCAGTTTGCCTTTGCACACGTGCCCAACACAATCAATGTGCCGACGGGCAATGACACGTATGTCACTTATCTTGGCTGGCTGGTCGATTACGACCGTCCCGTCTATGTCCTGCTGCCTTCGGTTGATTCGGAGCGCGAAATCCTGAACGACCTCCGCGCGATTGGCATCGACTATGTGCCGGGCTACTTTAGCCCAGAGGTGCTCACGCATCGCACGCACGCACTGCCTGTCGTGACGGCGCGTGAACTGGCGAAACGGCTGTCGTACGACAATATCGTGCTCGTCGATGTGCGCGGCCGCGCCGAGTATGCCGAAAAGCACATTGTCGGCGCACAGCACATCCCGCTGGGCTATCTGGCCGACCGGTTGGCGACGCTGCCGCAGGATCGCACCGTGGTTACCCTCTGCGCCAGCGGCTACCGCTCGCAGATCGCAGCCAGCCTGCTGCAAGCGGCCGGCTTTGAGGATGTGGCGGCGCTCAACGAAGGCACAGAATGCTGGTCAAAGTTTCTGCCCACTGAGAGTGGCGTGACGATGGAAGCGGTGGCTGCGTAGGATAATCTCCAGTCTCTGGTCTCTTGTGGAAAGCGGAGACTAGAGAGTAGAGAGTCAATAAAAGGTGGTTCACGGTGGCGATGCAAATTGGGATTGACATCTTACTAGGGTTTGCGATCGGCGTGTCGCTTGGCTTGTTGGGCGGCGGCGGGTCGATCCTGACGGTGCCCGCGTTGGTCTATGTGGTGGGACAGTCGCCGCAGGCCGCGGTCACCGCTTCGCTGATGATCGTGGGCGCCAACAGTGCGATGGGGGCGTTCATGCATCGCGCGCAGGGCGCCATGAACTGGAAGGTGGCGCTGGTCTTTGGCGGCGTGGGCATGGCCGCGGCCTATCTGTCCGCGGGCTGGTCGAAGCTGCTGCCGCCCATTACATTGATGATCCTCTTTGCGCTGCTGATGCTGGTGGTGGGTCTGTTCATGATTCTGAAGCCGCAGCCCACCAATCAGGATGGCGACAGCCGAGGCTGGCTGGTGACGATCGCCAGCGGCCTGGGCGTGGGTGTGATGACGGGCTTTCTGGGCGTCGGCGGCGGGTTCTTGATCGTGCCGGCGCTGGTCATGCTCGTCGGGTTGCCGATCCGTCAGGCCGTGGGCACGTCCCTGGTTGTGATCGCCATGAACAGCCTGGCTGGCTTTCTGGGGCACCTGGATGGCCCGTCGATCGACCTGCAAGTGGTGGCAATTTTTGTCACGGCTGGTCTGACGGGCGCATTGGTTGGCGCCCGGCTGGCGCGCATCGTCCACCCCGATCATTTACGCAAGGGATTTGCACTTTTTGTGATAGTATTGGCTATCTTCCTGCTCGTGGACAACGCGAATAAGCTGGGCTGGATTTAGCTGTTGTACAGAGATTCTTGGATAGACAATTGGTTAAATAAGGAGAGAATATGCCTTTATATGAGTATGTGTGCTCACACTGCGGCGCATCCTTCGAGCAGTGGGTGCGCAGTGCGTCGTCGAAAGAAGCGATCGCCTGCCCGCAGTGCCAGAGCGTTGAAGTCAACAAACAATTTTCCACCTTTGGCGTGACAGGCGGCGCCGGCGGGAGCAGCAGTGTCGCAACAGGCGACAACTGCTCCACCGGCGGTGGCTGAGGCATTCGCTGGAAAAGCTGACCGTGCGTCGGCGCAAATCAACAGACGGCGCCAGGATCGATCCTGGCGCCGTCTGCTTTTTTCACAGCCGTGAATGGGAGCGCGACCCGCCTGATTTGCGGGAATAGGGCATTCGCACTAGACTCCAACCATGTTCCTCTACCTTTGCGAAAGATTGAGCGCTCGATTGTTTTACACCTTTTGTGGATAGAGACGGTGGTGTAGATGGACGCGGCAGGGTTAGTCAGTTTTCTGCAAGAATTAGCGGATAACAACAACAAAACGTGGTTTGACGCGCACCGCCCGCGCTATCAAGCCCTGCGCCAGGAATTCACAGAGTTGGTCGGCGCGGTGATTGCCGGCATCGGGGCTGTGGACGCCACCGTGCAGGAATTAGACCCAGCAAAGTGCATCTTCCGCATCAACCGGGACGTGCGCTTTTCACGCGATAAAAGCCCTTACAAGACGCAGTTCAGTGCAGCGATCAGCCCACAAGGCCGCGGCGCACCCATGCCATCCTATTATTTTCAAATCGATGTCCAGGGCGAATTGCTCATCGGTGGCGGCATGTACGCACCTTCGCCGGAGCAACTTGCCAATGCGCGGCGCTTTATCCTCGCCTATCCTGAACGACTCGACCAACTTCTGGCCGACCCGGCTTTCCGCACCGCGCACCGCGGCATCGAGGGCGACTCACTCAAGCGGCCGCCGGTTGGCGTCCCGGCCGACGCGCCGCACATGGAGACGCTCAAGCGCAAACAATATCTGGTCGGCAGAAGCTATGTCGTGCAGGCATTGGCGGATGACGCCCTTGCCACGCTGCTGATCGAACGCTTCCAGGCGACGACGCCCTTCATTCTTTGGCTGCGCGAAGCCGTGGGGGCGCCGAGCAACAGCGGCTTGCCAGGCAGCAACGGCTCGCCAAGCAACAACGGCTCGCCAAGCAACAACGGCCCGGATCCACTACCGGTCGATATTTTCTAACTTTTCAACCAAAGGACCCTGCAATGAAGCACTCCTCCCCACCCGATGTCGAATATCTCGCTTCTGACGCGATGGCCGGTCTGCCTTTTTCCGAGGCGGTGCGCGTCGGCGACTTCCTCTTTCTCTCCGGCCAGCTTGGGGGCGATAGTTCTGGGCGGCTGGCGCCAGGTGGCATCGCCGCGGAGACGCAGCAGACCATGGAAAACATCCGGGCGACGTTGGCGCGTCACGGCTCGTCACTCGACCGCATTGTCAAGGTCACTGTCTTTCTGGCTGACTTCGACGAATGGGCTGAAATGAATCGCGTTTACGTCACCTATTTTCCCACCCACCTGCCGGCGCGCAGCGCGCTGGGCGCCAGCGGCCTGGCCTTGGGTGCACGCGTCGAGATCGAGTGCATCGCGGTCGTCGGATAGCAAAAGAGATAGCACGCGAATGACGCGGATTTGGCGGATAAACGCGGATTCATCCGCGCAAATCTGTTAAATCCGCGTGGTCCGCGTGCCATTTCATCTTTCAGTAAAAGGTAGCGAGCTATGCATGAAGTTGTGATTGTCAGTGCGGTGCGTACGCCGATCGGGGCGCTACGCGGCGCGCTGGCCGCACTGCGGCCAGATGATCTGGCGGCGCTGGTGGTCAGCGAGGCGGTGCAGCGTGCGGGCATCGACCCGGCGCTGGTCGAAGAAGTTTACCTGGGCTGCGCCAACCAGGCCGGTGAGGACAACCGCAACGTGGCGCGTATGGCGCTGCTGCTGGCCGGGTTGCCTCACCACGTGGCGGGCGTGACGATCAACCGTCTCTGCGCCAGCGGGCTGAACGCCGTCAACCAGGCCGCGCGCGCCATTGCCTGCGGCGAGGGCGCCATCTACGTGGCGGGCGGCGTCGAGAGCATGACGCGTGCGCCTTATTCGCTGCCCAAAAACCCAATGGGATTTGGACCTTCCGGCAACATCACCGCCTACGACACCTCGCTGGGCTGGCGCTATCCCAACCCAAAGATGGAGGCGCTCTTCCCACTCGAAGCGATGGGCGAGACGGCCGAGAATATCTACGAGCGCAGCCGCGACGGGGAGATCGTTGGCGGTGAGATTACGCGTGCCGAGCAGGATCGCTTTGCCTTGCAGAGCCAGCAGCGCGCGGTCGAGGCGCTCAACGCCGGCCGCTTTCAGCGCGAGATCGCACCGGTCACGGCGCCGCAGGGCAAGCGTGAGCCGCTGATCATCGAGGTCGATGAGCACCCGCGCTATAAGAAGACGGCAACAGGCTATGCATTGGCGACGAGCCTAGAACAGTTAGCTGCGCTCAAACCGGCCTTTCGCACCGGCGGCACGGTGACCGCGGGCAACTCCAGCGGGCTGAACGACGGCGCAGCCGCGCTGGTGCTGATGTCGCGCGCCCGCGCCGAGGCGCTGGGCGTCAAGCCGCTGGCGCGCTGGGTGGCGTCGGCCGCGGCGGGCATCGATCCGCGCGTGATGGGGCTGGGGCCGGTCGCTGCGACGCGCAAGGCGCTGACCCGCGCGGGGCTGGCGCTGGCTGACATCAACCTGGCGGAACTCAACGAGGCCTTTGCTGTGCAGGCGCTGGCCGTGCTGCGCGAATTGGGGCTGAGCGAGGCAATCACCAACGTCAACGGCGGCGCGATCGCGCTCGGCCACCCGCTCGGCTGCTCCGGCGCGCGCATCCTGACCACGCTCATTCACGAGATGCAGCGCCGCGCCGAGGCGGGTGAATTCATGCGCTATGGCCTGGCAACGCTCTGCGTCGGCGTCGGCCAGGGCGAAGCGACGGTGATCGAGTTGGAAAAAGCTGTTTAATGCAAAGGCGCAAAGACGCAAAGAAAAGCAGGCAGGGATTAGTTTTGATTGTTTCTCTCTGCGCCTTTGCGCCTTTGCGTTAAAAAATAATTGCTGAAAGAGTAAATCTTTATGAAACAGGTTCCCATCATCACGGCGGCGGCGGCGGCCGCGCTGGTCAAGGATGGCGACACGATCATGGGCGGCGGCTTTGGCATGACCGGCAACCCCGTTCATCTGCTGCACGCGCTGGCCGAGAGCGGCACGCGCAACCTCACCTTTATCGGCAACAACGTGGGCGAGCCGGGGCTGGGCGGAGGCAGGCTGCTGCGCAACGGCCAGCTCCGCAAGGCGATCGGCTCCTTCTTTACCAGCAACCCGGAGGCGGTGCAGGCCGCGCAGCGCGGCGCGCTGGAGGTGCAGCTCATCCCACAAGGCTCGCTGGCCGAGGCGATCCGCGCGGGCGGCGCGGGCATCGGCGGCTTCTATACGCCCACCGCGGCGGGCACGGAGATCGCCGGAGAGGCGGAAACCAAGCAGATCGATGGCCGTCCCTTTGTCTTTGTGCCGGCGCTGCGCGCCAACGTCGCCTTCGTGCGCGCCTGGATCGCCGACACCGCCGGCAACCTCGTCTATCGCATGACCGAGCAGAACTTCAACCGCGCCATGGCGACCGCCGCCGATCTTGTGATCGCCGAGGCGGAGCAGATCGTGCCGGTGGGTGAGCTGGATCCCAACCAGATTCACACGCCCGGCTGCTATGTCGATTACCTGGTGCAGGCGCAGGTGACGCTGGCGGATCTGGGCTCGTCCGCGTCGGTCAAGGGGGGCGCGCGCAAAGTGAGCGAGGCGCGCATGAACATGGCGCGGCGCGCCTTTGCCGAACTGCGCCGCGGCGATGTGGTGAACCTGGGCATCGGCATCCCCACGCTGGTGGCCGACCTGATTCGGCCTGAAGATGGCATCATCATGCACACGGAAAATGGCATGTTGGGCGTTGGCCCCGCGCCGGAGGAAGGCGGCGCGCTGGAGTATCCGGTCAATGCCGGCAAAATTCCAGTGACCGCGCTGCCAGGGAGCAGCTATTTCGACAGCGCCGACTCCTTCGCCATGATCCGCGGCGGGCACATCGATGTGGCGATCATGGGCGGGCTGGAGGTGGACGAACAGGCCAATCTTGCCAACTGGGCGGTGCCAGGGCAGCCATTGCTCGGCGTTGGGGGCGCGATGGATCTGGCCGTGGGCGCCAAACGGCTGATCATCACCATGCAGCATACCAACCCTGACGGCAGCGCCAAGCTGGTCCCTTTCTGCACCCTGCCGTTGACCGCGTCCGGTGTGGTTGATATGCTCGTCACTGATCTGGCAGTCTACAGATTTGAGGGTGGGCAACTTACTTTGCGCGAGTTGATGCCAGGCGCCACACTTGAAGAGGTGCGCGCCAAGACATCTGCGCGCTTTGTGGAGAGGCTCGATTGAGGATTGTCTGCATCAAACATAGAAGATGTGACGATAAGGAGTGAAAACGTGCAAAAATGTTTTTCGTTGGCTATGGTTTTCGTTGTGGTAGGAGGCCTGTTGTCCGCTTGCGCGTTCGGCGTTGTGGTCGGCTCTGGGCGGAGCACGACTGAAACACGCCAGGTGAGCGACTTTCATGCCGTCAACTTCGCCTTTATCGGCGACCTGAACATCACCCAGGGCAACCAGGAAGCACTGACGATCAGCGGCGACGACAACATCCTTGCGCTGATTCGCAGTGAGGTGAGCAATGGCGTGCTGCGCATTGACGCCGGCGCGGCCAATATCGGCCAGACCATCGTGCCATTGCGCTACGAATTGATGGTCCGGAATCTGGACGAGGTGAAGCTTTCCGGGCTGGGCAATATCAAAATCGGCGCGCTGCAAAGTGACGAACTGACCTTGAACCTGAGCGGAGCCGGTTCGCTGACGATCGACGAGTTGGCGGGCAACGAACTTGCCGTCCACATGTCCGGACTGGGCAACGCCAACTTGACAGGCGAGGTCAATCGGCAGACGGTCACCGTTTCGGGTGCAGGCGCCTACTATGCGCGTGAGTTGCGTTCGCAGGCGGCAAAGGTCACGATCAGCGGGCTGGGCAATGCGGAGGTGTGGGCGGTGGAAACGCTTGACGCCATGATCAGCGGCGCAGGCAACATCAGTTATGTCGGCAGCCCGCAGGTGACGCAACAGATCAGCGGTCTCGGTTCGGTCAATGCCTTGGACAAGTAGACGCCAGGCGCTCGGTTGCCGATCCATAGCCAGATAACGACATAGCCGCCTTGTCTCAATGAACAGGGCGGCTGCGCTTATTTCACTAGCTGACTAGCGAGGAGCCGCATGGGCGAGCCGTTTTTACCGGGGCTGAAATTGAGCAAAGCCTTCTACTGGGAAGCCGTGCGTCCGCTGCTCGACGAACGCTTTCCCCGTCTGCCGCACGCCGCCGCGCTGATCGGCCGCGGCTCCGAGGTGCTTGGCTTTGACGATCCCATGTCCGCCGACCATCACTACGGCCCGCGCGTGATGCTCTTTCTGGACGAAGCGGAACATGCGCAGCATGAGGCCGCCATCCATGCGCTGCTGGCAGAACATCTGCCTTTCACCTTTCGCGGCCTGCCTACCAACTTCTCGGCGCCGGACCCAACTGACCATGGCGTTCAACTGCTGGAATTGGTTGAGCGCCGGCCGATCAACCATCGCGTCGAAATTTTCACCGTGCGTGACTTCTTTACCGGCTATCTGGGCGTTGATCCGGCCGCGGGGCTGGCGCTGGCTGACTGGCTCACCTTGCCCCAGCAGAAGCTGCGCACGACGATCGGTGGCGAGGTCTATCACGACGAGATCGGGCTGGGAGCAGTGCGCGGTCGTTTCGCCTGGTACCCGCACGATCTTTGGCTCTATCTCCTGGCCGCAGGATGGGCGCGCATCGGCCAGGAGGAGCACCTGATGGGGCGCGCCGGCATGGTGGGCGATGAGGTGGGTTCGGCCTTGATCGCCGCACGATTGGTGCGCGACGTTATGCGTCTCTGCTTCCTGATGGAGCGTGTGTACGCGCCCTACCCAAAGTGGTTTGGCACAGCCTTTCGTCAGTTGCCGTGCGGCGCCAGCCTGTTGCCCATATTGGAGAGTGCTTTACACGCCAGGTCGTGGCAAGCGCGTGAGGCGCATCTGGCGATCGCCTACGAAGTGCTTGCCCACATGCACAACAGGCTCGGCGTGACGCCGCCGCTGCCGGAGCAGACACGCAATTTCTTTGGCCGCCCCTTCCGCGTGATGGCTCTGCACGGTTTTGCGGACGAACTCCTGCGCGCCATCACTGATCCGGCCATGCAATCGCTCGTCCAACACCCGCCGATCGGCAACCTTGACCAGTTCAGCGATAATACTGATCTGCTGGAAAATGTGCGACTTCAGCCCATTCTCCGCCAGTTGTACGCATAAGCCGATCACTCAGCAGATAGCGCGTCCAATTCTGCGCGGAATTCTTGAAAGACCCCGGCTAAGGAAGCTGGTGTGTAGTGAGCGTTCAAGCCACTTGGATTGGGCAGCACCCAGACGGGCGCGCCGCTGATCAGCTCTGACTGGCGCCCAAGCCGCGCCTTGGGGCGGCCAAACGCGGTGCGATAAGCCGTAATGCCGAGCACAGCAACACTCTGTGGTTGATAGAGCGCCACGGTCTGTTCCAGCCGCGCGCCGCCGGCAACCAATTCTTCCGGCGTTAATTCAGCCGCAGTTGCGGTGGCGCGATTGACAAAGTTAGTAACGCCGCAGCCGTAGTCCAACAACGCACGCTCCTCTGACGGGTGAAAAAGCCGCGGCGTGAATCCGGCCGCGTAGAGCGTCGGCCAGAAGCGGTTGCCAGGTCGCGCAAAGTGATGTCCTGTCCAGCCGGAGTATAGTCCTGGATTGATGCCGACAAAGAGCACGCGCAAGTGCGGCCCAATCACGTCAGAAATACTGTGATTGGCGGCTGCTAACAGATCCGTTTTGGTTGGTTTACGGGGCTGGCGCATGTAGCCCAGTATAGCACAAGCCAGCAGTTTTGTTGGACGCGTCTCAGCAGTTTGGGACTACTTCAGGATGGGGACGCAATGCGCGCCCCCAAGTTAAATTACACCCCCGAGCATGGCGACGTTGCGACGCGCCTTGTGTGCAGCGCCGATTGAGGCGCTGGAAGCGGTGCTTTGGAGGTATCAAGCGCAGTTGGCAGGAGAAACAGGTGATGCTGGCCTGTTGGTGACAAAGCAAGGCGAAATGCTGCGCGGCGCTGGCCTTTCCTGCCTAACGGCTTTCGTTATTGCCAGCATTCGCCGCAAATCCCTTTGCAACTCATCGGGGGACTTGCACACACATCAAGCAGTTGGCCTCCCGGCTCGTTGCAGGTGAAACATGATAGTTACACTGTTTGATGGAATTCGGTGTATTTCGTAGTGTACACGGCTGTCCTATCACTGCACGGCCGATGACAGCGAAAGAACAGCGGGCGCCGGGCCGCGAGAGGTGTGGATTGCGGCAGCGCCTGAATCAATGCGCTGCCGCAACTGATAGGGCGTTTTCAAGTTGCAACTTGAACATGGAACTGCAAGCCAAGCGCTTGCACTACCTTGAGCACCGTAGCAAATTCAGGGTTTCCCGTCGTCGATAATGCTTTGTAGAGACTCTCGCGGCCCAGGCCCGCATCCCGAGCGATCTGCGCCATCCCCTTGGCACGGGCAATGTCGCCGAGTGCGGCAACTACCACACCCATATCGCCATCTTCCAGGGCAGCATCAAGATACGCTGCCATATCCTCTTCGGTTTCGAGATGTTCAACCACATCCCACGGGCGGCTTTCCACCATACTGTGCTCCATTTTAAACAATCTACCCAATCGTACGCGCCAACTCCAGCGCGATCTCTATATCCTGGCTTTGTGTACGCTTATCACCGCCTGCCAATAAAATCGCCACTGTTGATCCCTGTTGGATGAAGTAAACCCGATACCCAGGGCCATAGTCAATGCGCAATTCCGAAATACCCTCTCCGACCGGTCTAACATCACCAGGGTTGCCCAACGACAATCGGCGGATCCGCACGTCGATGCGGGCGCGAGCCTGACGGTCCCGCAACTGCGAAAACCAGGTCGCATAAACTTCTGTCTGACGGATTTCGATCACAGGTGGATTGTATCCTAAAAGATACAAGAGGTGCAAACAAGCCTTATTCAACGTATGTGAATTGAAGAGTAGAACAGGAGCACCAGTGGGGAGGCAAGCACCTTCTCTCGCCGATTCGGTGCATGATGATCAGTCAACCACCAATTGCGGCAGCGCCCGCAATCAGCAGGCGCTGCCGCTCTCCACCCCTCACGCCGGCTCGACCTCCACCGTGCAGAAAAACTGCTCTCGCCGGCCCAGCACCCGCTTCTCCCCCGCCAGCGCGAACGCGCCGGCCAGCGGCAGGTGCTGCGACGAGTTGCCCACCATCACCTGCACCGCGGCCGGCTCGACCGCCAGTTGCATCGCCGCGTCGTAGTAGGCGAAGAGTTCGGCGGGCAGCGTGAAGGTGACGTGTGCCCGCTCGCCCGGCGCCAGGTGGACGCGGCGGAAACCGCGCAGCTCCTTGACCGGCCGCGTCACGCTGGCGCCGTCGGTGCGCGTGTAGAGCTGCACGACCTCGTCGCCGGCGCGGCGGCCCGTGTTGGTCACATCGAGCGAGACCTGCACGGCGCCGTCGGTGGCGACCGTCTCCGGCGTCACGGTCAGGTTGTCAAAGGCGAAGCGCGTGTAGCTCAGCCCGTAGCCAAAGGGGAAGAGCGGCTCGTTGCTCTCGTCCATGTACGGCCCGTAGAAGAAGGAGCGTGCGCCCGATGGCCGGTGGCCGTAGAAGAGCGGAACCTGCCCAACGTGGCGCGGGAAGGTGATCGGCAGCTTGCCGCCGGGGTTGGCGTCGCCGAAGAGCACCTCGGCCAGCGCGGGCGCGCCCTCGGCGCCGGGCAGCCACGCCTGCACCACCGCCGGCGTCTGCTCAACCAGTTGCGGGATGGCGTAAGGCCGCCCCGTCACCAGCACCAGCACCACCGGCGTGCCCGTCGCCAGGATCGCCTCGACCAGCGCCTGCTGCACGCCGGGCAGAGCCAGATGTGCGCTGTCGCGGAACTCGCCGGAGGTGCAGTCGGGGGTGAGGCCGGCTTTGTCGCCCATCACCAGCACGGCCACCTCGGCCTGCCGCGCCGCCTCGACCGCGGCGGCAAAGCCACCGGTCGCATCCGAGTTAATCTCGCAACCCTGCGCGTAGTGCACCTGCGTCTGCGGCCCCACCGCCTGCCGGATCGCGGCGACGATGCTGATCATCTCGGCGTAGTTGTCGCTGAGTTTGGTGGACTCCGGCAGCGCGCGGTCGGAGAGGCCCAGCCCTTGCAGCGCGATCAGCGTCTCGATGTGCGCAGGATAGGAGTAGTCGCCCAGCAGGTTGCGCGTGCTGTCGGCGTTGGGGCCGATGACGGCGATCGAGCGCAGATCCTTGGCGAGCGGCAGCAGATCGCCCTCGTTTTTGAGCAGCACGATCGACTGGCGGGCGATCGTGCGCGCCAGCTCGCGCTGGGCAGGGGTGTCAAAGACCGCGGGCACGGCATCCGGCTCGACAAAGGGATGCTCGAAGAGGCCAAAGGCAAACTTCAGCGCCAGGATGCGGCGCACCGAACGGTCGATCAGCGTCAGCGGGATTTCCCCGGCGGCGATGGCGTCGAGCAGCGGTTGGCCGTAGGCGTCGATGGTGGGCAGCTCCAAATCCATGCCCGCCTCCAGCGCGAGCTGCGCGGCGTGCGCTTTGTCGCGCGCAAACTGATGATAGTCGGCCAGTTGGTTGACGGCCATGTAGTCGGAGACGACCAGCCCGTCGAAGCCCCACTCGTCACGCAGGATGCCCGTCATCAGCGCGTGCGAACTGCTGCACGGCTCGCCGTCGATCTCGTGGTAGGCCGGCATCATCGATGCCAGCTTGGCCTCACGCACCGCGGCCTCAAAGGGCGCCAGGTAGACCTCGCGCAGCTCGCGCGGCGTGAGGTGCGCCGGCGCCCAGTTCAGCCCGCCTTCGGACGCGCTGTAGCCGACGAAATGCTTGCCCGTCGCCATCACGCCCTGCGTCCAGTCGTCGCCCTGCAGGCCGCGGATATAGGCCGTCCCCATCGACGCAGTCAGGCAGGGATCCTCGCCGAAGGTCTCCTCGGTGCGTCCCCAGCGCGGGTCGCGGGCGATGTCGAGCACCGGCGCCAGCCCGTGGTGGACGCCGACCGCGCGCATCTGCGTGCGGATCACCTGCGTCATCGCCTCGGCCAGTTCGGGCGACCAGGTGCTGGCCAGGCCGATGATCTGCGGGAAGTTAGTGGCGCCGCTGGCGAGAAAACCGCTGCAGCATTCGTCGTGGATCAGCGCGGGGATGCCGAGCCGCGTCTGCTCGATCAGGAACTTCTGAATCTCGTTGGCCAGCCGTGCGGTCTCGACCGGGCTGAGGCTGCTGCCGCCGGCCAGCCGCGTGATCTGGCCGATGCCGTGCGGCATCCGGCGCTGCGCCTCTTGCGCAGAGAGGGACTGGTCGTCCTGCTGAATTTCGTAGACCCACAGGCTGCCAAGCTGCGCCACCTTCTCTTCGGTGCTCATGCGGCTCAGCAGGTCATCGACGCGTTGTTTGATCGGCAGGCGCGCATCTTGGTACGCGTGCGTTTCCGTCACAGTAGTTTGCATGGTGGTTAACCCTTTTGAATGGGAGAAGTTTGGTTTGGCCTTCCAGAAAGCGTCGCGCTTTCTCGAAGGGTGATAAAAAAATGAACGCTTCAGCCTGATGAAAAAATTGAACGCGGATGACGCGGATGAAACTGATATTCGCTGATCTAATGATGGCTAGATAGTAAATTGATGCTGGTCTGTAATCTTCCCGGAAGCTCCAAAGCTTCCGGGAAGATGTTCCGCAAAAATACTTAATCTAGCGGGCAGTAATCCGCGTACATCCGCCCAATCCGCATCATTCACGTGCCATGCCTTGCGTTTCAGCCGGTGTGCGCGGCGTCGGCGTAGAGGTGGCAACTCACGTGCGCGCCTTCGACCAGGACGTCGGGCGGCGGCGTGGTGCGGCAGACATCCATCACCAGCGGGCAGCGGCCGGCAAAGCGGCAGCCCTGGCGCAGATACTCGTCCTGCTCGGTGTCGGAGAGCTTGATCTCGCCCTGCCAGCGCCGCGCGGTGTCGGCTTCCGGGATCGACGCGCGCAGCAACTGCGTGTACGGGTGCTTGGGCGTCATCAGCACCTGCTCCACCGTGCCCATCTCCACGATGTCGCCGCGGAACATGATGGCGATGCGGTCGCAGACGTAGTAGGCGGTCGCCAAATCGTGCGTGATGTAGAGCACGCTCACGCCCAGCTCGTCGCGCAGCTTCTTGAAGAGGTTGACGATCGACATGCGC
>JACSRH010000440.1 GCA_014879855.1 Caldilineaceae bacterium | reverse complement strand
AGCCGGATTTCATCATTAAGACGCCGTTGGAATTGTTGGATCTGGTGGATCGAATTGAAACAGGTGCGGTGATTCCAAAGGGAAGGACTACTTCTTCACCCGATGTTCCAGCCCCGGCATGATCATGCGGTCGTCGTCGTCCCAGCCGGGCAACGGATCGGAGTTGTTCATGTTGTGGCGGTCGAAGAGGCGGTTCAGGATCAGCACGATGCTGGAGAGAAAGACCGCGCTGCCTCCCACCCAGAGCAGCCCGCCGCCTAATGCCTGATCGTCGGCAATGGTCAGGGGCAATAGCCGGTCAGGCTGAGCAAAGGCTGCCACGTAGTGCGCATAGATGGGATCTGTTGAGAACGCAATCGGCGCCGCGGTGGACATGCTCGCCAGCTCGATAAAAAGCAGGGCAAGGGCCGCCAGCCAGGGCGACAACTCGGTGTGCAGCCGCGGCCCCGTGCCGATCAGACGCCACCAGACCAGCATCGCTGCGGCGCCCAGCAACAACAGCGACGCGGTGTGCGCCAGCGGTCGCGCCAGCAGCCAGTTTGCAATGTGCACGTCGTACCAGCTCACAAAAAGTGCGATAAAGAGCATGATCACGACCCACGATTGGGTGGCGCTGTGCATGGCGCGGCGCAGCAAGCTGCGGCTGTGCACCCAGCGGCTGATCGCCCGGCGCGTTGACTTTGGCAGCCCCCAGACTGCAATATCAAAGGTGCAACTGATAAAAAAGGCCGGCACGGCAAAAAGACACAGGAAGACATACTGCGCCACGCGCACAAAAAGGTATTCCTGATTGAGCCAGTTCAGTGGTGAAAGAAAGACCATTCCCGTCAGCGTCACTGCAAAGAGAAAAACAACCAGTCGCGGCAAACCAGCAAAGGTGGCTCCACGCCGGCGCAGTCGCACCCACCCGCGGCAATAAAACAGCGTCACGGCAATCAAGAGCAGGCCGACCAACAGCGCCAGGAAGTTCATGTGCGTTGCTCATTTCCCCAGGAAGGGAAAATAGACGACATCACAAGGCGTCAGCCGGGGCCTGTACGGAGTTTCCGGAAGCGCGCCTGCGGCATCGGTCACATCCAAAAAGACGCCGGTCGGTGCGCCCCAGACGCCGTTTGTATCCTGCGCCTCGACCAGAAGCAGGTAGCGCCCCGGCAGCCAGCCGTGAGTATCGATCACCGCGGCCGCACTTTCGACCGCGCTGTCAAACGCACCATCCAGCGGCGTCAGCGCGCGCTGAGTGGCGCACGTCGTCCAACTTGGTTCATTCATGGCAAAGCGCATCGCCTGGATCGCCTGCACTGGCTCGTCCCCGTAGTCACCGGAGAAGAAGCGGCTATCATCCGCGGTGGCGGTCAGCGTCACCACGTCGCCCGCCTGGATCGGCCCTGTAATGGCAAGCGTCGCGGTGATGACCTCCGGCCCGGCCGGCGTGATGTAAGGCTGCACCGCGGCCTTCGCCGCATAGGTCAAGCTCGCCAGCGTCGGCGTCAGAATCGAGGACTCGTAGTCGGTGCAGGATTGGAAAAAAGTGGTGCCCAGCTCAAAGGTGTAGGCAGCCACGCCCAACTCCCCGTAGGCAAAATCATCGGTCGTGCCGTCGGTCAGGTAGATACAACCTGTCGCGCCGGATTGACACGCCGGATAGCCGGTGTAGAAGCCAAACTTGCGCGCCAGCGTCTGCAACGCCTGGCCGTTGGGCGCTGGCGTTGTCGTCCAGCCCCATGGAAAAAGAATCTTGGGAAAGTAGCTGTGCAGCGAGATCATCAGCCCCGGGGTGTCCGCGGGCGCGGCGTCGCCATTTTGCGCCCCGCGTGCATCGCGGAAGATCGTGCGCAGGTAGCTTTCCAACGCCTGCGTCTCCGGCTCCGACGCTATACTGACGCCACGATAGAGCAGGGAGCAGGCGTCGGTGGTGGAACAGCCAAAGCCGGTGCATTGCCCCCACTTGAAACTGCTGTTGCGGTTCAGATCGACGCCAAAGCGGAAGGGGTCGTAGGCGCAGAAATCGTTGTTGACGTTCTTGCGCCAGTCCAGGCCGGCCTCCACCTTTTTGCGACCATCCGGGTTGACCTGAGGCGCGATGTGAATCTCCGTGTAATCGAGCAGCCACGTCGCGTCCGGGTCGTGGCCGTAGCCGCGCGCCAACTGCTCGGCAAAGCGCATGGCGGTTTCGGCAGTCGTCAATTCACGGGCATGGATAGAGGCCATCAGAAAGAAGACCGGTTTAGGCCCCATCACTTTTCGATTGGTCAGCACGATCCCGCTCAGTTGGTAGCCGGCTGCGCCCGCGGAATTGCGCCACTGCCAGCTTTCCCCCAATGTCACCGTAGCCACGAGTTCAGGGAAATCCGCGGCCAGTTGCGCCATGCTGGCGTAGGTCTCCTCGACGGTGCGATAGCAGGCAAAGCCGGGGATGCCAGCAGTGCGCGCCGCGGCATTGGCCGTGGCATTGAGCGCCGCGCGCGCCGCGATCACGCCTTCTGTCGCCGCCTGATCGATCTCGACGCGGCGGTCCTGCGCCTGCACTTGGCGCAGTTCGGCGCGCGTCAGCCATACAGTCGCGCGCCGCGTGTGGTGATCGACGCGCCACACATCGTACTGGACGACCAGGCGTTGCAGATCGGCCGGGTCCACAAATGAAACCTGGGCAACGACGCCCTGCGACCCCGCGGGAAGTGCAGCCTGCGCCTGCGCCACCGCGGGCGTGCCCAGCAGCACGCTGATCAACAGACAGATTGCGCTGATCCCATACAAAATCCGCATGATGGCTATCTTCCAAATCCAAAGTCCACTGCGCTCAAAAAGAGCGGGATCATTGCTATGCCGCCGATCAGAATCGCGGCAATCTCGATGTAGACCCAGCCTTGCGCCGCGCGCAGCCATTGCCGCGGCCACGAACCGTCCGCACGCCGCCGCGCCTGATAAATATAGCGCACGAGGTAGGCTTCCTGTTCGCGCACCGGCTCCAGCGGCTGGATATCCCAGCCCGCGTGCTGGAAGAGGCGCGGCGCCGCGGTCACCAGCCGGTGCGCCAGCCAACCCAGCGGCAGCACCGCGGCCAGCACAAAGAGCGCGGCGCCGATGGCCGCGTCCACCCAATACCACGCAAGCGGGCTGAAGTGCGCAAAGAGATCGACCCACAGCCACAGGACAAACCCCAGCAGCGGCGAGGCGAGCAACCACATGCCAACGGCGTGCGGCGTGGCTTCGATCAAATCGGCGGGAACTTCTCTGCGTTCGATGCGGGTTGTGCTCAAGTTAGCGCCTCAAGATCATTTCTCCAGTCGGGAATTGCTGCGCGATGGCGCCAGCGCCACAGCAGCCCCACCGGGTAGCCCGCCATTTTTGCCAGATCGCCAGTCACGCGGATGAGGGGGACGAGCAGCGCCGCGGCCAGCCACTGCTGTGGACGCAGCGCCGCGCCGATCACGCGCAGCCGCTGCCACGGTCGCCGACAGTAGAGGATGAGGCCCGCCAACAGCCCCAGCCACCCCAGCCGCCGCGCAAATACGCCACAGCATGCATGGCCGAGCAGCAGCGGCAGCGCCACCAGGTAAGTGGCATAGCGGATGGCGTGCCGCTTGCGCCAGAGATCGGCTTTGCCGTCGCCGCGCGCGTAGCGATAGTACTGCGTCCAGAATTGACGCAGTGATGTGCGCGGGCGAAAGTGCACACGCGCGTCCGGCGCCCATGTAAAGCCGGTTGGGCGCGCGGGGGCCTGGGCATTGATGGCGAAGTCGAAGAGCAGATCCTCGCAGTAGTCCAGCCATTCGGGATAGCCGCCGGCCTGCGCCCACGCGGCTTTGGTAAAGGCGACCGAGCGACTGCTGGGCAGAAAGCGCTCCGGGTCGATGTCCTCGCGCAGCGGCAGCACCGTGGCGGCCATCGCGCTTTGGAAGACGCCCTCGGCGTCGGACACGAAGAAGCCGGCCGCGGCCAATGTGTTGGCGTCGTGCGTCCACGGCTCGACCAGCTTCTCCAGCCAGATCGCTTCGAGCCGCACGCCTGCGTCGGTCGCCGCAATGATCGGCCCGGCCGCGGCTTCAATCGCCAGGTTGCGCCCGCGACTGATGTTGGCGCCGGGCGCTTCGATCACGCGCAGGTTGGGCAGGCGGTCAGGATGCTGCGCGGCATAGGCGCGCAGCGCAGCGACGGCGCCGTCCGTGCTGCCGCCGTCGCAGATCACGATCTCATCGGGGCGCCGCGTCTGCGCGGCCAGCGAAGCGAGCAGGCGCTCGATGCTGGCGCGTTCGTTGTAGATGGTGGCAATCACAGAGACTTTCATGCGCGCCATTGTGCCGCATGTGCGCGGGGGTTGGCAATTCTGCGCGACGGTTCTTGCTCGCGGGGTGCATGGCGGCGTGCGGATGCGCGCGCACTCAGGCAATGGTGCAAATTAGTCTGGTCGCGCTCAATTAGCAAATTTACCAGCGTGCACCCCCCTGGCCAGGATCGATCTGGCTAGCGAAGTTGCGTGTGGCC
>JACSRH010000047.1 GCA_014879855.1 Caldilineaceae bacterium | reverse complement strand
ACCGGCAGCGCCGCCGCATGGACCGGATCGGGCAAGTCATCGGGCAGCACCTTGCCAGGGTTGAGCAGCTCGTCAGGGTCGAAGGCCAGCTTGATATCGCGCATCGCCGACAGCTCCGCGGCGGTGTACATGGCCGGCATGTGGGCGCGCTTTTCAATGCCGACGCCGTGCTCGCCGGTGATGCTGCCATCCTTGGCGATGCAGATCGCCACGATCTCCTGCGTGGCGGCAAAGACGCGCGCCATCTGCGCCGCGTCCTTGGGATCGCAGAGGATGCAGGGATGCAGGTTGCCATCGCCGGCGTGAAAGACGTGGCCGGTCTCCAGGTCGTAGCGCGCCAGCACCTGGCCGATCGCGTGCAAGGTCTCGGCCAGGAAGGAGCGCGGCACGGTGACATCGACCAGATAAAAGGCCGGCGCCAGCCGCGCAAACGCGCCCGCCGCGCTCTTGCGCCCATACCAGATGGTCTGCCGCTCCGCCTCGCTCTGGGCGATGCGCAGATCATAGCCGCCGTGCGCGGTGAGGATGTCGGCGATCTCCTCGACCTGGCTGTCGAGGCTGTCGGCGTAGCCATCGACCTCTACGATCAGCGCGGCCTGTGCGTTGACGGGCAGCCCCACCGGTGCATACGCCTCGATCATGCGCATCACCGTACGATCCATCATCTCCAGCGTGGCGGGCATCAACCCGGCGGCGATGATGGCGGAGACGGCCGCGCCCGCGGCTTCGTCCGCGCCAAAGGAGACCATCATCGTCTTGACTGCGGGCGGGTTACGGATCAGCCGGATCGACGCGGCCGTGACGAGCGCCAGCGTCCCCTCGCTGCCGACCAGCAGCGCGGTCAGGTCGAGTTCGGGGTAGTCGAACGCCTGCCCGCCGGTGCGAATCACGCGACCGTCGGCCAGCACGGCTTCGACGCCGGTGATGTAGTTGGTGGTGACGCCATACTTGAAGCAGTGCGGCCCGCCGGCGTTTTCGCCGATATTGCCGCCCAGCAGCGAGGAGCGGCCACTTGACGGGTCGGGCGGATAGTAGAGGCCGCGTGCCTTGGCTGCCGCGTCCAGCGCCAGGTTGACCACGCCGCTCTGCACAATGCCGTTGCGTCCGGTCGGGTTCAGCTCGGTGATATGCTTCATGCGCGCAAACTCGACGATCACGCCGCCGCGTGCGGGCACCGCGCCGCCCGACAATCCTGTGCCCGCGCCGCGCGCGACAATGGGCAGGCCGTTGGCGCGCGCCCACTGCACCAGCTCGCTCACATCCGCGACGCTTTCCGGGTAGAAAACCGCATCAGGCCGGCCGCGGTCAAACCCGGCATCCACCTCGAAGGTGAGCAGTTCGGCGGGGTCGATGACGAGCTGGAAATCTGGAAAAAATTGAGAATTGCGAAGATCGACCATACCTACTCCGAGAAATGGATCATCAAAAAGTGCGCCATGAAGCTTACTGGCTGGCAGCGGCTAGATCTTGAGGCGAGATATGTTCGAAAGGATTATCGATAGCCAACTCTTCGGCAACGGCGGCAGCCAGCAGCTTGCGATCACCGCTTATGAAAGTCAACGTGTGGTGTACGGTAAGCAGAAATCTATTCTGATGAAGTGCGACAGCAAGTTGCACGGCATCGTACGCTTTCAAAGGATGTTGTTGGGTCAACCTGGCTGCGTCAAAGAAGTGCTCGCGTTTGATTCCGGCCAAGTGGTAGCGACGAAGGACGTCATCGGTAAAGTGATCAAAAGCGGCATCTCGCACACGCCGCCGAAGACGACCGTTTCGATAGATCACAGCAAAGGCAGCAGCCACTTCAGCGACGCTAACGTCTGCGATTAGGATGGTATGGAGTGAGGCGCTGGTCTGTTCAGCTTCTGCATCGATCAAGCCCCTCACCCAGGTGCTGCCAGGCTCGCGGATGTAGTACTTCACCACTGCGCTGGCATCCAAAAACAGGATTGACATTTCTCTAACGGCGATTTTCCAGGAGTATATCGCTTGCCATCGGACCAGAAGACAAGTGATCCAGCTCCCATAAAATTTCCTGCTTTTCCGTCTCCGGCAAATTACGCCAGCGTTTGCTAAAGGAGGAGAATTCGACCGGAGGGTCAATAATGAGCCCCTCTGCGCGCATCCAGTTGATCAACTGTTCTGAACTCGGGGACTCCTGGCTGAACGTCGCCAACTCGCGCTCGCTTTGCGCAAGCTTTGCTCCCTCTTCCTCTGTCAATTCGGCCACTGTTTTTTCCAACTCAGCCAAACGTTGCGTGAGCGCTTTCACGGCGCGTTCAAGTTCGCGTACTGTCATTCAAACTCCTTTCGACGCAATATCCATTTCCACAGCACACATTATACCGTAACGTCAGTCATCCTTTACAGACTCCGCGAAGAATGGCGGGCGCTCCCAGGCGACTTCGTGCAGTTCTTGCGCGACATAGCGCAGCACGGCATCTTCCAGTGGCTGCGGATAGGCGAAGCCGTGACGCGCGGCCAGGATTGGCCCGTGCGTGCGTATGACTCCCGCCAGCGCCATGTGCGCCATGACGAGGCTCTCGGTGTTCAGCCCTTGCAGATCGAGCGCGGCTTCGAGTTCAGCGCGTCGCGCGTCGCCGAGATAGGCGTTGAGCACCTTGACGCCGCGGTCGCGCGGGCGACCGTACCCGGTCATCAAGATCTCGCTGATCAGACCCAGCTCCACATTCAAGCCCGTGAAGGAAACCAGCAACTCGCTGCGGCCGATGACGGTGGGCAGCAGTGCAATGCAGCGCCAGAACTCCTCGATCTGGGCGAGCAGATCGGCGGCAAGCTGGGCGGGGTCCGGCGCCGCGGCGGGAGGGGCTTCCAGCCGCAGCCGCCCTTCGCGGTCGAGGAGCACCTTGACCTGCGCCGGGTCGAGCACGGGCGCGGCCTCATGCAGCCAGAGGTCGATGCGCAGTCCGTCAGCGGTCAGCGCGTTGATCATCTGGCCGTCGAAGAGCAGCTTGTAGAGCACGAGCGGGCGCAGCGCGGCCAGCCACTCTTTGGCGTCGCGACGAAAGGCGCCGGCGTCATTCAGCCACAGGTGCAGATCGATGTCTGAATAGCGGTCGGCGCTGCCGCGGCCGAAGCTGCCGGCGAGCCATGCCGCCAGCAACCGCGCGTCACCAGCCAGCTTTGGCTGCAGATCGGCGAGAAAGTCATGTTGCATTTGCATACGATTTCTCCAGCACTTCCACCACGTGCATCACGGTGGCGTTGAGATGGGCGCGCTTGACGCCGTAGACCATCTGCATGTAACAGCCGGTGTTGGCAGTGACGATGATGCCGGCGTTGGTGGCGCGCACATCGGCCAGCTTGTGGTCGAGCACCTGGTTCGCCATCGCCGGCTGGAGCAGATTGTAGATGCCGGCGCTGCCGCAGCACATGTCGGGCTGGGCAAGTTCGACCAGTTCAATGCCCGGAATGGCGCGCAGCAGCGCGCGCGGCGGCTGGCTGATCTTCTGGCCGTGGCGCAGATGGCACGAATCAACATAGGTGACGCGCGCCTGCACGTGGCCGGTGGGCGGATGGTGCAGATGATCGACGAGGAACTCGCTGATGTCCTGCACCTTGGCGACAAAGGCGCGGGCGCGTTCGGCGTAGATGGGGTCGTCCGCCAGCAGATGATCGTAGCCTTTGAGCGCGGCGCCGCAGCCGCCCGCGTTGTTAATGATCGCGGCAAAGTCGCCGCGCGCGAAGGCGTCGATATTCTGGCGCGCCAAAGCGTGCGCCTGCGCCGTGTCGCCGCTGTGGAGCGCGGCCGCGTTGCAGCAGCTCTGCCCCGGCGCAAAGTGCACTTCGTAGCCGTTGCGTTGCAGCACGCGCACCGTGGCGCGATTGACGCCGGCCAGAAACGCATCCTGCACGCAGCCGGTGAAGAAGGCGACCTGCCCGCGCTTCGGCCCGATCGCGGGCGCGGGCCGCGACTCATCGAGATAGCCAAGATCGACGGGCGGCGCCATGCCCTCCATCGTCGTCAGCGCGGGCGGCAGCTTGGGCAGCACGCGCCGCGCCAAAGCGCCCAAACCAGACTGCTGATAAAGCTTCACCGCGCGCGCCAGCAGCCGCAGCCGGTTGCGGTGCGGCATCAACTCGCGCAGCCCAAAGCGTTGAAGCATTGGAGAAATGCGAGGGGCGAGGGGCGATGGGCGGACGGATGAACTGTGAAGGGTGAAGGGTGAAGGGTGAAGGGTGAAGGACGCCGATTCCCCCGTCCCCTTCTCTCCCTCTCTTTGCGCCTCTGCGCCTCTGCGTTGCGCAGTTGCTTTTTCACCCGCCAACGCAGCCTTCGCCGTCTCCAACAGCAAGCCGTACTGCACGCCAGAGGGACAGGCCGTCTCGCAGGCGCGGCAGCCCAGGCAGAGGTCGATGTGCTCCTGAAACGCGCCGTCAAGACCGATGCGCGCATCGGCCGCGGCGCGCATCAACGCGATGCGCCCGCGCGGGCTGTCCATCTCCAAGTGGTTGATGGTGTAGGT
>JACSRH010000439.1 GCA_014879855.1 Caldilineaceae bacterium | reverse complement strand
GCGGCCGCGGCCATATCCTTGATCGTTGGCAGTTGCTGCAAGCGCTCCACCGTGACCAGGCTCGACAGCAAGAGTTGCAGCTCGTAGACCTCATGCACCGCCGATTGCAGGTAGAAGGTCACTTTGGTGGGGTCGATGCCGATCGCCAGGTGGTCGAGCACGATGATGCGTGCGATCTCGGCGATGTGTTCGATGCTCTCTTTGTCCGGCTTGGTCGTCAGCATGTGCAGGTCGGCGATCAAGAAGAAGCATTCGTACTGCTCCTGAAACTTGAGCCGGTTGCGATGGCTCCCGATATAGTGCCCCAGATGCAGCTTGCCCGTGGGCCGGTCCCCGGTCAGGATGCGTTTGCGAAGTTGGTCAGCCATAGAAAGTCCTCCTTGGAAATGATTTCGTCTGAATCGAGATTGGAGATTGGGAGATTGGAGATTGACTCTGCTGCACCGTACCTCTCGCTCGATTCCTTGAGTTTGTTGTCAGTGCGTTGCTGTTTGAGCGAACCGGCAAAGCTGTTGATGCTCTTGGCGAGCGGCTCGAGCAGTTCCGTCAGGCGCACGTTATCCTCTGCCTGCAACAGATTTCGACGCCACGCCAGCCGGAGCCAGTGGCGCGTCTCGTACAGGCTGCCACGCGCATAATAGAGAAACTGAAGCTTCTCGCCAAAGTAGAAGCGGCCGTGCGACTCGGCAATGTTGGCGCCAACCGAATCGACGGCGCGGATTAACTGCGAGCCCATCGTCTGTCGCGCAAATGGTTTCCACCGCTCAACAATCCCCCACACCACCTGCGCCAGCGATTCCGCCATACGATAACTCTCCAGCGCGCTTAAATCAGTCCCCATGCCACCCCTCCCCAATCTCCAATCTCCAATCTCCTAATCTCCCAATCTCTACAACCCCTTCTCCGCCTGCTCCACCGCCACCGCCAGCGCCTTGAGCTTATTCATCGACTCGGCGAACTCGTAGGCGGGGTCGCTGTCGGCGACGATGCCGGCGCCGGCCTGCAGGTGGCAGGTGTCGCCCTGCATGACGATGGTGCGGATGGCGATGCAGGTGTCCATGGCGCCGTCGTTGTCGATGTAGCCCACCGCGCCTGCATAGACGCCGCGGCGCACGCCTTCCAGCTCCTCGATGATCTCCATTGCCCGGATCTTTGGTGCGCCACTCAGTGTGCCCGCGGGAAAGGTGGCGCGCAACAGGCTGAACGCATTGTGTTCGGGCCGCACCTTGCCGCGCACGTCGCTGACGATGTGCATGACATGGCTGTACTTTTCCACCGCCATCATCACCGGCACCGTGACGCTGCCATACTCGCTGACGCGCCCCAGATCGTTGCGCCCCAGGTCGACCAGCATCACATGCTCGGCGCGCTCCTTTGGATCGGCCAGCAGGTCGGCGGCGAGCGCGGCGTCCTCCGCCTCGCTCTTGCCGCGCCAGCGCGTGCCGGCGATCGGGTGCAGATGCGCGTCGCCATCTTCCAGGCGCACGTGCATCTCCGGGCTGGAGCCGATCAGCCGCAGCGGCGCGTCGCCGATGCCAGCCACGCCCTGGAAGTCCAGAAAGAACATATAGGGCGAGGGGTTCAACATGCGCAGCGCGCGGTAGATCGTGAAGGGATCAGCCTCGGTGCGCCGCGAGAGCCGCTGGCTGAGCACGACCTGAAAAATGTCGCCGCAGCCGATATATTCTTTCGAGGCGCGCACCATGGCCTCGTATTCGGCTTGCGTAAAATTGCTGCGCCATGCCTCGCCCGCGGGCAGCTCCTGGGCAAGGGGCGGGGTCAGCGGCTTGCGCAGGTCCGCGATAATGTGCTCGATGCGCGCCACCGCGTCGGCATAGGCCGCGCGCAGGTCGGCCTCCACGCGCAGGTTGGCGATGACAAGCAGGCGATGGCGCACATGGTCGAAGACGACCAGGTTGTCGGCCATCATCAGCGCCATGTCGGGCACGTGCAGGTCGGTGCGCGCGGTCGCGGGCAGCCGCTCCATAAAGCGCACCAGATCGTAGCCAAAGTAGCCGACGACGCCGCCGTTGAAGCGCGGCAATCCATCCACTGGCGCGGGCTTGCGCGGCGCCATGAACTCTTCCACGATCTGCAACGGATCGCCCTGGCGCGCTTCCAGCACCGCGCCGCCTGCCGCGCCGATCGTCACGTGGTCGCCGCGCGCGGTGATCGTCATCGGCGCGTGCACGCCGATAAAGCTGTAACGACCCAACTGCTCGCCCTTCTCCACCGATTCGAGCAGGAAGCTCGGCCCGCGCCCGTTGCTGCTCCCCTGCCCACACAGCTTGAGATAGACCGAGACCGGCGTCTCCAGGTCGGCGGGCAACTCGCGATAGACCGGGATGATATTCCCCTGCTGCGCAAGGTCACGAACTTCGTCCAGTGACGGTTTGTAGGTTGCAGCCATCGTGAACTCCTTAGTGTGGGAGATTGGGGACTGGAGACTGGAGGTTCGAGACTAGAGATTGGAGACTGGGGATTGAGTCGCATTGACAATCTCCAGTCTCTTAATCTCCAGTCTCTTAATCTCCAATCCCCTAATCTCCAATCCCCTAATCTCTACTCTCCAATAGAAAAACCCCCATCCCCACAATCAGGGACGAGGGTTTGATGCCCCGCGGTGCCACCCTGGGTAGACTGGAAACAAAAAATCCTGCGGTGAAACGCAGGACATGGGCCAGTCTCACTCTGCGAGAACGGGAGGGTTGCCTCCGATTCTCCGCGCCTTGATAACGGTGGCGTTGCCGGAGCAGACTACTGGCGCTGATTTCTCAAAAACCGAGTTTCTTCAAGAAACTCGGTTTTTCTCTCAGTGCGTTCGTTGCTCGACTCCCCGGTCCATTCACCGCCTGCGCCGCTGTCCTCTTTCCAGCTACCGAGGACTCTCTGAAGCTCGCTTTGACAGGTACTCGTCCGGTTCACAGTCTTTGCTGTTCGATTGGATGCGAGTATACATGGCTGGGCGCCGGCTGTCAAACATGGAAACGCGGCGCGATCTGTTTCGGAATTTGGGGTAAGTATGTTGATCAATGCAGATAGCCCCCTCATATTCATGGAGAATACTGATGAATCGATTACTTTCGCTGCGCAACTTTCTTGCCGGACTCGGCGGACTTACCATCGTCGTCGCCGGCGGCGTAGTCTGGCGGGCTACAGCATCCATTGTCACTCGTGCGCGCAGCGATCCTGGCCGCCAATCCACATAACTCGCAGCCGTGGCTCTTTCACATTGGCAACGGCGCGATCGATCTCTTCGCCGATACGCGTTGATCGCGCCAGCCAACGCCGCCTTCTTGAATGTGCTATAATGGCGCCAGTCCGTCTTTCAGATTGTTCAAAAAGGAACGCCCAACCATGCAGACAGTGGATCGATCTGCGCCACAAGCGGATGAATGGGCCGAACCCGCCTGGGATGTCGCTCTGCTCTTTCCGGCGCAGGGCGCTTGGAGCATGGACGAGTATCTCAGATTGGAAACAAACCGACTGGTCGAATTCTCCCATGGCTCTATCGAGGTGTTGCCCATGCCCAGCGACAGACATCAGTCCATCGTTGCCTACATTTTTAGCATCCTGTTGGCTTATGCCCAGCAGACCGGCGGCAAGGTGCTCTTTGCGCCCTTCCGCCTCCAGCTCTGGCCGGGCAAGCTACGCGAGCCGGATCTTGTCTTTCTCGCTGCTGCCGACGATCCTCGACGCGACGACGCCTTTTGGACCGGCGCGGACCTTGTTGTGGAAGTCGTTTCGCCCGACGATCCGCATCGAGATCTGGTGACCAAGCGTTTCGAGTATGCCCGCGCCGGCATTCCCGAATACTGGATCGTGGACCCACGCGACGAGTCCATCACCGTGCTGCACCTCGCCGACGAGCAATCAGCGAGCACCTATGCAGAGCACGGACGCTTCAGTCGCGACGACATGGCAGTTTCACCCAGCTTCGAAAAGTTGGCCGTCGATGTGACTGCGCTCTTCGACGCAGCGTAATGCAAGTGGGCAATCCCAAAAAGAGGCGACCGCATGGCGGTCGCCTCTTTTTGATTTCCTGCCAATACCCTACTCCGGCAATACCCATGCCGGCGTCATCTCGTCGATGCAGCTTGCATCCGGCTCCTGAGTCGGGTCGGCCTAGGGCAATCGCGTCATAATTGATTTGGTGGAAATGAACAGGTGTCAGGGGTTGGCACGAATGCAGTGGCGATGGCGTGGGCCAAAATAGAACTTTGGACGGTGGTTGTGCCGTGGTTGTGCCGACGGATTTGCAGGGCGAATGACGACAATGTGCTGGTTCAGGTCAAGACCGATAGCGAGCAGGCTACGTTACGTCTCATGCGGTGTTGGGCAGGTTGACTATGATGGACTCAACATGATCTACCGATTGAAGGATCGCATTGTCACGTGCGGGTGCTCTGCAACTTCTCCTTCACGGCCAGCGCGTCGCCTTCTCCCGGCAGATCGTGGGTTTGGCATCTCCTCCCTGAGGCCATCATTGTGAAAGGAGATCAAT
>JACSRH010000126.1 GCA_014879855.1 Caldilineaceae bacterium | reverse complement strand
GTAGAGCAACTGTCTTGTAGAGCAACTGTCTTGTAGAGCAACTGTCTTGTAGAGCAACTGTCTTGTAGAACAGCTGTATTGTAAAGCAGCGGCAAAGATGGAGGCAACTGTCGCCCCGATCGGCGTGTAGCCTGGAATTCCGCCGAGCGCCTCCCTGACTGAAACTTACATTTGTGGCGATCGCTGATTGACAAGCACAAAAACACGTGCTACGCTTTTGGCGTTTCGGCAATAAAAAGGTTTCAAGCAATCGCGAGCAGGTCACAGGCAGGATGCTTACACAGCGCTGGATGCACAACCAGATCCGATCGGCGACCGTTGTCACGGGCGCTGCTGTGCTGCCCAAACGATCCATGACTTCTGACCCGCGCCCTACCTGGCGCGGGTTTTTTGTTGGCTATCCCTTTTATTTTAGCTTTTTTGGCAATCGCCAGATGCTAACCCACGTCGGAGCGACGAGGCTGCCTGAGTAATCAGGTGCGCAAAGAATGCGACGAAAGCGAGGTTGGCGAAAGCAACCTCGCTTTTTTGTTGTCTGGTTAAATGAACATCGGGTCAAATGAACATCGGGCCAAATGAACATCGGGTCAAATGAACATCGGGGCAGTCCAGAGTAGGAGTGAAGCAATGAGCGTCGTGTGTAGAGGCGTGCGTGGGGCGACTACCGTCGCGCAAAATGATCGCGAGGAGATCCTAAAAGCCACGCGCGAATTGTTGGCGTTGGTCATCCATCTGAACGGCATCCATACCGGAGATGTGGCGAGTGCTATCTTTACGACGACGCCTGACCTCTGGGACGCGTTTCCGGCCACTGCTGCCCGCCAACTGGGCTGGCTCGATGTGCCACTGATGTGCAGCCATGAGATCAATGTGCCTGGTGCGCTGGAGAAGTGTATCCGCGTACTGATTCACTGGAACACCGACATGCCGCAGCAGCAGATCCAGCATGTCTATCTCAGGGAGGCGCAGGCGCTGCGTCCAGACAAGACAGTGATGCTGTCGAGCGTCGATATGGCCGAGTTGAATCGTTGGATCGAAGAACAGTTGAAGGCATGGAGGGGATAATGACGATTATAGCATTTCAGGGAGAACACGGCGCCTACTCGGAAGAAGCCTGTCGCCTTCATTTTGGCAATGAGGTCGAAACGCTGCCATGTCGCGCCTTCGAGGAGATTTTCGCCGCGGTCGACGCCGGACAGGCAGATTATGGCGCGGCGCCAGTTGAGAATTCGACCGCGGGCAGCATCAACAAGTCCTACGATCTGTTGCTTGACCACGATCTCAAGGTGCACGGTGAAATCTTGTTGCGCGTACGGCACAACTTGCTTGCGATCCCCAGCAGCACAGTGGGAAACGGCGCGACGATCACGCAGGTGCGCAGCCATCCACAGGCGCTGGCCCAATGCGAAAGCTACCTCAACCGGCGCAAGCTGGCCGCGGTGCCCTGGTACGATACCGCCGGCAGCGCCAAAGACCTGGCGGCCGCGCCAGTGGCTGGCGTGGCTGTGATCGCCAGCAAACTTGCGGCGGAGGTTTACGGGCTGGAGATTATTGACGAGGGAATCGAGGATATGCCCAACAATTACACGCGCTTTTTTGTAGTCGGCAAGGGCGATCCGCCACATGCCGACCGCAGCAAGACCTCGCTCGTCTTTGCCGTGCCCAACACGCCTGGCTCTCTTTATCACGCGTTGGGTGAGTTCGCCACGCGTCAGGTCAACTTGACCAAGCTGGAGAGCCGCCCGCGGCGCAACCGTCCGTGGCAATATGTTTTCTATGTGGATCTCGATGGTCACTGGCAGGATGCGCATATCAGCGCCGCGGTCGTGGGGCTGTTGAATCGCGCGGCGTTTGTCAAGTTGCTAGGCAGCTACGCCGCGGCGCCGCCGCTCGAGGAAGAGCGCGCTGGCAGCCAATCGACACTGCTGCAAATTTAGGAAGCTGGCTTGAAAAGTCACGCCACGCATATCTGTCAACACACCGGCGCAGGGATGCAGAGAAAACGCAGAGAGTTGCTCTCAATCTGGATGAGAACGTATTCTGTAGAGCCTATACAAAACAGTTGAATGTGTATCGCAACAAGGGGAAACTACTATGATCGTGGTCATGAAACCAGGCGCCACTGCCGCTGAGATCGGCGCCGTCATCCGCAAAGCTGAATCGATGGGCGCCAAAACCCACCCCATTTACGGCGATAACCGCACCGTGGTGGCGCTGGTCGGCGACCTGACGCGCGTCACGCGTGAGGTGTTCGACCAGATGGAGGGCGTCATGCACACCTTGCGCATTCAGGAGCCATACAAGCTTTCCGGCCGCACCGCGCGCCCCGACAACACGCTGATCGATGTCGCGGAGGGGCGCGTGCGCATCGGCGGCGCGGAGGTTGTCGTCATGGCTGGGCCGTGCAGTGTGGAGAGCCGCGAGCAGATCATTGAGATCGCCCACGCGGTCAAAGCGGCCGGCGCGACCGTGCTGCGCGGGGGCGCGTTCAAACCGCGCACCAGCCCCTACGACTTCCAGGGGCTTGGTCTGAAGGGGCTGGAATATCTGGCCGATGCGCGTGAGGCGACGGGACTGCCGTTCATCACCGAAGTGATGCGCGAAGAACAGGTGCCGATGATCGCCGAATACGCCGATATCTTGCAGATCGGCGCCCGCAATATGCAGAATTATGGTCTGCTGCAGGCGGTCGGCAAACAGAGCAAGCCCGTCATGCTCAAGCGCGGCATCAGCGGCACGATCCGCGAACTGCTGATGTGCGCCGAATACATCGTCAGCAACGGCAACTACAACGTCATGCTCTGCGAGCGCGGCATCCGCACCTACGAGACCGCGACGCGCAACACCTTCGACCTCAACGCGGTGCCGGTGCTCAAAGAGCAGAGCCACCTGCCAGTGGTGGCCGACCCGTCACATGGCACCGGACTGCGCGAGTTGGTGCCGTCCATGAGCCGCGCGGCGGTGGCCGCGGGCGCCGACGCGCTGATCCTGGAGGTGCATCCCGACCCCGACGCCGCGGTCAGCGACGGCCGCCAGAGCCTGACGCTGGAGGACTTCGCCAGCCTGATGAAAAGCCTGCGCCGCGTCGCCGAGGCGGTGGATCGCACGATCGCCGAGCCAGCGCTGGCCGCGGAGCTGGCGTAGGGGAGGAGATTAGAAGATTGAAGCTCGTTCGCGTCTTCAATCTCTCAATCCCCTCCCTCCATTTGTAACCAAAACAACAAAGGTGAAATTTTATGATCATCGTGATGAAGACCCACGCCGAGCCGAAGAATATCGAAGCAGTCGTGCAGCGCGTCGAGGAGCTTGGCTACAAGGTGCATCTCAGTCGCGGCGAGGCGCGCACGATCATTGGCGTGATCGGCGCCGACGAACATCTGCTTCAGAACAGCACGTTTGAGGTGATGGATGACGTCGAACGCACCATGCGCGTGATGCAGCCATATAAGTTGGCCAGTCGTGACTTCAGCGAAGCCACCGTGATCGACATCAATGGCGTCCAGATCGGCGGCAAGCAGATCGTTGTCATGGCGGGGCCGTGCAGCGTCGAGAGTCGCGACATGATCTTGCAGACCGCGCACGCGGTCAAAGCGGCGGGCGCCACGGTGCTGCGCGGCGGCGCGTTCAAGCCGCGCTCCAGCCCCTACAGCTTCCAGGGGCTTGGCGAGGAAGGTCTCAAACACCTGGCCGAGGCGCGCGCACAGACAGGACTGCCGGTGATCACGGAAGTGATGAGTCCCGAAGATGTCACGCTGGTAGGCGACTACACCGACATCTTCCAGGTCGGCGCGCGCAATACGCAGAATTACTCGCTGCTCAAGGCGCTGGGCAGGCAGAACAAGCCAGTTTTCCTCAAGCGCGGCATCAGCGGCACCATCCAGGAGTTGCTGATGAGCGCCGAATACATCCTCGCTGGCGGCAACATGCAGGTGATGGTGTGCGAGCGCGGCATCCGCACCTATGAGACGGCCACGCGCAACACTTTTGACATCAATGCCATTCCCGCGCTGAAGGAGATGAGCCATTTACCCGTCATCGCCGACCCGGCGCACGGCACCGGCATGTGGCAATTTGTCGGCGCCATCTCCAAAGCCGCGGTCGCCGCGGGCGCCGACGGGCTGATGTTGGAAGTGCATCCCGACCCGGCGCGCGCGTGGAGTGACGGCGCGCAGAGCCTCACGTTCCAGCGCTTTGCCACGCTGATGGAAGAGTTGCGGCTCGTGGCGCAGGCGGTGGGGAGAAAAATATGAGATTGGAGATGAGAGATTAGAGATTAGGAGGTTGGGAGATTAGGAGATTGGGAGATTAAGACCTCTACGATTCCAGTCTCTTCATCTCTCAGTCTCTTCATCTCTCAGTCTCTTCATCTCTCAGTCTCTTCATCTTTCAGTCTGCCAATCCTTTAATCTCTCACTCTCTGATTCACACGATGACAAAACCACTCAAAGACTGTTCCATTGCCGTCGTCGGGCTGGGGTTGATGGGCGCCAGCCTGTGCATGGACTTGAAGGAAGGCAACCTATGCCGTGAA
>JACSRH010000175.1 GCA_014879855.1 Caldilineaceae bacterium | reverse complement strand
CGAACCCCAACTGCCTGATCCAGAGTCAGGTGTTCTGCCGATTAAACTATCCCCCACCGGCCTGACTCAATCCTTCAAAAGTATAGCGTAGCACGCCCGCACCGCCAAATTTCAGAGCATGAAAACGCCTTCCTCCGCGACTTTGCGTTAAACGTATTTCTTACACCGCGGCCGTTGCATAGGCGCGCAACGTCTGCGTGGCGTTGGCGAGGCGTGCAAGCGTCTCCTCGCGCCCCAGGACGTGCATGCTTTCGAAGAGCGGCGGCGAAACTGTGCGCCCGGTGATGGCGACGCGGAAGGGCGCCAGGAAGCTGCCGACTTTGATCTGCATGGTCTCGGCCTGGCTGCGGAAAGCCGCCTCCAACGCGGGTGCAGCGAACGGCTCAATGCTGGCAATCACAGCCGCACCGGTCTCAAGCACGTGGAGACTTTCGGCCGCCGTCAGCTTTTTGCCGATCAACTGCGTGGGGTCAGGATAGAGGATCTGGGACGCGGGAACAAACGCCCAGTCGATCAGCGCGGTCGCTTCGGTCAGCACCTTGATGCGCTCCTGGATCAGCGGCGTCAGCTCGGCCAGCCGGCGATCCGTACGCAGGTTGGCGACGTCCAGCCCCAGATCTGCCGCGACATAGGGCGCCAGTTCCTCTTGCAGCCGCGCCGGCTCCATCTGCCGGATGTAAAGCCCGTTCATCCAATCCAGCTTGGTGAAGGGCAGCGCCGTTGCCTTGGGCGAAATGTCAGTGACGTCGAAGCGCGCGATCGCCTCCTCGCGCGTAAAGATTTCCTGCTCCGCGTCAAAGCTCCAGCCCATGTTGGTCAGAAAATTGAACATGGCGTCGGGCAGATAGCCGCCGGTGATGTAATCGCGCACAAAGGGTGAGAATTCGCGGCCATCGACGACGGTCTTGCGCTTGCTCATCTTGCCTTTGCCGCTGGGGTCGAGAATGACGGGTAGATGCACAAAGATCGGCGCCGGCCACGCAAACGCCTCGAACAGCAACTGATGCAGCGGCGCCGACGGGATCCACTCCTCACCGCGCAGCACGTGCGTGATCTCCATCAGCCGGTCATCCACCACCACAGCCAGATGATAGGTGGGCAGCCCGTCGCTTTTAAGCAGCACCGGGTCGGCGATGCTGGCGTTTTCGACCGTGATATTGCCGCGGATCGCATCGTGCACAGTCGTTGTCCCGGTCAGCGGCGCGGCAAAACGGATGACGGACGCACGTCCTTCCTCTGCAAATGCAGCGCGTTGCTCCGCGGTCAGGGCGCGGTGGCGGCGGTCGTAGGGCAGCCCCTTGGCGCGCAGCTCCTCCAGCTCCGCCTCGCTCGTGTAGCAGTGATACGCCTTGCCTTGCTCCACCAGCCAGTCCGCGTATTGGCGATAGAGGGCGCGACGTTCGCTTTGGACGTAGGGCGCGTGCGGTCCGCCAATGTCGGGGCCTTCGTCCCACGCCAGACCGAGCCAGCGCAGGCTGCGCATCAGGTCGTTCAGGCTGTCGGGATTGAAGCGCTTCTGGTCGGTGTCCTCGATGCGCAAAATAAACTGTCCGCCGGTGTGGCGCGCGTAGAGCCAGTCAAACAGGGCCGTGCGCAGCCCGCCAAGGTGCAAAAACCCGGTTGGGCTGGGCGCAAAGCGCACGCGCGCCGGCGCCGTGGATGATGCCGCCATAGATGTTCTCGCTTCCTGAGTTGCAATCAAGACAAATATCCACAGATTTCACAGATGGGTTTTGAACAATCTGTGAAATCTGTGTCATCTGTGGATAGAAATTTTGCGTCGCTATTCGCTATGCTTCCAATTGTTGCTTCAACAGCGCCTGCACCTGCTTCGGGTCGGCCTTGTTACCAGTCGCACGCATCACCTGGCCTGTGAACATGCCCAACAGGCTCGTCTTGCCGCTCCGATATTCCGCCACCTTGTCCGGCAAACCCGCCAGCACCTGCCGGACGATCGCCGTCAACTCTGTTGCGCTCAACGTCTGGTCGAGCCCCAGCCGGTGGACAATTGCCTGCGGCGCGCCTCTGCCCGCCGCCATCTCAGCATAGATCGTCTTGGCGGCAGCCGTTGTGACCGCACCATTATCCACCAGCCTGGCCAGCTCACCCAGGTCCGCGCCGCTAAAGGCGAGGTCGTCAATGGAGCTATCCTTTAGCTCACGCAGCACGTCGTTGTTGATCCAGTTGGCGGCCGTGCGGGCGCTGGCGCCGCTCGCCAGCGCGGCCTCGAAAAATGTCACGACAGCGCGGCTCCCGGTCAATGGGTCGGCCTGCTCCGGGCTGAGTTCCAGCGCGTCAATATAATATCTGTACCGTTCCGCCAGTTTCGCATCGGACGCGCGCGCACGAACGCGCTCTTCCGAAAGCGAACCGACGACCACTTCACTTGGCGTCGCGTCTGCCGCTTCCGATTTGGCCTTGCGCTCTGGGTCGGCGCCGGTTTGCCGCGCGGTGTAGGCGTCGGGCAGTTCGACGATGCGGTTAAAGACCAGCTTGTCGGGCCGCGTATCCGCGTCGACGATGAAGTAACCGTGGCGCAAGAACTGGTAACGATTGCCGGGCTGAGCGTCGGCCAATGCGGGTTCGACCAGCGCGACCGGAAGAATCTCGACGGACTGCGGGTTGAGATAATCCTTAAACGTTTTGCCCTCTTCCACTTCGTCGGGGTTCTCCGTGGTAAAGAGCCGGCTGTACAGGCGCACCTCGACCGGCAAGGCGTGCACCGCCGACACCCATTGGATCGCGGTGCTGCGTTTGCGCGCGGCGGTGGATGGCCGCCCCATCGACGCCGGGTCGTAGGTGCAGCGCAACTCGACGACTTCACCGCTGGCCGGGTCGGTGATGACCTCATCACAGCGGATGAAGTAAGCGTGACGCAGCCGCACCTCAGCGCCCGGCGACAGGCGCGTCCAGTCGGATGGTGGGTCCGGGCTGAAGTCGGTGCGCTCAATGTAAAGTTCGCGCGTCAGCGGCGTGCGGCGTGCGCCCTCCTTGTCGATATCGCGCGGCCAGTAGGGCGCATCGAGCCATTCGACTTGCTCGGCGGGATAGTTGGTGAGCGTCACCTTGAGCGGGCGCAGCACGGCCATCACGCGCGGCGCGCGCGCGTTGAGATCGTCGCGGATGGCGTCTTCCAACACCTCGAATTGCACGCGGCTGTTGGTCTTGTTCACGCCGATGCGCTGGCAGAAGAGGCGAATGCCTTCCGGCGTGTAGCCGCGACGTCGCAGCCCCGCGATCGTCGGCATGCGCGGGTCGTCCCAACCGGTCACGTGGTGTTCATCGACCAGTTGCAGGAGCTTGCGCTTGCTGATCACCGTATAATCAAGGTTGAGCCGGGCAAATTCGTACTGATGCGGCCGCGGCTCCTCGTAGAGATTGTCGAGGGTCCAGTCATAAATGGCGCGATTGTTCTCGAATTCGAGCGTGCAGATCGAGTGCGTGATGCCTTCAATGGCGTCTGAAATCGGATGCGCGTAATCATACATAGGGTAGATGCACCAATCGTCGCCCGTGCGATAGTGCGTCGAATGGCGGATGCGATAGAGCAGCGGGTCGCGCAACTTCATGTTTGGCGCGGCCAAGTCGCCTTTGGCGCGCAGCACATGCGCGCCGTCAGGAAATTCCCCCGCGCGCATGCGCCGGAACAGGTCGAGATTTTCTTCCACGGCACGGTCGCGATAAGGGCTGGGGCGTCCCGGCTCCAGCACCGTGCCGCGATACTGGCGAATGCCTTCCTCGTCAAGGCTGTCGACGTAGGCCTTGCCCTCTTGAATCAACTGCTCGGCAAATTCGTACAACTGCGCGTAATAATCGGACGCAAAAAAGAGCTTGTCGCCCCAATCGTAGCCCAGCCAGCGCACGTCGCGCATGATCGACTCGACGTATTCCATATCTTCGGTTTCGGGGTTGGTGTCGTCGAAACGCAGATGGCAGACGCCGCCGAACTCCTCCGCAATGCCGAAGTTAAGCGCAATCGACTTGGCGTGGCCGATGTGGAGATATCCGTTGGGTTCAGGTGGAAAGCGCGTCACAACGCGGCCATAGTAGCGGCCACTGTCCATGTCGCGCGCCACAGTCTCGCGAATAAAATCCTGACCTTCCCGCCGTTTGGATTGTTTGTCCGCAGTTTCGATTTCAGTCATACCAGTCCCATCACCAAAAATTGCACAGGATAAATGCACACCGGAGATGTGCGTAGCGTGTATCAATAGCACGCCGCGGCATAAGTGTCAAAAATACAACTTTGTGGGTCTAGTTTGGCTCGCCGATCAGACTACGCACCTGCATGGTGAGTTCGCCAAAGGCAGGCGTGCTCGTCATTGCCAGATGGCGCGGGCGGGGCAGCGGCACAGACATCTGGGCAATGAGCTTTCCCGGCCGCTCGCTGAGCACAAAGACGCGATCCGACAACAACACGGCTTCCGTGATGCTGTGCGTCACCATGAAGATGGTGGTTTCCTCGGCTGCCTGCAAACGCAGCAACTCCAGGTTGAGGCGCTCGCGCGTTAAGGCGTCGAGCTGGCCGAAGGGCTCGTCCATCAACAACAGGCGCGGCTGCTGCATGAGGGTGCGCGCCAACACGACGCGTTGGTTCATCCCGCCGGAAAGCTGGCGCGGGTAGGCGTGCTCGAAGTCCTCCAGCCCCATCGTGGCGAGCATCGCCTCGGCGCGTATCCGCTCTGCAGTGGACACTTTGTTTTGCTGAATTTCAATGGGCAGCAGAACATTTTGCAGAATTGTGCGCCACGGCATCAGATTTGTCTTTTGGAAGACAAAGCCGATGGCCGTGTTGGGCGCGTCGTGTGGCTGGCCCTGGAACCACATGGCGCCGCTGTCCGCCGCGATCAGGCCGCCCATGACGCGCAGCAAGGTGCTCTTGCCGCTGCCGCTCGGCCCGACCAGGCAGACGATCTCGCCTGCGTGCAACTGGAAGCTGACTGGCTGCAACGCTTGAATCGGGCGGCGGCCATCGGTGAAGCCTTTTGAGACGCCGTCAACCACAAACACCGGCGTTGGATCACTCATAAACCCCCAAATTGCTCTGCGAAGCAGCACGAAGCATTGGATTGAAACCCTTGTAGATCCGCCTGATTCGTCAAATGCGCGGTCTATCTGTCTTATTCATCTTCATCGGCGACAAACTGGTTGGTGAAGAGGCTGTCGGCCGGCACGACGTTATCGACCAGGCCGATCCGTTGCATAAAGGTGGCCGTAGCCTGCCAGTCGGCCTCATTCGTAGCCCCGGGCGTCTGGCCTGCACGCGGCGCCCAGAAGGCGAGCGAGGCATCGAACACGGCGCGGCTCGCGGCTTCATTGTCGCCGCCGGCTTCAGGCACGGTTTTGAGGGCAATGGCAAACGCTTCGTCGGGATTGGCGAGCGTGTAAGCAATCGCCTGCTGCGTCGCGCGCACCAGCGCCTGCACCAGCTCAGGTCGCTCCGCGATTGTCTTCTCATTGGTGACGAGGCCGTTGGCTGGAATGACCAGGTAGTCGTCCAGCGCAATCTGATTGGTGGAGGCTCCTGCCAGCGCCAGGACGACCGGGCCGTTGACTGCGTAGTCCACGGCTGCATCCACCTTGTCTGCGCTGACCGCCGCGGCTTGCGTGAACCCGATGCTCTCCAAGCGGATGTCCTGTTCGGTCAGTCCGGCCGCTTCGAGAATGCCGCGCAGCGCCACGTAGCTTGCTCCAAATGCGCCGGGAATGCCGACGGTCTTGCCCGCCAGATCCGCTGGCTGGGTGATGGCGCGGTCGGTCTTGGAGAAGATGACCACCGGAAAGCGCGTGTACCAGTTCAGCACGTAGCGCACCGGCAGCCCTTGTGCGCGCCCCAGCACCACCTGGTCGCCGCTGCCCACCATAAACTGATATTCGTCGATGCCGACCAGCTTCAAGTAGTCGTTTTCGAAGCCGTAGCTCAGCTCAAGCTCGAGCCCCGCATCCTGAAAGAAGCCTTTCTCGATCCCGACATAGTAGGGCGCAAACTGAATGCTGGGGATGAAGCCTAGGCCCAACTTGACGGACTCGACGGCTGGCGCCGCAGGCTCATCCCTGGCAGCAGGCGGCGTCGGCAACGGTGCGCACGCGGACAGCGCCAAGCCCAGGATCAGCATCAAAAAGATCAATGTCTGTGTTTTGAATTTCATGCAAATACACCTTTTGTAAATATTGTGCAATCTAAGTTGAGTCAGTATTTCCACGCAACAAAATGCTGCCTCGCCCCTCGTATTTCACGTTTCCTACAGCTTTTGCCAGCGCAATAGCCGTGTTTCCAGCGCGACGACAGCAAAGTGGAGCGCCTGGGCAATAACGACCAGCAGCAAAATGGCGACGAACATCATCGGGGTGTCGAGCAGGCCGCGCCCCAGGTTGACCAGGTACCCAAGTCCGGCGTTGGCGCCCATAAATTCGCCAACGACCGCGCCGACGACCGCCAGCGTGACGCTGAGCTTCAGTCCTCCAAAAATCATGGGCAGGGCCGCGGGCAACTCCAGCTTCCAAAAGAGCTGCCAGCGCGAGGCGCGCAGGCTGCGCAGCAGATCGTGCAGGTCGGGGTCGACGCTGCGGATGCCGACGATGGTGGCGATCAGCGCGGGGAAGAAGGTGATCAGCGCGGTGACGGCGACCTTGCTCGCCAGCCCGCTGCCCATCCAGATCACAATCAAGGGCGCAATTGCGACGATGGGAATGCTCTGGCTGGCGACGATGTAGGGCGATGCAATCCGTTCCAGACCCCGATGCTTCCCTAGCAAATAGCCGAGACCAAACGCTGTGCTCAGCCCAATCAGCAGCCCCAGCGCAATTTCGATCAGAGTGACGCCAATGTGCAGCCACAGGGCGCCGCTGGCCGCCAGGGTCACTAGCTTTTGCCAGACCAGGACGGGCGACGGCAGGATGAAGGGGGGGTAATCCTGCCAGGCAACCAGCAATGCCCAAAGCGCAATAACGCCGATCAGCACCAGCGGCGCGGCCAGACGCGCGCGGCCGCGCGCCAGCCGGCCTTGCCCAGACAACGACGCCGGGCGTGTGCGCTGGAAAGGAAGATCAGCTTTCTGTGTCTCGAACATCCTAAGCTTGCCTCCACAAAAACGTCCCAAGATAAACATACCCTTGGGACATGGAGAAACCAGCACAGGCGCGTCGCCTTTTACCACGGTCATGCCAGCTGCAAAAAAGCCCGGAGCCACAAGGTGACTCCGGGACATTGGTTGCAGCAAACACAGCGCGGCCATCGACCTGCTGACTGCTGGCGCCTTCTTTCATCCGGACTATACCGTCGGCGTCGGAATCCCAGGTGGATCCTGGTCACCGCACTCGTGCCTGGCGACGCTTGCCGTCACCGCGCTCGCGGGCTTACCGATTCCACAATTTCCGTCATCGGATCACCGCCGGTCGGGAATTGAGATTACTCCCTCACCCTGCCCCGAAGGTACGCAGTTATTTGATTGTCTCTACTATAGTTGCATCAGCAGAAAGCGTCAAGTAACGGGCATTACCTGAGTTCGTCCTGCGTGTTGGCGCCCCTTTCGCCCAGATCTGCTGGTTGACGCGGCCGGAGCGTTGGCGCAGCACCGCCGGGCTGCCAGCCCGACTGCGCAGTGCGAAGACGCCCTGGTTTGCCGCGTGGAACTTTAGCCGAGTGTGGGGATGTGAGCGGGCGCGTCTGCATGCTCGATGATCGTGCTGATCATTTCCACCGTGCGATCCATATTGGAAGGAGCGCCCTCCGCCGGCGGGTGGCGGTCGAGATAGCCGCCGCGCCCCGTGTGTTTCATATCTTCCATGCGGATGATGGTGGCGCGGCCTTGACGCAGCGCGCGGTTCCATTCAGAGGTTGCCATCCATGACCAGCGACCAGGCATAAGAAAGCGCCAGATTTGGGCTTTGTCTTTCGTGCCCCACAAATGAAAAACATGATCTGCCATGAGGATACCAGGGTCGCTGCTGAAAATGCCGCCCAGAGAGATGACATAGATAGGCGACTTGGTCCACTCGCGCAGATAGGTGGACGCGCCGATAGCCATCTGCCCCGCGCCACTGTAGCCAATGATAAAAACTGGCACGGGACTTTCCGGGTCGAAGCTGTAGCGCATGACCGTATCGAGCATGATCTCGGCCATTGCCTGATTGTAGATGGGGCCGTAGCGTTTGTCGGCGGCAATCGCCACTTGCAGCATATTGCGCGTGTTGATGAGATAACCGGCCAACGCCGGGCCTTCCAACTTGCGCCGCAAGGCCCAACGCCACAGCCCAGCAAAGATCGGCTGGCCGGTCAGCGCCAGGTTGTTGACTGAATAGGGGAAGATGTTATCGATGACGACCGCGCCGGGCAGCCGCTGGCGGAGTTGCTCCAGAAAGCCCTGCTCACGATAGCTGAGCGTCTGGCCGGAGACGCGCCCGATGCCCGATAAGAACAACACATAGGCGGCCGCTGGCTGGTGCGTCAGGGTGGCGCGGCTTGCAGGGAAGGCTGCCTCCTCAACGGTGGAGGCGTCATGGTAGATGGCGTCTCCAAACCAGCCAGCCCACCAGCCCAGGGTTTCCAGAGGCGTCAGCGCGGCCCAGAAGAGGAAAATTACGAGCGCGGCCAGCGGCAGCAGCAGCAGATCACTCCACTCGGTGAACATGTGTTTGCTCTTGGGACGATTGGCGCTTCTTGCGCAATGGCGTGAGACGAACGCTGCGACGGCGTGCTGCGAGCTGCTTGTACCAATCCTGCATAGGATGGCGGCGCAGACCGGATACATCGGTTTCTTTGATGGTCAGGGGCACGCCGGCTGCACGGCGCTGCAACAGGGTGCGAAGATGCAAGATCGGACGCCCCACAGTGCGCCGCAGCGTCTGCATCAGAATCCAGCCTAGCGAGGAGACAAGCAGGGCTTGCCAGCTCTCCATGCCTAATCCATAGCCAAGCGCCACCACAATGGCGAGCATACTCCACAGGGAAAGAATCCCCCAGATCAGATTGCCGAGATAGGGCGTCAATTCAAAAAAGGCGAAGATTTGAGGGGCATAAGCTAGGCCCACCACGATCGCCACCGTGCGCCAGGGTTGTTGCGTCTGGGTCAGCCAGCTTCCGACCGACCAGATCGTCAGCGTCCACAAGAAGTAGCCGACAATGTGGCTGACTGTCGTGATGGAAAGCGCCAGCACGAATCGTCGTGGTCGCACTCGATTCAGAAAGAGGACGACGCTCTGTCCCAACGACTCGGAAACGCCCGCCAGCACCACAATCAAGGCTGCATATCCGAGGGCTTGTGCATCGTTCTGGAGGCGGGCGTAGAGTGCTGGATTGAGGCGCAACGCAAGGCGCAACGTTTCCAGAAAGCCAGAAAGTTCAATATCAGGCATGGTCGTATGTCACCTGCCAGAAAATTCCAGAAGCTTCACGGTTTGCCGGAGCCTGCATCCCACTCTATTGGCTGTTGGCGCCTTCACACATCGCGTCACCTGATGCTGCGGTGTGCGCGGCGCCTGTTTTCAACCACTTATGCCGTGGACGAAGCGCGCGTGAAGAGGGGAGGCCTGCCCAGATACTCGAGCAGGAAGGCTAGAAAGATCGCCAATAGCAGACCTACCACCCCAGCCAGCATCACACTCAATAAAAGGCTCACCCCTTGCACAGCTTCATCAGGCGGGATGGCGGGCGTGCCTCGGCGCACTTCGCTATTGGCGGCTGCGCGCTCCAGGGTCAATTCCGCCTGCTTGTTGCTCAGCGCGGTGAACGACTCCCACGCGAGATCGCGCTGCTGGGTGACCTGCTGATTGATGGCGCTCTGTTCTTCCAGCTGCGATTGCAACATTTTTAAGCGATCTTCCAACTGCACGATGCTTTCTGCCATCGGGGCGTTGGGCTGGCTGGAGAGCAACATTGTCTCCGCGCCCACCAGCTTGAGCAGCTCCGCTGCTTGCGCCTGCCCGTCCTTGGCAATCGTACTGCCTTGGGCGGCGTTCTCGGCAATCGACGAGAACAGACCGCGGCTGAACAGTTCCGGGTACTGAGTGCGGATGGCTGCGACCAGGCTGCTCTCATCCGGGATTTGCGTTTCCAGGTTCTGATAGCGTTCGCCGCTCAGCCACGTTTCGTTAAAGCTGACAATTTCTCCTTCCAGCGCAGTCATCTGCTGTTCGAGACTTTGGATGACGCCCTCCAAATCGGCGCTCAGGCTATCAAGGGTGGCGCCGGTGACAGGCGACAGGTTGATCTGAAAGACGGGTTGCGAAGATCTATCCCACGCGGACGCGTCCGGCTGGATCGTTTGGATGTTTTGCACAGGCTGCGCCGGTGTATCTTGCGAGCTATTCATCAAAGGTGCGTTCAGATTCAGAGTGTCAATGCCTTGCAGAAGGTCACTCTGGCGGTTCTGCATTGTAGGAATATCACTGGTCAATGCTGAAACCAATTGAAGCTTGAGCAGTTGCAGCGCGGTCGCGGTGCTGGCGACGGCGCCGTCACCACCTTCTGTCAACCCAGCCTGCAGCGTGCGCGCCGTCGCCAGCGAAGCAGCCGTGCGCAGCCACTGATCGTAATACATGCGGATCAGGCGCGCGTCGCGCTCGCGCTGCGTGTCAAAGGAGTCCACGACCGCATCGTTGTACGCGCGGAAATAGGCGTTCAGCAATTGGCGCTGCGTCTGCTGCTCGCGCTGGAACCCCAGCACCTGGCTGTCGGTCTGGGCGCTGAGATAAGCGCTCACGATGCGCTTGTACGAGGCGAGGATCTCCTCCACATAGCTGGACAACGCGTCGGTATTGGCGCGCTGTAAGGCGGCGATGGCCTCCTGCGTCTCCTCCGACTGTCGCCGCAAGGAGTTGACCGGCGACGTTGCCAGAAATTGTTCCAGGTCGCGTTGCGCCGCTTCATAGATAGTCTTCGACTGGTCAAGTTCGGCCTGTACAGAGGCCATCATCTCGTCGGGCACCTGGCCGTAGATGCGGTTGACCTCTTGAACATAATATTGCGCCCAGGCGTTGGCGATGGCCGAGGCCTTTTGCGGCGAATCGGAGCGTGCGGTGATGACGATCAGGTCGCTTTGCGTGGTGCGCCCGCCTGGCGAGCTAAGTTCGGCGTCGATGCGGCGCAACAACGTGGCTGGCTCTCGCTCCTGTTGGTCAAGCTGATCGCCCAGATCCGTGATCACGCGTTCGGCGATGGCGCCGCTAAAGACCAGCCCCAGCAGCGCACCGCGCCGCGAGCCAACATCGGCGTTCGCCACTTCACTGGAGGAAGTCGTAAAGCGTTCGTCGAAGTTGACTTCGGTTTGCGTACGGATGATGGCAACACTGGAGTCCGCCTCGTACATCGGCAATTGGACAAACCGCATGATGAGAACAGCGGCCGCCGCCAACACCATTATCGCAAGCGTAAAGACGACGATTTCGCGCCAGCGTTTGATGAGCACGTCAATATATTTGCGCAGGTCGATCTCATCGTCGGCCTCCCAGGCATCTACCGGCGTTGGATTCTGAGGCGTATGGACAGACATAATGTAGGTAAGTTCCCTTCTTCTGACAGATTTGTGTCAGGCGTATCATCGAGCGTGTGGTCGCCAGATAGACGCCACGAATCGTTCGAGCGGCGCATCTAATCGCGACGGCCCAAACCTAAGCACTGGATTATACAACCCCTTTCCCCGTGGCTCGAAACGGGCGGGGCTTCAGGTGTATGTCGTACAATTTTATTGCAGGGCAGGATCGGTTGCGGTATACTGCCCGGCAGTCAAAAAACTTCGCCATTTTTGGGTCGTCCAGGTTGCATTTTGCTATGCCGATAAATCAGGTTCCCACCAAAATTCTTGCATTCGGCGCTGTTGGCATGATCGTGCTCGGTCTCGTTTTGATGGTGCGCGCCATTTCTGGTTGGCCCGAACCCGCGGCGTTGCTGGCGGTGCGCGACGCTGCCACCGAGGAGCCCGCGCGCGCCATGCTCACCGGGGTTGATCCTGACACTGACATTGATCGTGGCACTGTAACGGATGGCGCCACAGATGGCGTCACAGATGGCGCCGCAGATGGCGCCGCAGATGGCGCCGCAGATGGCGCCGCAGATGGCGCCGCAGATGGCGCCGCAGAACATGCCGCGTCTGTGGCGCCGACGTTGAGCGCGCCGCCGACCCCGATTTCCGCAGTGCGCGTGTCGTGGGGAGAGGATGTTCCGGTTGGGATGCAGGAGGCGATTGCTGCCGTTCAACTCGACGGGCTCGCGGTCGTGACGGCCACAACAGGGACAGCGCCGGTGCATTTCGATGCCAGCGCACGGGGGGATGGCCTGGCGGTGCACCAGGTCACGTTTGCTGCTGCCACGCGTTTTGACACGATCGAGCCTGTGTTGGCATGGGATACAGTGCGTTCGCTCTGGAGCGGGACGCCGCTGTCAACCACGGCCGCAGCGTCCGTCACCGTTGATGCTGCACCCCCCTTGACGCGCATCGTTGTGCTGACCAATACACTGGCGCTGTTGACGCAGGTGTTGGGGGCGCCGTCGCCGGCCGTTGTTGGCTTTGCCGAGATGGCTGAAGTCATCGATGCTGCCTGGCAGGATCACACGACGCTTGCAATTGTGCCCTTTGATCAGCTCGAACCACGCCTCGTCGTGTTCGCCATCGACGGGCAGAATCCAGTGGACAATGGCGCCCATTTTGACCCGGCCGTCTATCCATTGATCGCGACCGTCTACGCGCATCTTGACCCCGCTGACGCCGACGAAGCCGCGCGCGTTCAACGTTTTTTACAAGCGCTCCCGCCAGGCAACCGGGATCCAGCGCGCCTGACCGTGCTGGCAATGACGGGTGTTACAGCCATGTGCCGGATGACGGCCGCGCAGATGGATCGATTTGGCCCGGCGTGGCCCGCGGCCGTGGTCGGCCCCGAACTGGCCAGCGCCGACATCACGCACATCAGCAACGAGGTTCCCTTTGTCGAAGAGTGCGTCGCCAATACTGACCCGGATAACTTCAACTTTTGCAGCAAGCCCGACTATGTGGAGACGCTGACGGCCTCCGGTGTAGACATCATTGGCATGACGGGGAACCATCAGAACGATTTCGGTCGTCAGAATGCTATGTTGTCGCTGGAAATGTACGACGCGTGGAAATTGCCTTATTACGGCGGCGGCAAAAACCTGGAGGAGGCGTTCAAACCTCTCATCATCGAGCATAACGGCAACCGGCTTGCCTTTCTGGGCGCCAACAGTTATGGCCCGAAGATGGCGTGGGCCACGGACGCGCTGCCGGGCGCGGCGCCTTTCGACCTGAATGTTCTGTCCGCGACGATCCGAGCCATTAAAGAGAAAGATCTGGCCGACGCGGTGATGGTGGAACTGCAATACCAGGAGAGCTACGACCCGCAGCCGCTGGCGGATCAGCGGTTGGATTTCAACGCGCTGGTGCGGGCGGGCGCTGATATCGTCACAGGGGTGCAGAGTCACGTGCCGCAGGGGATGGAGTTCACCGAGGGCAAGCTGGTGCTCTATGGGCTGGGCAATCTCTATTTCGACCAGATGTGGGGACAGACGACGCGCGAGGGGATGATCGTCAAGCACACCCTCTACCAGGGTCGTCATATCAGCACCCAGATTTTGACAACGCTTTTGTACGATTATGGCCAGCCGCGTTGGACATCCCCGCAGGAGCGCACCAGCCTGCTGGAGCGAGTCTTTGGCGCCAGTTACTGGTAAATGCGCCGGGATAGCAGCCGGTTTTCTTGTCGAAGCATCGGCAACCGTGTATACTGCGGCGTTGCCTGACCTGGCAGGGAAATTGCATTGATGTGAAATTGATGGATGTGAAACTGATGGATATGAAACGATTTGCCTGCATCGGCGCCTATCGTCAATAGGTTGACTATAAAGAACGAGGAATAAGGAATTACAATGGCCACCACAGTAAAGAAGAAGAGCAGCAAAAACAGTGGTTCCTCCAAGATTGGCCTCTGGCTTGTCGGCATCAGCGTTGCTATCGTGGCGATCGTCGTGGCGATCATTGTGTTCAACGAGCAGCGCGTTTCGTCGGCGCCGGTCGCCCAACCGGATGTGCCCGCGGACTGGATCGACCGCACCAGCCTGGGCAGCCCGGACGCGCCAGTGGTCGTCCAACTGTGGGAGGATTTCCTCTGTCCCTCCTGTCAGACTTTTAGCCGCACGGTCAAACCGCAGATTGTCGAGGAGTATGTGAAAACCGGCAAGGTGCGTCTGGAGTTCCATCATTTCCCGCTGCAGCAGCACGCGCCCGGCTCCTTTATGTCAGCCTTGGCCGCGGAATGCGCCGCTGATCAGAACTTCTTCTGGCCCTATCACGACAAAGCGTTCCAGGTGATTTCGGCCGAACAACAGGGCGGCGCCACTCCGGAAAGACTGATCGAATTTGCACAGACGGTGGGGCTGGACACCAATCAATTCCAGGCTTGTATTGTCAACCAGCAGCATCAATCGACGATTACAGACTCGCTGAACCAGGCTGGGCAACTGGGATTGCGCTTTACACCGTCCGTCATTGTGGATGGAACCGTGCTCGAAGATTCCAGCTACGCCAGCGTCAAGGCAAATATCGACGCGGCGTTAGCGGCTAAAGGCCAGTAAACGGCAGGAACAGAAGCGAAAACGATCAATGGAGCGCATTTCATCCTGGTTGAATCGCAACAGCCTATACATTGCATTGCTTGCTGCGTGGATCGCCATGTGTGGCAGCCTTTACTTTAGCGAAGTGCGAGGCTATGCGCCATGTGTGCTGTGCTGGTATCAGCGCATTCTGATGTATCCACTGGCAGGCGTCATCGCCATCGGGTTGCTGCGCCGCGACGGAAACCTGCCCTATTATGTGCTGCCGTTTTCGCTGCTAGGCTTAGGCGTCTCCACCTATCATTATTTGCTCGAAAAGACCGACCTGTTTGCCGGCTCTTCATTTTGCGCGCAGGGAGCGTCATGCACGACGCAATGGATCAATTGGTTTGGGTTTGTGACGATCCCGTTTCTGGCGCTGACGGCCTTCCTGCTCATCACGCTCATGAGCCTGATTGCTATGCTCAACGGTGAACCCGTCGCCGAAGACGAGGAAGGCGACGCGTTGCGCACGCCCTGGCTCCAGGTTAGCGGTGTGGTGGTTGGAGTGCTGGCCGTGTTCACGGCGCTTTTTATCAGCGGTGCGCAGGACCCGCAGGTGGCTGCCGCCGAGCAGAACCCCTTTGCTACGCTGGCGATTACGCCCGGCGCTCAGGTGCGCGTTGATGGGACCATCAGTGACCCGGCCACAGGCAGTGACCCGGCCACAGGCAGTGACCCGGCCACAGGCAGTGATCCGGCCACGCTCGTCCATGGTGAGCAACTCTATCTGCAATCCTGCGCGGCGTGTCATGGCGCTGATGGGCTGGGCGTTGCCAATCTGGGCAATCAGCTGCGCGGGTCGGATTTCTTTGCGAGCAACACCGACGAGCAGTTGCTTGGTGTGGTCCGTCAAGGGCGCGAACTGAATGACCCGGCCAATACAACTGGGTTAGTAATGCCGCCAAGCGGCGGCCGGCCAGATCTGAGTGATGAAGATATTCTAGCCATCATCCAATACCTGCGCACGCCATAAGCGAGGATGAGGCATCTAAATCAAGGTAAGTGTGGTTTGACCAACTTTGTACGAACTTGTTTGGAAAGAGACATTCTCGACAGCAGCAACAAACTGGCCATTTTCCTGCTCTGTGCGGTGTGGTTGGTTGTGCGGCCGGGTGCAGCCTATGCTCAGGCTGAGTCGGGGATTACGTCGCCCGCGCCTGGCTCAGTGATCTCCGGCGATGTGCCGATCTTTGGCACAGCCACCATCGATCCATTTCAGAAATACGAGCTGCATTTCAAGCAGGATCCAAGCGGGGATGATGCGTTCATTTATTTCGCCGGCGGAACCTCCCCCATTGTCGGTGGTCAACTGGGCGTGTGGCAGGCGGGCGGCCTGCCTGCAGGAACCTATACGCTGCGCTTGCGCGTCGTCAAGGCGGACGGCAATTACGCCGAGCTTTTCATCCCTAACCTGACCGTGAACCAAGGGGCGGCGGAGGCGACGCCGACCTCGGGACTGCCCACCGAAACACCGACGCCGACAGCTACATTCACCCCGGCGCCGCAGCCGACGCCGGCTTTAGGACAGGTTACGCAGCCACAGGTCGAGGGCGATGAATTGACGCCCACGCCTGCTCCGGTGGCGGTGGTCGATCCGGGGCAGACGCCGCCCGCCGACGCTTTGCTGCCGACGCCAACGCCTGGCAGCCTGAGCGCCAGACAGACGACGTCTGATGCCACGGGGAGCGGGCTGACGCGCGAACTGGGGGAGGCGCTTTCCTTTCAACGGCTGCGCACCCAGCTTTTCAACGGGATGCGCATCAGCGCGGCGATTTTCATCGGGATTGCCGCCATTGTCTTGGGCAAGCGCGTGTTTGAGTGGGTCTGGCGCCGCTATAGCTGATTGATCAGATTGCATTTTTCCATCGAAGACCCTATCCTACCTTAAAACGTAGAGCGATTGATCCAATGGCTCTACGTTTTTGATTGGCGTATTCTGCGCTAAATAACCTATGGCAGATCTGAAAATGATTGTGGGGCTGGGCAACCCTGGCCCGCAGTATAGTCGCAACCGGCACAATATCGGCTTTCAGTGCCTCGAGCTTTTGGCCCGTAAACATGACATCGCGCTGGATCGTATGCAGATGCGCGCGCTTACGGGCAGCGGCGTGATCGCACAAAGCGGGGCGCGCCAGAAGGTGTTGCTGGTTAAACCCCTTACGTACATGAACGCCAGCGGGGAGGCAGTGGCGCCGCTGGCCCGCTTCTTTCGCATCGAACCGGCGTCGATCCTGGTGATCCACGATGATCTCGACCTGGCGTCGGGCAAGCTGCGCCTGCGCGCCGGCGGTTCGTCCGGCGGGCAAAATGGCATCCGTTCGATCATCGATCATTTGGGCGCGCCAGACTTTGTGCGCGCCAAAGTTGGCGTTGGCCGCCCGCCGGGACGGATGGATCCGGCTGATTATGTATTGCAAAATTTCAGCGCGGACGAGGAAGCGCTTTTCACGCCGCTGCGCGCACGCGTCGTCGAAGCCGCGATCTGCTGGCTCTTCGAGGGCGTCGAGGCCGCCATGAATCGGTTTAATGCGCATTTGTGATGCGTAGTGCTGCGTCATGCTGACTGCGTAAGGTGGTGCGCCACGAACTGCTCAGCACGCATCACGTCATTACCTTTTAACAGAGGGTTCCATGCATCTTTCCGGGTTACTTGATCTGTTGCCGCGGCTGCCCGCGTTTCGGGCGTGGCTGCAAACGCTCGCGGCGCCGTCAACGGAAGCGACGCCACAGGCGCTGCTGGCCGCGGCGCGCCCCTTTGTGGCCGCCGGCGTGCGGATGCAGCGGGCCGCACCCCTCGTTCTGATCACGGCGCGCAGTGAGATGGCGCAACAGCTTTGCGACCAGGTGGAAATGTGGCTGCCACCGCAGGAGGCTGGCGGTCCGCCCCTCTATCTGTTTGCCGAGCCGGACGCTCTTCCCTACGAACGCATTCCCTGGAGCAGCGCCACGCGCCAGAAGCGGTTGACCGCGCTGGCCGCGCTGCAAAACCGCAGCGCGGCCCCGCCGATTATCATTGCCAGCGCGCGCGCGTTGATGCAGAAAACCTTGCCCGCGCGCGAGCTGCGCCTCGCCCTGCGCACCATCAAAGTGGGCAGCGTGGTGCGTCTGGAGCAGATGGCCGTCGCCTGGGCGCAGACCGGCTACAACCCGGTCGAAGTGGTGGAGGAGCCGGGCAGCTTTGCGCGCCGCGGCGGCATTGTGGACATCTGGCCGCCCAACCTGACGACGCCGGTGCGCATCGACCTCTTTGGCGATGAGGTGGACAGCCTGCGCTTGTTCGACCCGACCAGCCAGCGCACGATCCGCACCGTCGATGCGGTGGAGATCGGGCCGGGCAGCGAGGCGTTGAGCAAGTATGGCCCGGCCGCGCTGGCGCGGCTGGGCGTGCGCGGGGACGATCTGCGCGCCGTGGAAAATGTCAATCTTGGCGAAGAAGTGACGCCGCTGCTCGACCCGGGCTTGCTGTTGGCGATCCGCGAGGAAATGCGGCTGGAGGTCGATCATTTGGCCAACAGCCAGAGTTTTCACGGCAGCGAGTGGTATCTCCCCTATTTTTACAGCCCGGCCGTCTCATTGCTGGAGCATCTTCCTGCCGAAGCCACGCTGCTGGTCGACGATGCGCTTGATCTCTTCGCCACCTTGCGCGAACTTGATCTCCAGGTGGAAAGTCTGCGCGCGGAACTGGAACATACGGGCGAGTTGCCGCGCCGTTTTGAGCGCAGCACTTTCACCGCCGACGAAATCAAGGCGAAATTGGTGGAGCGGCAGCCCGCGCTGCTCGGCTATGGCGACCTGTACGGCAAGACGGCCAGCGCCAACACGCCCCTGGCGCGCTGCTTTGCGCCTGCCCCGCGCTTTGGCGGCAAGGTCAAGGAGATCGCGGCTGATCTCGTCAAGCTGCACAACGCCGGTCATGCTGTGGTGCTGGCCACGCGCCAGGCCGCGCGCATGCGCGATCTCGTGCAGGAAGTGCATCTTGCCGGCCACGTGCAGAGCGAGATCAAGGTCGCGCCTGAACCGGCCAGCCTCACCCTGGTGCAGGGGATTCTGGGCGAAGGCTTTGTGCTGAAAGGAATTGAAGAAAGGCGCGAGGCGCGAGGCGCGAGGGAAGACGAGGAGAGGGGAAGACAAGGAGACAAGGAGACGGCCAATCTCCAATCTCTCAATCTCCAATCTCCCAATCTCCAATCTCCCAATCTCCCAATCTCCCAATCTCCTATTCTCTCAACCTCCAACCTCCACCTCCTCACCGACACCGAACTCTTCGGCTGGAGCAAGCCGCAGGCGCGCGCGCGCCCCAAGCAACACAGCAAGGTCGCCGCAGAACTCTTCTTTGCCGATGTCAAACCGGGAGATTTTGTCGTGCATATCGAGCATGGCATCGGCAGGTTTGAAGGGCTGACGCGCATGGCGCTGGGCGGGATCGAGCGCGAATATCTGCTTGTCGTTTACGCGCGCGAGGACAAGCTCTACGTGCCAGTGCATCAGGCCGACCGCCTCAGCCGCTACGTCGGTTCGGGTGACATCACGCCGGCCGTCAGCCGGCTGGGCACGGCCGACTGGCAGCTTGTCAAGGAGCGCGCCAAACGCGCGGTGGCCGAGATCGCCGACGACCTCCTCAAGCTCTACGCCGAGCGCGAGACAATCACCGGCCATGTCTACAGCGCGGACAGCCCGTGGCAGGAAGAAATGGAGGCGGCGTTCCCCTATCAGGAGACCGACGATCAACTGGTCGCAGTCGACGCCGTCAAGCGCGACATGGAATCCGACCGGCCGATGGATCGTCTGATCTGCGGCGATGTTGGCTATGGCAAGACCGAAGTCGCGGTGCGCGCGGCGTTCAAAGCGATCAACGACGGCAAGCAAGTCGCGGTGCTGGTGCCGACGACCGTCCTTGCGCAGCAGCACTATCGCACGATGAGCAGCCGGCTGGCGCGCTTCCCGGTGCGCGTCGAGGTGCTCAGCCGTTTCCGCACCCCTGCCCAGCAGCAAAAGGTGATCGATGGGCTGCAACAGGGCGCGGTCGATCTGGTGGTCGGCACGCATCGCCTGCTCAGCCAGGACGTCGCGTTCAAGGATCTCGGCCTGTTGATCATCGACGAAGAGCAGCGTTTTGGCGTCGCACAAAAAGAGCAGCTCAAACAGTTGCGCATGAAAGTCGACGTGTTGACGCTCAGCGCCACGCCGATCCCGCGCACGCTGCACATGAGCCTGAGCGGCATCCGCGACATGAGCACCATCAACACGCCGCCCAAAGAACGCCTCTCCATCCACACCGTGTTGGCCGAGGCTGACGACGTGCTGATCAAACAGGCGATCCAGCGCGAGCTCAACCGCAAGGGTCAGGTCTTTATTGTCAACGACCGCGTGCGCGATATCCACCTGCTGGCCGAGCGCGTCCGCCGCTTGGCGCCGGAAGCGATTGTCGGCGTTGGCCATGGGCAGATGGCGGAACGCGAGTTGGAAGAGGTGATGATGCGCTTTGCCGACGGCGACATCGACGTGCTGGTGGCGACGACGATCATCGAAAATGGCCTGGACATCTCCAACGCCAACACGATCATCATCAATCGCGCCGACCATTTTGGGTTGGCGCAGCTTTATCAACTGCGCGGGCGAGTCGGGCGCAGCGCGCAGCGCGGGCACTGCTATCTGCTCTACGACAAGCACAAGCCGCTCAGCTACGACGCGCGCCGCCGGCTGGAGGCCATCCTCGAAAGCAGCGAGGAGCTGGGCGCGGGTTTCCGCATTGCCATGCGCGATCTGGAAATTCGCGGCGCCGGCGACATCCTCGGCGCGCGGCAGAGTGGCCACATCGACAGCGTCGGCTTCGATCTCTACACGCGGCTGCTGGCGCAGGCGATCAACGAAGCGCGGCGTAAGAAGGAGCGCTTCGAGAAGGCGGTGGAGACGCAGGAAGGCGCGGAAGCGGGTGTTGAGGCGGTAGAGTCTTTGGGTGATGGGGTAGTCGGGGCAGATGCGTCTTTGGAGAAATCGCAATCCCCTGCTGCCATACAACCCCAATCCCCCACTTCCTCAATCCCCCCATCCCCCACCTCTTCCGAAGAACTCCCCTTCGACCTGGAAGATCCGCTCCAGCCGCCGGTGCAGCTTGACCTGCCGCTCGACGCCCGCATCCCGATGACCTATATCGAGGATGAGGAGCTGCGTCTGCAACTGTACCGCCGCATCGCCGGCATTACGCACCCGGAAGCGCTGGAGGAAATGCGCCGTGAGTTGATCGACCGCTTTGGCAAGGATATGCAGACCGGCGCTGTGCCAGAGGAGATCGACAACCTCTTTTTCCAGATTCGCATCAAGATTCTGGCTACGCGCGCTGGCATCGACCGCATTGGCCGCGACATGGACAACCTGGTGCTGTACAGTGAGGCGCTGGAGAACCTGGATCGCCGCACCATGGAGCGACGGCTGCGGCTGGGCCTGGGCACGATCTCTGCGGACGACGCCAGCTTCGTGCCGGAAGACGCCGCACGCGTCGGGCGGCGCGCCATCTATCTGCCGATCGACGAGGCGGGGCAGTGGCGCCAGGCGCTGGCGCGGACATTAGAGATCATGGCGGTGGGATAAACTCAATACTTCACGATTTTGCCTCATGTGAAGGCGCAAAGTCGCGAAGTTGAAGATGGATTCGGCGCGTCTTCGCAGCTTTGCGTGGAAGCGTGAAGTACTGAAACTTATTCTCCCTTGGACGCTTCCTTGGAAGCAACGCGCTTTCAGGAAGGTGCAATTACTGACCGCTAGGTTAAGTATTTTTGCGGAACATCTTCCCGGAAGCTCCAAAGCTTCCGGGAAGATT
>JACSRH010000113.1 GCA_014879855.1 Caldilineaceae bacterium | reverse complement strand
ACCGCTAGGTTAAGTATTTTTGCGGAACATCTTCCCGGAAGCTCCAAAGCTTCCGGGAAGATTGCAGACTAACATACATTTACTAGCTAGCCATCAGTAGCGTAACAATGCACTTCTGACCAGGCTACGGCGCATGAAGGTTGCCCTTGCATTTTGTGACAGCTGTCCCTGGTTGCACTCTGCACTTCTGATTATGATGGATGGGCGGCGCAAAAACCGAACGCCGCACCCTCTCTGACAGACCCTGAGGTGCGCAGTGAAACTTTGCCTTGTCAGCCTTGACTTCAAGCCATATCGTAGTTCAGGATTGACTATTTATGCCGAAGACTTGGCGCGCGGGCTGCACGAGCGCGGACACGCTGTAACGGTTCTGGCCGCCCAGAGAGATGGATTACCGCGCCATCACTAGGTTGACGAGATCGAAGTGCGCCGTTTACCGATTGACCGGCTAGATTGGTTCACCTATAGCCTGCGTGTTGCACACGAACTCGAACAACTCTCGCATACGAAAGCATTCGATCTGGTGCATTTCCTTGACGTGCATTTTGCCTATGCGTTTCAGGATGCGTTTGTCGCCTCACTCTGGCAATCGTTTCATCAGCGCCTGACCGCGCGTCACGGCGGGCCGTATCACACCGGCAGATTGGACTGGTTTCGTCGGCAAGTGTATTACCGTTTTGCCGAGCGGTGTCTTGAACGACCGAGCCTGGCGCGTGCCGAACGATTGATCGCCGGATGCCACTCCACGCGCGATGAATTTGTCAACTGGTATCATGTCGCACCAGACAAGATTGATGTCGCGTTACAAGGGATCGACACCAATATATTCCGGCCAATGAGCTGTGAGGGGTTGCGCCGACAGTTAGGGTTGGAACACTGCCGGGTGCTGCTGTTCATTGGTTTCATTACACCGCGCAAAGGGTTGGAATACCTGGCGCAGGCGCTGCAGCAACTCCCCGAAGATGTGCATCTGTTGATCGGCGGGCGCTGGGACGGTCGCTATCGTCAGCAGTTTTGGAAGATCGTCGGGACGGCGGCGGCGCGCGTCCACGAGATCGGTTTTCTACGTGACGAAGACCGTCCTTGCTACTATTCCCTTGCCGATCTCTATGTATCCCCGTCCATCTTGGAAGGGCTTGGTGTCACCCCTATCGAAGCGATGGCGTGCGGTACACCCGCGGTGGTCACCTCGGCCTCCTCAGGATCGGAGGAGGTGGGGGACGCTGGTCTCGTCGTGCCCCCGTGTGATGCGCAGGCGTTGGCGGACAGTGTTCGGTTACTCTTGGATGACCCGTCGCTGCGTCAGCAACTGGCGCATTCTGGCCGGGAGCGTGTGCTGAAGCATTTTTCCTATCAGAGGATGACGGAATTGACCCTCAACAGCTACAAAGCATGTGGTAAAGGAGTTTCAATAAATGCGTGTGGTGTTGATCAGTCCCTATAGTGGCATTGAGGCAGCCGGTCTACGCAGCTTGTCCGCCTGCCTGAAAAAAGCTGGCTTTGCCACGCGGATGGTGTTCCTGCCCGATTTCCTTGAAGCGATGGCAACAAAGCATTATAATGCGCGCCTGTCCAGGCCTGAACTAATCGAGCAACTCGCCGCCTTGTGCCACGACGCTGATTTGATCGGCATCACGGTCATGACGCCCAGCTTTGAATTGGCATCCTGGCTTTCCGATGCCTTGCACATTGTTTCTAAGGCACAGATTCTGTGGGGTGGTATCCATCCAACTGTCAGCCCCGAAGAATGTCTGGAACATGCCGATCTAGTTTGTGTCGGTGAGGGGGAGCGCATGGTGGTGGAATTGTGCCAGCGCATGGCGGATGGCGCCGCGTATACAGATGTCGGCAACCTGGGCTATCGCGATGCACAAGGCGCCGTAGTCCTCAACGCGCTCTATCCGCTTGAGCATGACCTGGATCAGTTGCCGTTCCCAGACTTTGATTACACCGACCATTATGTGCTGCACGACGACAAGATCGTGCCGTTCACCGAGGCGCTGATGCACTATTATCTGACCGATCTGGGAAGCTGGGCGGATGGACCGGTGTATGGCGTGATGACGACGCGCGGATGTCCCTATACGTGTTCGTACTGCGCCAACAATGCCTATACCGCCATTTATCCTGGCTGGTCACACATTCGCAGGCGGTCGCCCGCAAATGTCATCGCGGAGATTCAGTCTGTGCGCACACGATTGCCGAGGATTTCCGCTGTCATTCTGCGTGATGACACGTTTCTCGCCAACGCCCGCGATTACATTGCTGAGTTCAGCCAGTTGTATAAGCAAGAAGTCGCCCTGCCTTTCCGCGCGTACACCACAGCTCAGACGGCTGACTCGGCAAAGCTGGAGATGTTGGCTGACGCCGGGTTGTGCTATGTCATCATGGGGATCCAAAGCGGCGCGCAGCGTACTAAGAAAGCCTATCAGCGGCGTGCCTCCAATCAACAGATTCTGGATGCCGCCCGCGCCATTCACACCCTGCGCGCCCAAATTCCCCGCCCGACCTACGATCTCATCACCGACAACCCCTATGAAAATGATGATGACCGCTTCGAGACACTGCAGCTCGTTAACGCACTGCCGGCGCCGTACCGGCTGTCCCTGTATGCCCTCACCTTTTATCCTGGAACCGATCTGGCGCGCACGGCGAAAGCACAAGGAATGATCCCCACAGATGATCGTAGTGCGTACCGTCGCAATTTCCAGATATACCGTCTGGATTATTACAACTTGGCCTTGTTCTGCCACAGTCTTAATCTGTTTAAACCGTTGCTCGATTTGATGGCGACTAAGGCCATCTTCCGATTGTGCCGGCACAAACCACTGGATTGGTTGAGTGGGCAGGCGCTGGCGTTGATTCTCGCCCTACGTAAGCGTAAGAATGTAAACCTGTTTGCCAAGCGTCGGCTGGATTGGCTGGGATCGGCGCAATAAGATGGCTCCTTTTCAGTGCCGATTGTGCGGTGGTGCACAGGGCGAATTGGTGGTTCCTATGCGTCCTGGCATTGATCCTACCCTCTACACCTACTGGCGATGTCAGGAATGTGGCGTCATTTCGTTGCAGCCGCTGGACGATTGGAGCGAACGCAGCCGCCACTATACATCCACTTATCGCGGCTATTACCGTCGCGAAATCGAATCCTCCTTGCTGCAGCGACTGTCAATGGCGTATGGTTTGCAGAAGCGGCTGCGGTTGGTCGAACGTTTCGTGGCGGGTGGCCGCCTAGTGGACATCGGCTGTGGCGGTGGCGACTTCGTCAACTGGAGCACAGATCGCCCATACTGGACGGTGTTTGGGTTGGAGCGTGTGCCCGCGATGGCCGCGGTCGCCGCACAGGTGGCGAGCGGCGTCGTCACCCTCGGCGACGCACTCCATTTGCCTTTCGCCGAAAATTCACTGGATGCCGTATTGTTGTGGACGGTCATTGAACATCTGGACGCACCGCTTCAGGGAATTCGCGAATGTCTGCACGCGCTGCGTCCTGGCGGCGTTCTACTGATTCGCACCCTGAATAGTGAGGGATGGGGGAAGCATCTCTTCGGCCCTCACTGGCTTGGCTTTGATGCACCGCGCATTACAACACTATTTTCGCCGACGACACTACAGCTTGCCGTTGAGCGCTGTGGCGCCGATGTAATCCACATCGGCGCCCATTTCCACGATTTTTATCCGTATTTGTGGTGTATCAACAATATTTGCCGCCAGCACTGGCCTGCTGGCGTGTGTGACCGCCTTGACCGCGCTCTGGCCTCGCTCCCGGTGCGACTTCTCCTGCAGCCCTTCCTCATGATGCAGACAGCGACAGGGAAGAACAGCTTCTTTGTCCTGGCCGCCCACAAGCGACTCTGATCCGATGGCTTCATGGTCGCTTCACCCCCTCGAACGCCAACAGTGGGACAACTTCGTGGCCGTGCATCCGCACGCACTGCTTTTTCATCGTGCCGTATGGTTGGATCTGCTGCAGCAACTTTACGGGTTAGCATGGGCCCCTCTGGGCATCTGGGCGAATGGCCAATTGGTCGGCGTGCTGCCGCTGCAATTGCGCCAGCTAGGCCCGTTTCACCTCGCCGGGTCGCCGTTGATGCGGGTGATTGCTAGCACACCGCACTTGGGGCCGCTCTGTGAGCCGGAGCACCTAGTGGCAACCCTGTCTGCCCTGCGGGAGTGGTCGTCGCGGCGCCATATTAACCATATCGAGATGGCGTTTGCACATGCAATCGCTGATCCCTCCGCCATTGCGCAGCTGGGGTATACGATAGAAACATGCCAGACCGCACGGATCGACCTGCGCGGGTGCACATGTAATGATTTATGGCGGTCGCTGTCTGGATCGTGCCGTACGGCGATCCGCAAAGGTGAGCGGGAAATTGCCGAAGTCTTGCCCGTGACTGGCCCAGAGATCATCCCCGCCTATTATCGTCTTTGTGAGGAAGTCTATGCGACGGCTAATCGTACACCACACCTCGACGCAACATTTTATCTCAAGATGTGGGCGGCGCTTGGCAACAGCGATATGCTGAAAATGTTCGTTGCGCGACAACATGGCAAGTTGATCGCCGGCATTGTGCTGCTGGCTTACAATGGCTTTGTCTTCTATCTGAGCGGCGCGTCACGACAGAGTTACGAATCCCTGCGCCCGAACAACTTGCTGCAGTGGCGCGCCCTGCAATGGGCGGTGCAGAGCGGCCAAGCGTGGTACGACATGGGCGGCGTCTCCATCCCCGGCATCACCCGATTCAAGCTCAGCTTTGGCGCCGAAATCCATAACTACATTCGCATTCACCAAGTGTCGTCGCATCTTGCTGGGTTTGCACGCATGGCTTATGTAAGAACGATCCCCTGGTGGCGCAAAATCCAGAAAAAGTTGTCTAACCCACACGGTTTTGTGGGTTAAATGTTGGATATTTGTGGGATATTTGTGCGGTGACATGAAGATCATAAAATGCGGCTCAGGCCGGCATTGTCTGGTTTGAGGGGAAGCCGGAATTGCGCATAGTGTCATCTCATTTGCCCCAGCCATCAGTCCACCAAGTGCTGATCACATATCACATAATTTGTGAATTAGTGCTGCGCCAATTTTTTCCGCATTCGCACATACTGCGCATAGTCAATCTGCACGCGGCGGCGGATGTAGTCGCGGGTCGTTGGGGCGCGGCGCTGCGCGTCGACAATGCGGTCGGTCACCAGCAGGTCGAAGGCGTCGGCGCCGGCGCCGCTGCCGTAGCTCACCATCAGGATGCGTTGGCCCGGCTTGGCTTCGTCCAGCACGGCCGACAGACCGATCAGGGCTGAGCCGGCGTAGGTGTTGCCGATCTCCGGCACGAGCAGGCCGGTTTTCCATTGCGCCGGCTTGAAGCCCAAATCTGCCAGCGCGCGCGTGGGAAACTTGGGGTTGGGTTGGTGAAAGACCACGAAATCATAGGCTTCCGGCGTGCTCTCCATCACTTGCATCATCTGTTCGGCCGCGGGCATCACGTGTCCAAAGTAGCCGGGATCGCCGCTGAAGCGTTCCGCGTGGCTGGGATAGTGCGTAGTGGGGCGTCGCCAGAAGTCGGTGGTGTCGGAAACGTAACTGAGCGAACGTTGGATCACTGCCAATGCCTCGGCGGCTGGCCCCAGGATATAGGCGGCGCCGCCCGCGCCCGCGGTGTACTCCAGGGCGTCGCCGGGACGCCCCTGCGCCGTGTCCATGCCTATGGCAAGCGTGTAGTCGGCCATGCCGCTGCCGACAAGACCAATGCCTGCCTGCAAGGCCTCGGTGCCAGCCTTGCAGGCGAACTGCCAGTCCGCGGCCAGCGTCGCGGGGGTGGCGCCGATCGCCTCGGCCACGATCGTGCCGGTCGGCTTTACCGCGTACGGATGGCTCTCGCTGCCGACCCACACTGCGGCCAGGTGGTGCGGGTCGATGCCCGCCCGCGCCAGCGCATTGCGCGCCGCCTCCACACTCATCGTGGCCGTGTCTTCGTCGAGGCCAGGCACAGCCTTTTCGCGCACGGGACTTCTGGCGTTGCCGTCGGTCCACACGCGGCTGATTTCACTGCCTGGCAGCCGAAAGCGCGGCACGTACGCGCCATATCCCACAATGCCGACCGGTCGAATTGGTTGGTTTAGCATAGAATCACTTCTTTTCCAGCAATTCCCGCGCCCGTTCGACGCGGATCTGACCTTCTGAAACTAATTGCGCCGCAATGCGATCGACATCGCCGCCCTGTGCACCGGCCGCGGTGGCGACCTGGCGGGCGTGGAGCGCCATGTGTCCCCGTTGGATGCCTTCCGTCGCCAGCGCCCGGATCGCGGCGAGGTTCTGCGCCAGGCCGACCGCAGCCATGATCTCGCTCAGTTCGCGTGCGCTCTGGACGCCAAGAATCTTGAGCGCAACCTGGGCGGTTGGGTGGGTGCGCGTGGCGCCGCCGACAATGCCGACTGCCAGCGGCAGCTCCAGGCGGCCATAGAGCGCCGTCGCACGGGCAGGTTGATCGTCCTCAGTTTTATCCGCGGTGAGCGCCTTGTCAGCAATGACTTTCCACTCGGTGAGCGCGCGATACTGACCATCGCGTGCGGCGTAGGCATGGGCGCCGGCCTCGATGGCGCGCCAGTCGTTGCCGGTGGCCAGGGCGACCGCATCAATGCCATTGAGAATGCCCTTGTTATGCGTGGTCGCACGGTAGGGATCGGCCACGGCGAAGGCGTTGGCGTGCGCAATGTCGGCGATCACCTCCTCGCCGGCTGCCTCGATCGAGCTGAACTCTCTGGCCGGGATGGTCACTTCGGCCCAGGCGCGGCGCTGGTCGGTCAGATTGCTCAGAATACGCAGGAGGACGCGCCCGCCGCTGAGCCGTTCCAGATGCGGCGCAATCGCTTCGGCCGCCGTGTTGACGGCATTGGCGCCCATCGCATCGAGCACATCGAACAGAAGGTGGACGATCAGCATCGGCGCCGTCCGCGTGACAGGGAGAACATGCACCTCGATGTCGACGGGGCCGCCGCCGTGTGCAGCGATGGTCGGGCTGGTGTTGGCCGCGGCCAGCAGCTCCGGTTTAGCCGCCAGGATGTGTGCGCCCGCCTGTTCGATGTCTGGCGCGCCCAGGATCTGCACCTGGGCGATCATGATCGAACGCGTGCTGCCCGTGCGAAAGCCGCCGCCGCTGCGCGCCAACTTTGCCGCAAAGCTGACCGCCGCCACCACGGATGGTTCTTCCACCACCATCGGGATAAGCATCTCGCGGCCATTGATCACAAAATTGGCGCCGATGCCCAAAGGCAGCCCGTAGCACCCGACTACGTTTTCGATCATTTTATCGGCCTGCGTGATCGAAAGCCCGCAGTGCAGTGCAGCGATCTGGTCAGGGGTCAGATCGGCCCATTGCGCAAGAAAAGCTGTGCGTTCCGCCACGCTTTTCTGATAGAAGCCGCTGAGCCGTGAGGTGCGTGAAGAAATTGGTTGATTCATGCGCTGTCCGTCAGAAACTTTGCATCACGCAAACGCCGCCAGCGCGCGCGTGATAAATTCGTTGAGAAGCTGAGGCGTCGTGGCGACGGCGATAGTGATGGCCAAGGCAACGGTCGCCGCGCCGACGCTCCAGGCGCTTTCTCGGATCGATAGACGCGCCTCGTGCGCGCCGAACATCAGCCGCGCCAGGCGCACAAAGCCCAACATGATGCCAACGGAGGCTACGACGATTGCCATTGCTGGACGCCAATCGACCACCGCCAACGACTGGAGTGTCGCCCAATGACCGGCGAATCCCGCGGTTAGCGGAAAGCCAACCAGACCCAACCCGCCCAGCAGCACAGCCGCGCTGCTCCACGGCATTCTCAAGCCGACCCCGCGCAGCCGCGTCATCTCGAGCGAGCCGGTTTGTTGTTCCAGGGCGCTTAACCCGACCACAGTCGTCGCCATGCTGATGGCGCGCAGCACAAACAGAAAGAGGACGAGCGTCCAACTGCGCAGCCCAGGCGTGGCCAGGGCAAGCACGATCAGCCCCCAGTCGTGGACCGCGGCATAACCCCACAAGCGCCCGGCGTGCGTGGCGCCGATCGCCGCGATGCCGCCCCAGAGCGCCGTCATCAAGCCGAGTGCACTCATCCACAACGACCAGTCGCTTTGACGATAGACAAAAGGAAAGGCGTTTACTGTCTGCGCGGCCAGATGCAGGACAGCAAGCTGATAGAGCATACTGACGAACATCATCGCGACCGGCGGCGAGCTTTCACCGGCGGCCGGCCAGGCGCCATGCAGGGGGAACGGCGCCAGCAGTAGCAGGACGCCCAGACTGAGCAGCGCGCCGGCGCTCTGTGTGATTGCTAGCTCTTGGGGATTGAGTGGAATTTGTTCAATCCACCATCCGCCGATCAGGAAAAGGGGTGCAGCCAACACAGGCGGCAGCAGCGCACGCAATGGCCCGCTCTGGCTCATCGGGCGGCCCCCTTGCAGCGCGTAGACGCTCAACGCGGTCAGGATGATCAGCAAAACAGGCGCTGCCACGACAGGCGGGGTGGGCGCGCTGGTCAAAAGCGCGCCCAGGGTGTAGCCCCCTGCGATCAACCAGACGAGCGTAGGAAAAGCGTCATCGGCGCCGGATAAAGCGTGGATGAGCAGCGCCAGCGCGGCGATCAGTAAGTAAATGGCAATGACCGGCGCGTTGACCGCTTGAAGCTGAAACGTGTAGCCTGAAAGTTGGAGCGGCGCTTCCAGATCCACTGTCCATCCCGTGGGCAGCACCCAGAGCGGCAGACTCAAGTCGAGCGACCAAAGCCATGCCGCAACCAGCAGGGCGGCAACCGCGCCGCCCAACGCCACCCAACGCACCCAGGCGCGCAGGTAAAAGCTGGCGCCTGCAGCAACGAGGTAGAAGCCAAAAATCAAGAGCAGGAACGGCAGTCCCGCGGCATTTACTGGCGTCATGCGCTTTTCTCCACCGGTGCTTGTGGCTCCTGGCCAGGTTTGGGGGTGACGCCGGTCGCAAGCGATGCGGGTTGCTGCTGCCGCGGCTTGGGGAAACGCAGTGGGGTCTGCCCTGGCTGGCTCGTTTGCCCTGGCTGGCTCGTTCCTGGCTGGGCCGTTTGCCCTGGTTGGGACGTTTGCGCAGTTAGTGGCGTCGGCGTGGTTTCGCTGGGAAGCGGGAGCGTCCGGCGCGATTCGCGCACCAGGCTTGGCTGCGCCAGGACAAGATACGCGCAGCTAAGCGCAAGCAAGATCTGTGCGATGCTGACAATGATCGCCATGCCTGAACCTGGCAGCAAGACCGCAGCAATCGCCTGAAGCGGAGCGACCATCAACAATAGCCCGATGCCTGTATGCAGCGGCGTCGACGAAAGGCTCACGATCAACAAGCCACACAGCCCGAGCCATAAGATCAAGTCAGTCTCGCCTTGGGTGAAGAGGGGTAGGCTGACGCCAGGATCGATCACCCACCATGCACCCATTATAAACGCAAGCGCGATCAAGCGGAGAAGCCAGTTGCTGTTCGTGTGCGTGTTGGCAGCGGTAGGATGGAAATAGCCGGCCAGCCCTAACAGTACGCCTGCCACCACGCTCGCCAGCCATTGACCGACAGTGACCAGTGGGTTCAGGGTGTGGAGCGCGGCTAGAATGCTGCTCAGGGCCAGCAGGGTAATCACGGCCGCGGACAGCGCCCAACGCCAATGCCAAAACAGCACAATGCTCGCGGTCAGTGCAGACAGCAACAAAATGCCCGGCCCATTGGCGAACAACAGGCCAATGGCTGAGAACGGAGAAAATCCCATCAGCGCACCAATAACAATCCGAGCAACACCATGGCGAGCGCCCACCCGACATAGCCGGCGCCTTCGACCACGCGCAGCCCATGTTTGCCGATTTGAGCGCTATAGTCAATGCCCCACACCGTCAGGTTGAAAAGCCATTCGAGTTGGCTGAAGCGACTGATGCGGTCTGGCAGATCGCCAAGACGCGGCCATACGCGCGGATGCAGCCACACCAGCCCAAAGCCAAGCAGAAGGGGCAGCGCCAGCGTCACCCAAACCTCGGCGTTGGCCACAACATTGGGGGGATTGCCCAGCGAGTCAGCAATGGTATTGGGAATTCCCACCAGTGTTTCGGCAAAACGTGGCAGAAAACCAGCGACGGCCAGCGGCAATCCCAGTAAAAGACAGGCGGTGAGCAACCTGAGCAAGTAGCTGTGGGGCAGGTTGGTGGACGCCTTGTGTTCGGCGTTCCAACTGCGCAGCACCGAAGCGATCAACATGCCCTGCGCCAGCACATAGAGTAAAAATGCGGGCCAGTAGGCTGGCCCACTCGTCAACAGACGCGCCAGCGCCGGCTGCGCCAAAAATCCAGGGGTAAAGGGCACACTTGCCAGCGCGAGTGCACCGACGCTCACGGGAATCTGCCAGCCCCATGCACGCCACACCTGATCGCCCACCATCCATAGGGCGCCGCCCAGTGCAAACGCCGTTAGCGGCCACATCATTGACGCCGGCCCCGGCGTCGCGCCCAGCAGACCAGCCAGCGCGGCAATCCCCGCTGACGTGATCAAGACGAAGGCGACATAATGGACGTGATCTTGAGTGGTAAATGCGGCCAGCGCCGATGCAAAAATTGCCAGCGCGATGACGAACAGCATTTCTGGCGAGAATAGCAGCGCACCTCCGCCAAGTTGCAACGCACGTCCCCACAACCATAGCCCTCCGAGCACCGGAACCAGATGATCCAGCAGGCGTTCGGACAGATTGAGCCGGTGCGCTGAGCGCGGCAGCAGCCACAAGTGAAAGGGATAGAATCCTGCGCGAATGACAGTGGCCAGCAGCAACAACACCAGGGTTTCGGTGGGGATAGCACCAATCGTCAATTCTTGCGCCAGGCCGGTTGGGCCAGCCGGCAGCAGCGCGACAAACAGAAAAACCGCCCCGATCAAGCTGAGAATTTGCGCCTCACTGGATCGTGCGTATTCGGATCGCACAGCGCCTGTCGGCTCGGCGGCCAAACGCAGGATCACTGTAACATCGAGAAAAACCCAGGTCAGCAGCACGGTGAGCAGATTGCCGCTGGCGACAAAGAGCAGGCTGGCGGCGATGAGGATCAGATCGGTGGCAAGTACGCTGTGTAAGCGCGGCGCCGGCTTGCCGTCGGAGGTGCGTGCGCGGTTGAGCAGGATGCCCAGCCCACCCACCAGCAGGATCAGCGCGCCGAGATAATAGTTCCACCCATCGGCGATCCAGTAGAGATTGGTGGCGCTCTGCAACAACGGCTGCCAGGGGCGGCCATAGGTCGGCACCACGCCGGAAAATTGCAGCCCGATATAAAGCAGACCGGCGATGGCTAGAAAGGCGAGCGCAAACCAGGTGTGCCACTGCGCACGCCGAAACCAGCGCCCCAGCGCGATTTCGGCCGCGGCGCCGGCTAACAAAATCAGCGCCGGCCCAATCGGTGAAAAGAGCAACGACAATAACATAGTCACAAACGGCGATTGTATCATAGGCCGCGAGGATGGAAAAACGAGTAGGGAATCAGGGAAGGCGTCAACCGACCTGCCATAGAATGTAATCAGCATTCTGGCAAGCCGACCCTGTGACGCTATACTGTCTGCTATGCATGAAACCATATCCTGGCTACAAAAGCTTTCCAATCGTATTTATGCGATCCCCGCGGTGGCGCAGTGGTGGGCGCGTCGCGCCGCTCAACGCAGCGCGGCGCTTGATGGCGAAGATAACGCGATGCCGTTCGCGCGGCTGCACAAGCCGCTTTCCGCCGCGCGCGGCGTGCTGATTACAACCGGCGGCGTCCATTTGACTGAGCAAGCGCCATTTGATATGGAGACGCCGCAGGGTGATCCCGCCTATCGCGAGATTCCGGTCAATGTGGCGCCCGAACACATCACCATTACGCACAATTATTACGACCACCGCGACGCTGACGCCGATCTCAACGTGATCTTTCCACTGGCGCACTTTCAAGAGCTTGTACAGCAGAAGATCATCGGCTCGTTGGCGCCCCGGCATTACGGGTTCATGGGACACATCGACGGCGAACTGGTGACGACATTGACGCAGCGCATCGCGCCGGAAGTTGCCGCCAAGCTGCGTGCTGATGGCGTTGATTTCGCCTTGCTCACACCTGCCTGAGGGCTTTGCAATCGGTCCGTGGGGCTGATCGCACGCGCCATTGAACGAGTAGGCATTCCCACCGTGAGCATCTCGCTTGCGCGCGACCTGACCGCCGCAGTGGGCGCGCCGCGCGCGGTCTTTGTCAAGTGGCCGCTGGGCCACCCACTCGGCGAGCCACACGCCCCGCTGCAACAACGCACCATGATTTTCCGTGCGCTCCATCTGCTGGTGAACGCGGACGTCCCCGGTGTGATCGACGAGCCGGGGTATCGCTGGCGTCGGGATAGCTATGAGGAGCCGGATTGGTCGAGACTTGAATAGGGTGGAGAGAAGGGGAGATGGAGAGATGGAGAAACGTGAATTTGAAACTTACTGCTCGTTGTGGGAGGCGGTATGACGCGCCGTGCGCGGCGGACTGCGGCGCCTGACAGGGTGAAGCCGCCCCTGTCCTGGCAAGGGGTGCTGTTTGCATTTGCCGCCAATACGTTTCTGGTGACTGTGCTCACCAGGTTTGTGCAGACGCTCACGCTTCCCATCGAGTATGAAGTCATTGCCACGTTGCTCGGCCCATTGTTGGCCGGCGTCCTGACTGCGCTCTATGTGCGGCAGCGCGGCGGAATGCACGCATTTCTAGGGGGGATGGTGAGCGTGGCGCCGCTTGTGCTCTTCGTCTTTCTGGGAAGCTGGCAGCCGGCGCTCTATGCTGGCGCCTTTTGCACCATCGGCGGCGCGCTGACCGAGGTTGTGCAGCGGCGCAGGAAAAGATGAGACAGGGAGAGGGGGGGAGAGAGGGAGAGAGGGAGAGAGAGAGAGGTAGCCTGATCCCCAATTCGTCAACACTTTAATAACCCGATCTCGCAATCTCCAATCTCGCAATCTCCAATCTCGCAATCTCCAATCTCGCAATCTCCAATCTCGCATCCCCTGTTTTACTTGCCAGAAGGCGCACAAACTGATGCATAGCGGAAATTGGTGGCGGTACATCACTTTCGAGGAGTCAGACAAGCAGCGACCGGTCATCGACCGTGCGCTGTTGCGTCGCGTCTTTCAGTATGCGCGGCCATATATGCGCGCCATTTCGATCGTCCTGGTCACGATTACGCTGACCTCTCTGCTAGGGCTGCTGCCGCCGCTGATCTACCGCGCGCTGATCGACCAGGTTCTGCCCAGCGGCAATCTGCGCTTGTTGAACCTGCTGGCGATCGGCCTTTTTGCCGTGCCGCTGCTGACGGGCTTGCTAGGCGTCGTGCAACGTCATTTCAGCGCCCGCGCCGGGGAAGGCATCATTTACGACCTGCGCAACCAGATGTTCGATCATTTGGGGCGCATGTCGATGCGTTTTTTCACCAACACCAAATCAGGCGAGATCGTTTCACGCTTCAACAACGACGTCATTGGCGCACAGGGCGCCATCACCAGCACCATCCCGGAAATTCTGACCAACGTCGTGACGTTGGTTTCGACGCTGGTGGTCATGATCAGCATCGAATGGCGGCTGGCGCTGCTCTCGGTCGCGGTGCTGCCGCTGTTTTTGCTGCCCGCGCGTCGCGTCGGGCTGACTCTGCGCAAAATCCGACGCCAGGCCCTGAACTACAACGCTGACATGAGCAGCCAGATCACCGAGACGCTCACAGTCAACGGCGCGCTCCTCATGAAGACTTTCAACCGCCTGCCCGCCGAGGAGCAGCGCTTCAAGACGGTGAGCGCCAATGTGCGCGATATCGGCGTGCGTCGCGCCGAAGTCTCACAGCTATTTTTCATGGGGCTGGGATTAGTGGGCGCGATCGGCAGCGCGCTGGTCTACTGGGTGGGTGGTTGGATGGTGCTCAACGACGCGCTGACTGTGGGCACGATCGTGGCATTCACCGCGTATCTGGCGCGGCTCTACGGGCCGATTTCGGCGTTGACCAACGTGCAGGTCGAGTTTGTAACGGCGCTGGTCAGCTTCGAGCGCGTCTTTGAGTATCTGGATCTGCCAGTCGAGATTCAGGACAGACCCGGCGCAGTGCAACTCCGCACGGCAGAGGGTCGCATTTGCTTTGAAGATGTCTGGTTTCAGTATCAAGGCCCGTTGATTGGGGATGTGCTGCACGTGTCACAAGTTGATGGGAATGCGGCATTGAACAGGAAAGACAAGGCACTCCCGGCTGACGCACCTACAGACGCCAGAGCTACAGACGCCACAGCTACAGACGCCACAGCCACAGACGCCACAGCCACAGACGCCACAGATTCCGAGCAAGCTGATCGGTTGCGCCGCCATGCTTTGCAGAACATCAACTTTGAAATCGCACCGGGCAGCTTGACGGCCCTGGTCGGACCCAGCGGCGCGGGCAAAACCACGCTCACCTACCTGCTGCCGCGGCTGTACGACCCGACCGCCGGCCGCATCTTGTTGGATGGCATTGACTTGCGCGACATTACGCTGGACTCGCTGTCGCAGCAGTTTGGCATCGTCAGCCAGGAGACCTACCTTTTCCACGACACGATCCGCGCCAACTTGCTTTATGCCAAAGCTGACGCCACGCAGGCCGAAGTGGAGGCGGCGTGCCAGGCAGCGAACATTCACGAGATGATCGCTGCTCTGCCCGAAGGGTATGACACGCAAGTCGGCGAACGCGGTTATCGTTTGAGCGGCGGGGAGAAACAACGTCTTGCCATCGCACGGGTGATCCTGAAAGACCCGCGCATCCTTGTGCTGGATGAGGCGACCTCACACCTGGATTCGCAGAGCGAGGCGCTGATTCAAGCCGCGTTGCAGCCGCTGCTGCGCGGACGGACGAGCGTCGTCATCGCACATCGGCTTTCCACCATCCTGGCCGCCGACAAAATTCTCGTGGTGGAGAAGGGGCAAATCATCGAACAGGGCACACACCGGCAATTGCTCGCCCAGGGCGGCCTCTACGCCACACTGTACGAAACGCAATTTCGCGATCAGAGCATAATGCGCAATGCGTAATATGTAATAATATGTAATGTCGTCTCTCGACGCACGCGTCACGCGTGACGCATCACAACGTTGTGCGCACTTCGACCTCGCCTCCCTGGACGCACCACTGGGTAATGCCGCCGGTCAGGTTGCAGGCGTCGAAGCCCTGGGTGCGTAGATAGTAGGCCACGCCGAACGACCGGCTGCCGTGCGCGCAGAAAACCACGATTGGCCGGTCGTCCGGCAGCTCGGCAAGGCGCTGTGGCACGCTGTTCATCGGCAAATGGCGCGCAGCAGGAATGCGCACTTGTCGCCATTCATAGGGTTCGCGCACGTCGAGCAGCAGCGGCGGCTGGTCGCCGTGCAACGCACTGCGCAAAGCCGCCGCTGTGATTTCGGGAACTTGGATTTCATCCGGCTCAAGTTCAGGCGTCAACAGCGCAAGTGGGGGCGCGGTCGGTCGTGCTGGCGCCACTGGTTTTCCCAAAAGGCGTTTCATGAAATCTGGCAGCTTCATTCCGCGTGCTTTCCTTCCTCTGTGTTTATCGGCGCTTTTTGTCCCACGACCACAGCGACTTCTGCGCCGCGCGCCCTGCGCATTTGCAGGGTGGCGGTGAAGCCTGCGCCCTCGATCCGTTGCAGCACCGCGTCAACTTGCGCTGAAGCAGGCGCACCATAGAGCAACGGCAAGTGCAGGCGGTGTCCTGCCACAGCCGGAGCCACCCACAGCCCGCCAATGATCAATCGACCACGGGCGCGCAAGACGCGATGGCACTCGCGTAGCGTGGCTGGCGCCACTATATACGGCGCGGGAAACGTCGCGATAACAGCGCCGAAGCTGCCGCCGGCGAAGGGCATCTGTAGGGCGGTGGCGCGGACGCGTGGCGCGCATACACCGTGCGCTTTCAGCCGCGCCATTGCCACGGCGTGCATCTGCGGCGATAACTCCAGGCCAACGCACGAGATTCCGCGCTGAGCAGCCGCGGCCAGCAGCGCGCCAGTGCCGAAGCCAAGCTCCAGCACTGGCGCGCCCGTGGTCGCTTCCTGCTGGTGCACTTCATCGAGCGCCACACGCCGCCAGCTGTGCCACGCGCCGCCGCTGACGCCCCAGCTTACCCAGTCGTAGCTCCAGGCAAACTCGTGGTACAGACGTTCACACGCCCATGCATAGCCTGCCCGCAGCCATTTATTGAACACAACAGCCTCTTTCGCGCCAGCAGCGCCCATGGGCCGGCCTTTCGTCCAGATGGATGATTGTCCGTCAAGCGTAGTGGAAACATCGGCGGAAAATTGTAAGCATTCTACTCTTTACGTTCCTCTTTTCTCTGATATTCTGTATATAAGCTCTGCTGTTTATGATTTGAACATACTTTGCAGAACTTCTATGCAGAGCGCGCCACTCATGCGCGCTGTCACGCGCAACATGCGACACGCCGACGTCGCTCCATAAACCACCGAAGCGGCCACGCCTGGTCTCCTGTTGCACCGTAGCATTCTGTTCAGCGCACAGCACCTGGAAAGGAGAGTTTCATCCACAGTCGAGAGCTCATCGTTCGGACGCAGACCCATCCCTGAATTCCCAGCTAACCGTTCTGATTCCAATGAAGGAGTTACCATGAGAAAAGTTGTTCTCAACCTACTGCTCATCTCTGCCATGGTGCTTGGCGCAGTTGCCCCGGCATTTGCCCAGGACCAGAATCCAGACAGCCCCGATGTCAACTATCGGCTTTTCCTTCCTTCTGTGATAAGTTCATCGGGCAACTCGCAAGCCAGCGACGAAGCCAACGATGAGGCGCCGCCGGTCACGGTGGTGGAAGTTGACGCGGCCAGCGCCAGCCAGGTGACTGCCGGCGCGCCCGCTGGACGCGCCCTGCCGGCCTGGATGGTCGCGGCAAAGCTGGACGCGTCCGTGCAGCTCGACACTGCCGAGTTCAACAAACTCAAACTCAGCCCGGAACTGGCAAGTGGCGGCGCGCAAAATGTCATCGTCCGCCTGAGCCAGCCCTCAGTGGGTGAGGCGATTGCCGCGGCCGAAGTGCGCGGCGCGGCCGTCTCTGCCACCGAGCAGGTTGCCGTGGCCGCGGCAGTCGAGCAGCAGCAGGCGACCGTGCTCGCCGATCTGTCCCAGATCGACCCGAGCGCCACCGTGCTGGCGACGACGCAGGTGGCGCTGAACGCCGTGCTGGTCAATGCCACGCTCGACACGCTGCGCGCACTGGCTGACAATCCGGCTGTGGTCGCGGTGCGCCCGGTCAAGAATTACGAGAAAGATCTGCGCGAGACCGTTCCCTACATCGGTGCGGCCACTGTGCGCGAGGCCTTTGGCTTTGACGGTACAGGCGTCAAGGTGGCGGTGCTCGACAGCGGCATCGACTACACCCATGCCAAGTTGGGCGGCTCCGGCAGCGTCTACGCGTTCGAGAGCAACGACCCGACGATCATCGAACCGGGCACCTTCCCCACTGCCAAGGTGGTGGGCGGCTACGACTTCACCGGTTCGGTCTGGCCGAATGGCCCCGAAATGCCCGATCCTGACCCGATCGACGATGGCCCAGATGGCGGCCACGGCACCCATGTCGCCGACATCATCGGTGGCCTGCCCATGCCTGATCCCGGCCGCGCACGCGTGCGCGTTGTCCATGCTTCGCCCGACGCGCCGGCAGTCGACGTGCTGGTCAACGATGGCATTGTGCTCGCCGATGTGCCCTTCAAGGCGATCAGCAACTACCTGAGCCTGCCGCCTGGCGCCTACAACGTCAAGGTTGTGCCGACCGGCGCCACTACGCCGGTGGTGATCGACGCTGACCTGACCGTTGACGCCGGCGTCGATTACACCGTGATCGCCAAGGGTCTGTTGGCCGACATCGCCCCGCTGGTGCTGGTTGACGACAACAGCGACCCGGCCGCGGGCAACGCGCATGTGCGCTTTGTCCATCTGTCGCCGGATGCGCCCGCGGTCGATGTTGCCGTGGCCGGTGGCCCGGTGATCTTCAGCAACATCGCCTACGGTGAAGTGGGCGCGTACACCCCGGTCCCCGCCGGCGTCTACAATCTGGAAGTGCGTCTGGCCGGCACGACCACTGTCGTGCTGCCGCTGCCGGGCATCAAGCTGAGTAACGGCGTCGTCTACACCGCCTATGCATTCGGTCTAGTTGGCGACGGCAGCCTGAGCGCAGGCCTCAGCGTCGACAACTCGGAGTTGGGTGGCATTGGCGTGGCGCCGGGCGTGGATCTCTATGCGGTCAAAGTCTGCTCCTCTGTGTCGACCTCGTGCAGCGGCGTGGCGCTGATTCAGGGCATGGAGTACGTTGTTGACCCAAATAACGACGGCGACACCAGCGATCACCTGGACATCGTCAACATGTCGCTCGGCTCGACCTACGGCCAATCCTTCGACGACGATTTGTCGCAGGCCGTGGAAAACGCCGCGGCGATCGGTGTGCTGACGGTGGCCTCCGCGGGCAACTCGGCGGACAAGCCTTACGTGACCGGCTCGCCAGCCGCGACGCTGTCCGCGCTTTCGGTGGCGCAGACCGAAGTGCCCTCAGCCTTCCTGCCGCTGATGCAGGTGCTGACCCCGCCGGCCATTGCCGGGCAGATTCAGACTTTCTTCCAGCCGTGGTCCGCGCCGCTGACCGCGCCGATCTCAGGCCCGCTGCAATATGGCGATGGCGCCGGCGGCAACCTGCTGGGCTGCAATCCCTTCCCTGCCGGCTCGCTGGCCGGCAAGATCGTGCTGGTGGATCGCGGCTCCTGTGGCTTCAGCATCAAGATCAGCAACATCGCCGCGGGCGGTGGGCTGGTCGGCATCATCGGGCTGGTGGCGCCGGGCGAGCCTTTCTCCGGCGGCTTTGGCGGCGGCGACCCGAGCATCCCCGGCTACATGATCAGCCAGGTGGACTCGAACCGTCTCAAGAGCGGTCTGGCCGCAGGCGTGACTGTACGCTTTGACCCGGCCGTGGGCATCCCGCTGGTGCGCCACATGGCCGGCTCCTCCTCGCGCGGCCCAACCATGAGCGATAACCTGATCAAGCCAGAGATCGGTGCGCCGGGCGCGTCCTTCTCGGCAGTGGCAGGCAGTGGCGTCGGTCAGGAAGCCTTTGGCGGCACCTCGGGTGCGGCGCCGATGGTGACTGGTTCGGCGGCGTTGCTCAAGCAGGCGCATCCGGGCCGCACGATCATGGAGCTCAAGGCTGCGCTGGTCAACACAGCGGAGACCAACATCATCAACAAGGCTGCCATCGGCGGCGGCGAGCTGGCCGCGATCACGCGGATCGGCGGCGGCGAAGTGCGCGTCGACGAGGCGCTGGTCACCCCGCTGGTCGCCTACGAGGCCGAAAGCGGCGCGCCGACTCTCTCCTTCACCTTCCACGAGGTCAGCCAGAGCAAGCTCCGGCTCTCCAAGTGGGTGGCGGTGCGCAACTACAGCGACGCGGAGATGAAACTGCGGGTCTCGTCGGCCTTCCGCTTTGCGGATGACGAAGCCAACGGCGCGGTCAAGATTCGCGTGCCGAACAGCGTTCAGGTCCCTGCCAATGATTGGGGCTACTTTGAGGTCAAGATGGAGATCGACGGCGCCATGCTCTATGAATGGGCGCTCAATTCTGGCGCACTCGGCGCCAGCGGCGATGCGCTGACCGGCATGGAGTACGACGGCTACATCTACCTGACGGACATCAGCGACGGCGCCAACCGCATCCATCTGCCGTGGCAGGTGCTGCCGCGCAAGGCCGCCAACATCACGCTGCGCACCATGAAGGGCGCGGACGTGCAGGTGCGCAACCGCGGTGTGGCGACGGCGACGGTCGAGAGCTACTCGCTGCTGGCCGGCAACTACAACCTGCCCGAAGGTGGCGCCGGCGAACAGAACCCGCGACCGGACTTCCACTATCTCGGCTACGCGACGTACCCGGTGCCGGCCGGCTTCTGCAGCGAGGATCCTTCGTTCCTCATGGCCTTCGCCGTGAATACGTGGGAGCGGCAGACGCATGCCAACGCGCCGCTGAGCATCGAGATCAACATGGATGTCAACAACGACGGCATCTACGACTACCAGGCCTTCACCTTTGACGCCAGCCTCACCGGCAGCCTGTCGGATGGCCGCAACCTCAGTTGGGTGGCGGATTTGAAGACTGGTCTGGCCGATGCCTTCTTCTTCACCGACCACAACACCAACAGCGGCAACACCGTGTTGTTGTTGTGCGGCGAGCAGATCGGCATGAACGCGGAAGATTTCCTCAAGCCCATCAACATCCAGGCCGTGGCGCGTGACATCTACTTCACGGGCGCTGCCACCGATATGTTTGATGCCATCACCATCGCCCCGTTGGGCGAACGCTACCTCGGCGTCTTCCAGAACGGCGATGTCGGGCTGACCGAGATCGGCTTCAAGCAGAATGATGTGCTGACGGTCGTCGACACGGGGTCGCGCACCAACAACACCGAGTTCGGCCTGTTGCTGCGCTATCTGCCCGGTGCGCCGGATGGCGCCGAAGCAGGCGTCGTGATCGTGCGGTAGGCTGGTCTGGGCGCCGCGGCGTCTGACCTGTTGTAGGTAAAAAGAGGAGGGCCGGTCACCGGCCCGCCTCTTTTTTTGCGCAGCCCTTGCTTTACCGCGCGGGCGTGCCGCCTGATGTGCGCGGCTGCGGGTTCTCGCAAAGGCGGAAGGAATTGCTGCGGCCTGCCCGATAGTCGAGCGTCTGCTCCCCGGCCGCCACGATCACGTGATAGCCCTCCACCAGCGCCTGCGTGTAGACCATGCCGGGCTGCGCACAGCCGAGCGAGCCATCCGGCCACACCACCGCCTGATCCTGGATGACGCGCAGCGCCTCGCGCGCCAGACCGGTGCGGCTGGCCGCGTCGGCGAGGATCAGATCCAGCAGCGCCTGGGGCGCTTCGCCGGTTACGCCGCCCACATCCGCGGACGAAGCGAGCGGCGTCAGCAGCGGCGACGCGACGGCTAACGGCGCCTCAACTGCCAGCGGCGACTCGACGGCCCGCGGCGGCTCGACGGCCAGCGGCGACTGCGGGGCAGCGGTGGGGGAGGAAGTGGGCGTTGCCTCGCTTTGCTCGACGGGCGGCTCGCTGGACTGCGTTGGCGTCTCTGGCGTCCCCGCGCACGCGGTGACCAGCATGGCTGCCGCCAGGCCGGTTATGATCGCGATGGATCGGTAGTTCATTGGTTTCTCCTTTCATGCACTCCACCGGCGGACAGTACACGGACCATCATGAGTGCTCACCATGAGGACGACTGCGCCCGCCTGCTCGTTCCCCTGTGGTGAAATGGAAGGGCGGCGTAAAGCAGATGATTTTCAGGCGCCCGTAAGGTGCGATCCATTTTACGCCAAAAATTGTCAGCTTTCCCTGATTGAAATTTCTATTTTTTTGTGTCTATAATCTTCCGTCATAGTGCACCCTAT
>JACSRH010000190.1 GCA_014879855.1 Caldilineaceae bacterium | reverse complement strand
GAAGCGATTCCACGCATTGGCGCCATCGACCAGCGCGGCGTCGTAGAGCGAGCGCGGCACATCCTGCAGCGCGGCCAGGAAGATCACGACTGCCGTGCCCTGCGCCCACACATAGATCATGATCAGCGAGGGCTTGGCCAGGCTAGGGCTGGACAGGAAGGGAATGGTCGGAAAGCCCGCGGTCTTGAGGAGGCCGTTGATGGCGCCGTACTGCGTGTTCATGATAAAGAGCCAGACCATCGCCGTACAGACGGCTGGCACGATCGACGGGATGTAAATCACCGAGCGAAAGAGGGTGCGCCCCTTGATGTCACTGTTGAGCAGATTGGCGATCGTAAAAGCCACAACGATGCCCAGAGGGACGCCAAAGCCGACATAGTAGAGCGTATTGTACATAACCGTCCAGAAGTCCGGATCGCTGGTGAAGAGCCGGACATAATTCGCGGCGCCAATAAATTGAGGGTCGCGAATAAAGTCATAGTTGGTCATGCTGTAGTAGAGCGAGGCGATCAGCGGAAAGAGTGCAAAGAGGAAAAATCCAATCAACCAGGGCGAAACAAAGAGCAGTCCCGCTATCTGGTTGCGTTTTTCAGTCTTGGTCATCCCCCGTCGCGGAGCCATTGTTGCAGCCATATCTATCTCCTGGAAAAATAGAAAAGCCGGCTGACTGAAGCAGACAAGAAAAGGAGTAATCTGAAGATGACTGTCACTTCTAAAGTGACAGTTATCAGTGACAGTCATCTTTTCAGCCAACTGCTAACTTACACGCAACTTATCCTAATCCCTGCGCCTGCCATTCACCTTCGGCGCGTTTCTGCAGCTCGTCAGCTGCGGCCTGCGCACTCATCAGGTCGCGATAGACCTGTTCGCGCAGTTCGGTGTACTGGGTGATGACGAAGTCGTTGATGGGGCAGCGGCGGCCAATCGTCCATTCGGTGACTTCGGGGCCGGCGTCTACATAGAAGGCCAGACCCGGATACTTGTTCTTGTCGATGGTCTGCAGCCACGACTTGACGCCGTGAATCCAGCCGACTTCATCAAAAATGATGTTGAGCGCGGTGGGCGTCTGGAAGAATTCGCCCAGCTTGAACGCGCCTTCCTTGTTCTTGGCATCCTTAAAGATAACGACGGCGTGCAGACCGGTCGCCATGATATTGACATCCTTGCGGTCGGCCGGCACCGGCGCCCACGAAGCACGATTGTACTGCGCAACTTCCGGCTTCTGAATCTGGGTCTCGCCCGGATGCCAGTAGCCTTCCATGATCATGTTCTGGATGCCGGCGTTGTAAGCCGCGCCCCAGGTGCCGTTGCCTTCGACCTGGCGCATGCCGGCAAACTGGTCCGGCCCGGCAATGCGGATGAACTCGCCCAGCGTGTCCAGCCCCTCGGCGATGCGCGGGTTGGCGAGATCAAACGCACCCGTCTCTTCGTCAAACCACTTGACCCCGTAAGAGCCGGCCAGAAAGTCCGGCTCATTCGCCATGGCATCGTAGGGGTCAAGGCCAAACTGAAGCAGATTGCCCGCGTCGTCCTTCTTCGTCATTGCCTTGTGCCATTCCAGCACCTCGTCCCACGTCTTGGGCAGGGTGGTCGGGTCAAGGCCATCCTGTTCAGCGGTGTTGGCGTTCACATTCAAGCCCCACCAGTTGAAGCATTCGATGCCGGGCACGCCGATCATGCCGCCCTTATAAAACGCACTGTTCCACACACCGTCCAAAATGTCGTCGGCTTTCAACATCGTGCTGGCGTCGGCCATATCCTTGACATCAATGGTGGCGCCGCGTGTGAAGAGGTTGACGTAGGAGTAGTTGGAGCCCCCGTCGGGTGGGGTGCCGGCGGCAATGGCCGTCAACAGCGAATCCTGGTTAGCGGATCCCTTGAATTCCAGGGTGGCGTCGCCCATGTGCTGTTTGAACTCATCGGTTGCGATGATTTTCTCCATCGCCGGGTCAAGGTTGCCCCACGAATACCAATACTGCACGACATTGCCCGCCGCGGCCGGTGCGGCCGCACTCTCACCGCCAGCCGCGGGAGCAGCACTTGGCGCAGCAGAGGGTGCACAGGCCGCCAGCGTAACTACACCCGCCGTCATCGCGCCCCACTGCAGGAACTGACGCCGGCTGATTCCATTGTTGTTCATGGGAAAAAGTCCTTTCGTGTCAACTGGATTGGTTAGACGAAACATTACACCAGACAAAGCAGGGGGCGGCGCCCAATTGTTTGCACAGCATTGGAGGGAGCACTCTTATAGGCACAGGATCTGCTTAGCCTACATTACCCAAATTACAGTTCTTTTGTGGCGCTGGAATGATACCTGGAATGACACACCTGTGTCAAACGGTTGCTGGCCGAACATTTTCTGCAACAAAACTATTTGCCATTTTGCGGTGCAGCGTTGCCCCCAAGTGAGCCGGCTCCTGCTGCAGAACGGCATCAAACGCTGCAATCGCTTCAGCGTGGCGCTGTAGCCCCAGATAGCCAAGCCCTTCCATATACGCGCAATGGATGCGGTGGCGTCGCGTCAGGTCGTCGTAGAAAACCAGAAAATCGGGCAGCGAAACCGCGAAATAATCCATCGTTACTTTGTCGCCGCGGTGCGCCTGGCCATATTCGACCAACTGCTCACAGATCGCGGTCGCTTGCTGGGTTTCGCCCAGCGCGGCGTACGACAATGCCTGGTACAACGCCAGATCCGGTGGTTGGTCGTTGTAATACATCGCAGCACTGAGCGCCACTTCCCCCTGCGCCCCACGCCGATGCCAGCGCGCGGCCTCGGTAATGTCGCCGCGCAAAGTATACGCTCGCCCCAGCCAGTAGTCGATGGCGTTTTCCTGCGCCCCCGCCAGTTTGCCTTCCGCCAGGTTGTCGGGATAACTGCGCGCGCGCTTCAGCTGTTCGATGGCGCTAACCGCGTCTCCAGCAACAAGCGCGGCTTTTGCCAGCTCCACCAGCGCCGTCACATACTGACCTGACACTTTGCCCTCGCCTCCCTCCCAGGGGTGAAAGGTGCGTCCCAGCAAGATCGCCAATGCTTCGGCATGACGCCCGGTCAAGTTGAGCAGTGTGACATATTCCACGGTCAAATCGTCGCGTTCGTCCACCAGCGCCTGGTGCGCGGCAAGCTGCGCCAGCCGCTCCGCAGGTGATTTGCCCACCTTCTTGTCAAGCTGATCCAGCTCAAAGAAGACGCGGCTATCGGTGGGGTCGAGCGCAAAGGCGCGCGCATAGCTGGCCTGCGCACTGGCGCCATCCCCACGCTGGTTCATATATGCCAGCCCCAAGTTGCGCTGCACAGTGGCAAAGGCCGGGTCGAGCGCAGCCGAACGCTCCCACAACTCAATGGCAGCGTCATAAACGTGGTGCGCGTACAGAAACGTGCCGAGGTAAAATGGCGCGCGCGCGTCCAACGGCTGCCGCGCCATCGCCGCGCTCAGCGCGGGCGCGCACTCCACCTCGTTTGGGAAGCAATAGTCGGGCGCGGCGGCCGCACCCAGGGCAAAGCAGCGATCCGCACCGGCCGCGTCGCCAGCCTGGAGCCGCATCCAGCCGCGATAGTAATGCACCATCGGGTTGTGCGGCGGCGCGCCTGCCAGCAGCCGGTCGGCCGCGTCGAAGAAACCAGCGTGCGCATACTCCAGCGCCAGTTCAATTCGCGTATCTGCGTCATCCTGCACAAGGTCGTGAAATGTAGGGTCATTCGTCAGCAGAAACCGCTCAAAGTGCAGGCCGTAGTGGAGCGGTGCGGCCGCCAGTCCGGTGGCAATCGCGGCGGCGGCTTTGTCGCTGCGCCCACTGCAGCGAAGCAAGGCGGCTTGCAGCAGAAACGCTCCGTAGTGACGCCCGTTGCGGTCAAGACAGCGTTCGACCAGTTCGAGCGCTTCCTGGTCGTTGCCGCGGCGGGCCGCGAGCCGCGCCAGCTCGAAGTAGGCGGCGTCCTGCCAGGCGGCGTTCCACGTTGCTTTGTAGAAGGCGTCGAAGGCTTCCTCGTCGCGACCCTGCCAGCGCAGCGCCAGCCCCAGGTTGTAGTACGGCTCCCCATCATAGGGGTTGGGATTGCGCAGCGTGAGGCGCTCGACCGCACCGCGGAAGTAGCCTTCGGCTGCAGCAAATTGCGCCTGGCGCAGCCGGCGCAGACCAAGCGCATTGTTGCAGCGGCTGTCGAGCGGGTCGCGGCGCAGCGCTTCCACATAATATGGCTCCGCGTCGTAGGTGGCGTGGCGATATTGCTCCAGGTGCAGCCCGTTGAGGAAAAGCTCTTCGTTGGTGGCGAGTTCAACCGGGGGCTGGGCGGGCGTGGCTGGCTGCGGCGGCGCGGGGTGCGCATCTGGCAGCGGCGTAAAGGCCAGCAAAGTGCGTTCGCCCTCACTTACGCGCAAGGTGACCTGCTGTGGAGGCACGCCGATCGGCAGCGCTATCGTGGTCTGAAACACAGCTTCCGGCGACAATGCCGCGTCCTGACGGAAGCAGACTTCATTGGCAGCCGTCAGCATCACAGTCACAGTGCGCGGGCTCGTGAGATAGACGCCGATCTGCGCGCAGCCTTCGCTGATTTCCAGGTTGAGCGCGGCCTCGGGCGAAGCATTTTTGACGCCGCCGATTGTTTTGAAGGGCATAAAGACTTGCGTGAAGCGCTTTTCTTCGCCCGGTTGCAGCCAGGAGAAATCGGGCTGGTTGTCGGTGAACGCGCCGCACATCAGTTCGATGTAGGGGCCGTCAGCGTCGGTGAGCTGGCGATCCCAGGTCTGGCCGAAGTTGCTGTTGCCCCACGTCCATTGCTTCTTGCCCGGCACAAGATGGTGGTTGGCGATGTGCAACATGCCGGCTTGTCTGCCGTGGTCATAGCAGCCCAAAAAGTCGAAATCGGAATGATAGGCCATGTATGACGTCGGGACAGGAATGTTCTTGTAGCGCGAAATATCAGTGCCGGGCGAATAGTCGACTTTGTAATAGACGCCCGTCGCAATCGGGAAGGACGAAACCGCGCGCTTGCCATGATCCATCACCGCGAAAACATCGGGCGGGAAGATCGATTGGTAGTCGTCGTTAACGTGCACCGCGGGGTTGGCCCACCACAAAAAGGTCTGCGGGAACGGTGTGCGGTTGTAGAGCTGGACATCGATCTCCAGGTAGGCGCGGTCGGGATAGAGGCGGAAGCCGGCCATGCTCTGGGTGCGGAACATGCGCTCGATCTCGCCCATCCACACGGTCTGGCTGCCGTCGGCGTGCGCTTCGATGCGATAATCGACGGGGGAAAAGGTAGTGGGCCGATGATGTTGCGGCCAGTTGAACTCGATGCCGCCCGAAATCCACGGCCCGGTCAGCCCGACCAGCGCCGGCTTGATCACGCGATTGTAATAGACGAAGTGATAGTCGTTGGTCTTGTCGAGCGCCATCTGCACGCGGCCGCCGATCTCCGGCAGCAGCATGATCAGCAGGTAACGGTTCTCCAAAAAGAGGGCTGTGTATTGCTTGTCAGCCTTGTCCGCGTCGACGCGCTCCACCACCGGATAGGGATAGACTGCGCCACTGCTGCCCTGGTAAACGCGTTTTTCCAGGAACAATGGATTTTTTTGTGGCTGGCCGATGCCATAGGTGGGAATGGTGATCTTTGTTTCATGCACGCTGACCACCGATTGGTGTGAATCGGTCATTCGGCTATCTCCTCTTTGTGGCGACGCGCCGCGACAGGGCGGCGGATATTTCGTTCAACCAGGGCGGCTTGCAGCCTGCCCCTGGCGCGTAGTGGCCCAGGCGCCCGCATCTCGGTTGAACTCATTTGGTTTGTCTCAGCGTAGCAGGATTCGATCAGGGCGACAATGGATGATCTCTCAGTGAACCTGGAGGATATTGTGCAATGGTTGCCGGGCGATGCGGCGCACGCTGCAAAGGGAGTTTCTTGCGCGGTTGTCAGAAACGATTATGATAGGAGCCGTCCAGCGGCCGATCCAGCGCGGCGGCGTGGGTGTGATCTTTGGCAAATTGCCCTTTGCTTCGCCTTCCTCGATGAAGGCGGTGCGAAAGCAAAAGGCGGACGTGGCGTATGATGCGGAGTCCCCGCTTTATCGCTTGGATTTAGACTGGGATTGGCGCAGATGCCTGGTGAGGCGGACAGAGCGCTGCAAAATGTCGGTCAGATAAAGGAGTGATTGTGAGCCGGAGAAGTATCAACCGTGCAGGGTTTTACAGCCTGTTGCTTGCCGCCATGATGGGCGTGGCCGGCTGCGGCCAGTTAGACTTTGCGATGGGCCCGCTGCTCAGTGAGGTGACGGTCTCCAAGAGCGAGATCACACCCAATGCTGACGGACAGGACGACGTGACCGAAATTACCTACACGCTGCGCCGCCCAGCCGATGTAAGCATCTATTTCGAGAATGACGCGGGCGAACGCTTCTACTTCCGCGACAACCGCCGCCGGGCGCCGGGCGCCTATAGCGTGTTGTGGGGCGGCGTGGTGGACAACCCGGAAACAGTCGATCTGGGCTACGGGCCGGTCGAAATTCTCAGCCGCGTGCTGCCTGACGGCGACTATCGCTGGGTCGTTGCGGCCGTTGAGGACAACGGCGCCCCGGTTGAGGCGTCGGGGCAGATCACCCTGCGCAATGGCGATACAATAATGCCGGAATTGCAGAATTTCACAGTGGCGCCGGAAATTTTCCGCCCCAATCAAGATGGTCTTGCCGACGACCGCGTCTCTATCGGCTATTTTCTCACCAAAGAAGTGCAGTCGATCAATCTGTTTCTGCGCGACCCGCAGAAACCGGAGCTACGCTATTTTATTGCCGAAGCGCCTGGCCTGGTCAAGCCCACCGAACGCGGCTATCACGATTACAGCTACGATGGCGGCGTCGATCTGAACGCCGAACCACCGCCAGACGGAACCTATGAATTGATTGGCGAAGCGCGCGATGCCGCCGGCAACAGCGTGCGCGTTGTGCGTGAACTGACCTTTGAAGAAGGCGGCAAACCGCGCGCCGATGTCGTGGGCGGCGAGATCGACTGGGAGGGGGAGAACGGGCGCATCGTGTTGCTCGCGCTCGGCGACAAGCTTTGCTTCACTGCATACATTGAGAACGAAAGCCTTGTGCCCATCCGCACCAGCGGCCCCTGGCCTGGCCAGGTCTACCATTACGCCGAAAACTACAACACATTGTCCGTTGCACAGGACGAGCCGAGCTGGCTCCAGCAGGATGGCGCGTGGCGCTTTGGCATCAACTTTGACACGACCGGCATTGATTTTCCTTACCGATGGGCAATCGGCCGGCAGGAAGACCTGGAGAAGCGCGTCATCGACGGCCGCGAGCAATGGTACTTAATGCCCGGCAAGCGCGGCCAGGTCAGCGGCTGCATCGTGCTCGACGAGAAGCCGCCGATCGGGACGCGTTTCTGGTGGGGCGGCTTGATCCATCAAGGCGTCGAAGTCGCCAACAACAATATCGACCGCATCACCGTGGAGTTGGGGACGCCGTGAAGCGCCCGATCCGGCTCGCGGTCATTGTGGTCTCTTACAATGTGCGTGATCTGCTGCGCACTTGCCTGAACAGCATCGCGGCGGCTGCCGTGCGCACGGCAGTGGCGCGCACGGCAGTGGCGCTTGAAGTTGTCATGGTCGTCGTGGACAATGCAAGCAGTGACGGCAGCGCAGCCATGGTGGCGTCCGAGTTTCCCGACGTCCATCTCATGGCAAGCCAGCAAAATCTCGGCTTTACGCGCGGCAACAACGCCGCGCTGCAATGGCTGGGCTTCCCTACAGTAGAAATCAATGGCGCGCGGATGACGCGGATTGGGCAGATCAGCGCAGATCAAAATCAGCGTGTATCTGTTCGATCCGCGTCATCCGCGCACCATCCTCCACCAGACTATGTGCTGCTCCTCAATCCCGACGCCGAAGTGACTGGCGACGCGCTCGACCAAATGGTCAATTTTCTGGAGACGCATCCTGATGCCGCGGTGTGTGGCGCGGGGCTGCGTTACCACGACGGCGCGTTCCAGCACAGCGCGTTCCGCTTCCCCGGCGTGGCCCAGATCTACCTCGATCTCTTTCCGCCGACTGGCGTGCGCGGCGGCCACCGGCTGCTTGACAGCCGCGTCAACGGCCGCTATCCCGCGGCGTGCTGGGCGCAGGGCGCGCCCTTCGCCGTCGATTTCGTGCTGGGCGCCGCCATGCTGGTGCGTGGGGCGGCGATCGTGCAGGTCGGCGCGCTGGATGATGGCTACTGGATGTATTGCGAGGAAATGGATTGGTGCCGCCGTTTTTGGCGCAGCGGATGGTCGGTCTATGTGCTGCCCGCCGCGCAGATCATCCATCACGAGGCGCAGAGCAGCCGGCAGCACCGCTGGCAGACGCAGGAGCGCTTGTGGCGCAGCCGTCTCCGCTTCTACGCCAAATATGCAGACGAATATCCGCCGGGTGCGCTGTGGCTGATCCGCCGTCTGATCCGCGCTGGCATGGCGCAGCAAGCGCGGCGCGCAAAGCGACGCTTCGCGCGCGGCGAGATCGACGGCGTGGCGCTTCAGCAGGCGCTGGCCGCCTATGCCGCAATCAGGGCGCTTTGAAATCCGTTTGGGAATGTTCTCCCTTTGACGCAGAGTCACAGAGATGCGGAGAACCGCAGCGAAAATTGAGAAATGCAATCGGCAATTCTCTGCGCTTGCTCTGCGACCCTGCGTCTCCGCGTCAAAATGGGAAATTTTCAGAACGGCGTTTTTAGAAGAAGGTAAATTTATGTCGCAGCTTCTTATTTCATCACGCCGCGTTTTGGCGCAATGCCTGGCTGCGTGTGTGCTTTTGCTGGCGCTGACTACGCCTGTAGCCGCGGTCGATGCAAGCGAGTTCGACCCGGATCGCGCGCTTGCCTATGCAGCGCATCTCGCCGCTGTCATCGGCGACCGGCCCGCGGGCACGCTGGGCGAACAGGAAGCCGCGGGCTGGTTGGCCGGACAATTTGCAGCGCTCGGCTACGCGGTGCGCATTCAACCTTTTCCGCTGCGCCGCGGCGGCAATGAGATCGTCGGGATGAATGTGATCGCCACCCGCGCCGGCTTGCCGGACTATGGTGTGCTCTACGCGGGCGCACACTACGACACTGTTGAGCGTTTGTCGGATCTGCCCTACGGCGGGCCGGGCGCCAATGATAACGCCGCGGGCGTCGGCGTCCTGCTCGAAGTGGCGCGCCTGTATGCGTCTGCGCCATTCACGCCCACGCTCACCTTGATCGCCTTTGGCGGTGAGGAAGACGGGCTGGCAGGTTCGCGCTATTTTGTCAACCACCTGCCGCCAGATGGACGCTTCCTGGCGCAGGCCATGGTGAATTTTGATTGCGTCGGCATTGGCGACGCATTGCACCTCTACGCTGTACGCGATGCAGATCGCGCGCTGGCCGCGTCGCTGCCGGTCACTCCAGATCGCATCGACTACCTGACGCATGGCTCCAGCGACCATGCAGCGTTCTCCGATGGCGGCATTCCTGCCGTGATGTTCAACATGTACACATCCGACGGCGCGTGTGGGCCGGACTATCACAGGCCGACTGACACTGCCGACAAACTGGAGCGTCCAGCCGTTGCACGCGTTGGCGCGGCCGCGGCGTCAGCGCTGAATTTCTTAAGCGACGAGGCGTCCCCGCGCGCGGCTACTTTGCTCTATCTGCCTTTGATTCACGGTGTGGCAACCCCATAAAGAGGAAAAAGAAGGAGCGGCGACGCGACGATGCAGCAACTGGTGGCGGTCATTCTTACTTATAACGAAGCGCATCACATTGCGGCGTGCATTGCCTCGCTGCGGGCCTGGGTGGACGCCGTCGTGGTGTGGGATTCCGGCAGCACGGATGGCACACAGGCTTGCGCCGCGGCAGCGGGTGCGCTGGTGGTGCAACGGCCGTTCGATCACTACGCCGCGCAACGCCAGGCCGCGCTCGACGCCATCGACGCTGCCTGGATCCTATTTGTCGACGCGGATGAGCGCGCTACGCCTGCGCTTGCGGCCGAAGTTCGCCAAGCCATCGACGCGCCGGGAGAAGTGGTGGGCTATTGGGCGCCGCGCCGCAACTTTATCGTCGGCCACGAGATGCGCGGCGGGGGCTTTACGCCTGACTATCAATTGCGCCTGTTGCGCCGGGACGCGGCGCGCTATGCGGCCGACCGCCAGGTGCACGAGATTGTCGAGCTGGCCGGACCCAGTGCGCACCTGAAGCAGCCACTCGTCCATTACAATTACCAGACGTGGGGACAATTTCACCGCAAGCAGCGCGTTTACGCCGCTTATGAGGCGCGCATTTTAGCCGCGCGCGGCATCAGGCCGCGGCCACACAATTTCGTCGTGCAACCCATCCGAGAGTTCTGGCGGCGCTTTATTACATTGCAAGGCTGGCGGGATGGAGGGCAAGGGGTGCGGCTGGCCTTTTGGCTGGCCTGGTATTATGGGGTGACGCCCTATGTCATTCTGCTTCGTCTACAGCCGCGGGCAGGATGAAGTAGAACCGGCTGCCGCCGTTGGGGACATTTTCTGCGCCAACAGCGCCTTGCAGTCGCTCCACAATCCGTTTGACAATGGAGAGACCCAGGCCATATCCCTTGCGTCCCTCGCTGCGCGGGGCGCGCAGCATTGGTTTGAATAAATGTGACGTATCGTCGGAAACACCAGGGCCGTTGTCGATCAGCCAGAAGCGCACCCGGGAGCCATCGAGGAGATCGAATCCTAACGTAATCTCCGGGGGATCGCCGCCGTACTTCAGCGCGTTGATGATATAGTTGTACCACACCTCTTCCAGCCACGGCCCGTATCCCATTGTCAATGGCCAGTCATCGGGAATGTGAACGGTTGCATTGCGTTCCACCAACATAAACTCAACTCGGCTGATGGCCTCTGCTACGATGCTCTGCATGTTCACAGGCCCGATCTCGACAGCCAACGCGCCGCGCACCCCCGCGAGCAGCAACAGCGATTCGATAATATCATTCATGCGCATGCTGTTGTCGATGATCTGCTGGAGATAGACGATCACCTCGTCGGGGTGGAGGAAGGTGAAATTTTCGCGCAGCATATCGCCATAGCCTGCCACCAGCGAAAGCGGCGTTTTGAGATCATGCGCGACCGTGTGCGCAAAGGCATCCAGTTCCTCGTTGCGCAGACGCAGTTCTTCGGCCTGACGGTTCAGGTCCTGAAAAAAGCGTGCATTTTCGATGGCGATCGCGGCTGACGCGGCCAGCGTCTCGGCAAGGATGCGGTCAGCGTCGGTAAATTTGCCAGACCGTTTGTTGACCAGCTCCAGCACGCCCAGCACTCGATCCGGCGCACGCAGCGGCACTGCCAATAACGTGCGCGTGCGGAAATTCAACTTGGCGTCGCTGGAGGTTGAGAAGCGCGGCTCGTGCGCGGCATCGTTGACAAGCACTGTTTCGCGGTTGGCAAAGGCCCACCCTGCAACGCCTTGTCCTGGTGCAAGCGGCACATGCCGCGGTTCGACATACTCGTCGTTGGCATAGATGGCCACACATTCCAACAATTCGCTTGCCCCCAGCAGCCACACCGAGCTGCCTTCTGTGTTGGTAAATTCACAGATGCTGCTGACGAGTTGTGACGCGATCTGATCTTCATCCAACGTCGAAGTAAAGATCTGCGTCGCGCGGTTGAGCAGCGCCAGCTTCTGGTTCTGCTCATGGAGATCCTGGACAATGGCATCGCGCTCCAGTTGTTTGCGATGATCCTGGATCACGCGATCGATAACGGAGGGCACCTGTTGCAGATATCCAGCGCCCGTGCTCTTGATGATATAGTCGGAGATGCCGAGACGCAACGCCTCGACCACAATTGTCACATCGTTTTCCGCGGTGACCATGATGGTCGGGGGGTGATTTTCGTTCTCCATCAATTTGTAGAGAAGTTGAATGCCGTTCAACTCAGGCAGTTGATAGTCGAGAATAATTAAATCGTAGCGTTTGCGATTGAGAACTCCCAAACCCTCAGGCCCGGTATGCGCAAGTTCAACTGAGAAGCCTTCCTGCTCCATCTGCTCCTTGAATAGATGCGCCAAGGCAACATCATGCTCCACATACAGAATGCTTGGCTGAGGGGTTTGCATGGCCCGGCTATTCTGCTGCATCTGCGCTGGCGGTTGTGTTGCCATACCGTGTCACCCGAATCAGGTTCTGGGTCGCTTGTTCAAACGTGTCATCGTGACTGATGACGAATAATTGATTGAAACCTCGCACCGCCATGATCTGCTGGGCGAGCGCCTCGCGGCGTACACTGTCGAGGTTCGCAGTCGGCTCGTCAAAAAAGGCGACATTGATGCTGCTCATTTCGCGCACCAGGGCGAGCCGCACCGCTAATGCCGCGCTCATCTGCTCGCCGCCGGAGAGTTGCCGGAAACTGCGCACCGCGCCGCCTGTCGTCAAACTGACGCCATAATCCTCGCCCCACGCCAACACGCGACTGTGATCGCCCATCAGCTCGCCAAAGATGGTGGCGGCGCCTTCACTCACCTGACGCACCAGCGCCTGGGTGACGAATGGCCCGGCTTGCTTGATGATGGCGCGGATCGCTTCCAGCGTTTCTTCCTGCCGGGCCAACTGCCGGCGTTCCTGTCCGAGCGCATGGTGGCTCGCCTGATCGTTGCGCAGCGCCTGCATCTGGGCTTCGTCGCGCCCTTGCGCTTCGTGCATGAGTCTGATGCTGGCAGACAGACTACCAAACTCTTCACGCATTCCGCGATCCTCTAATAGTACCTGCTGATAGTTGGCAAGGTCAAACTGTTCAGTGGCTGCCTGGAGATCAGCGTGTGTTTGCGCAATGTCGCTATGGTTTTTTTGTAAGGTGCGTTCGACCTCGATCAGGTCGGCGCTGCGGCGCGGCAGCGCGGCCGCCACCTGACGTTGCGTCAGCACTGCCTGATAAGCGACGGCGTGTTCGCGCAGTTGCGCTGCATTCTCCGCCAGCGCGCGGTCGAGATCGCCCAGCAACTTCAGCGTCGCTTCGATGGCTGCGATCTGTTGCTGCGCCTCCTTCCGCTGGCTCTGCTCGCTTCTGAGCTGCGTCTCCAACTGGGCGCGCTGAGCCGCACGCGCGCTGGCGACTGCGCTGCGGCTGCGCGGGTCGTCCAGCGCCGCCAGGGTTCGGCGCAGCGCGTCGAGGCCGACCGCCTGCTCGGCGAGCAATTGACGCCCTGCGTTGTCGCGGTTGATTTCAGCTTCCACCTCCGTCAGCCCCTGGACAAGGTCGTTCAGTTCGTTTTCGCGCGGCAGGCTTCTCCACTCTTTTTGCAATTGGGCATGTTCTTTTTCCAGGAGGGCAATCTCTTTTTGGCGTTGGGCGACGCTGGTTTGCAGGTCCGTCCGTTGGCCGCGCAGTCTGGCGTCCTGTTCCTGATTCCGCGCCAGCATCTGGTCGCGATGTTCGACCGTGAGCGGCTGCTCGCAGACCGGACACAACGGGGCGGCGATGTCACCCAACGCCGCGGTTTGCTGCTCGATGGTTGCCAATTCTGCGCCCAGCAGCGTCACCTGTTCGCGCGCGATGTCCAGCGCCGCGCGGAGATCGGCCAGACGGACGCCGACCGCCTGTCCTTGTTCCTCCACCGCCCGTGCGCGGATGCGGCCCGCTTCGACCTCGCGCTGACGCTCCACAAGTTTCTGGCGTCGCAGCGTAGCCGCGGCAAGCCGGCGGTCATAGTCGGCCAACTGACCTTGGGCGTGTTCGAGCGCCGCCACCTGCTCCGTCAAGGTGGCCTGCCGCGCGACGGCTTCGGCCAGGTCGCGCACCGTGGCTTCGGCCGCGGCGGCTTCCTGCAGCGCCTGTTCGAGCTGTGTGCAGCGGGCCGTTGCCAGCGCGAGCTGTTTGTCCGCGGCGCTGCGCTGGTTCAGCAGCGTTTGCCGCTCACTGGCGCGCGTTTGCAGGGCTGCCTGTTCTGTCTGTGCGGCCAGATAGGCATCATGGCCGGGCTGATTGGCGGCGACAATGGCGGCGGCCTGTTCGGCTTCGGTGCGCGCCTGCTGGGCGCGGGCACGTTGCCCCTCCAGGTTGCGCCTGGTTTCCTCATAGCGGACTTGCTGCGCGGTCAGCGCGTCCACCAATGTTTTCTTTGCCTCCAATGTCTGCAACCGCACCTGGCTGGCCGCCAGCGCCGTTTCCAAATGGGCGCGTGTGGCGGTTGCCTGCGCCAGATCGCGCGTGCGCTGCCTGAGCGCTTGTTCTAGCTCCGGCAGCTGTTCGAGACGCGTTGCCAGCACGGCCAGTGTGCGGTCACTCTCCACCATCTGTTCGCGCACGCGCCGCGCCGGCTCGCGCAGGCGGTCGGCGGCCGCGCTGTAGTCGTCGACCTGCAACAGGGCGTCGAAGATCGGTTTGCGGCGGGCCGGCGTTTCGGCAAAGGCCGCGGTCAATGCGCCTTGCGCCACCCCCAAAGCATCGTTGAAGAGGCGCGTCAGATCCACCGAAGGGTCAGCCTTGGTGTGACGGCGCACAAAGGCCAGCACATCCGCTTTGCCGTCGCAGATTTTGCCTTTCAGCTCGTCATCGTAGACGGCGTAGGCGTTGCTGCCGCCAAAACGCCGCTCGACGCGATAGGGACGTTCGTCGTAGGTGCTGAGAAAAGTGACGGCGATGGAGCCGGTGCGCGTCCCCTCGCGCACAAATTCCTGGACGGTGTAGGGCAGGGCGTCAAAAAGGACGTAGCCAATCGCCTCAATGATCGTGCTCTTGCCGGCGCCATTGTGGCCAACAATGGCGTTCACGCCCGGCGTGAAGGTGAAATTGGCGTGCGTATAGCTTTTTACATTTTCAAGCTCAAGCGCGACGATCTGCATCGAGCCTCCCTTGCGTGGGTGTGCTCTGCGGTTCGGCGTCGATGCGCTGCAAATAGCCGTCGAGTTCAGCCAGGATCGCGTCGGCTGGCGCGCCGGTCAACGCCATTTGCTTGAGCGATAACGCGGCCTGCATCCAGCGCGTCTTGTGATCGGCAAAACGTACATCGCGGCCAAACAAATCGGCCAATACCCGCTGCTCCAGCTCGGTGCGGGTCGGCGCGTCCCCACTGTCGATGGCGAAGTCAGCGCTCTGCAGCAGGCTTTTCACCTGCGCGCTCAACGGACGGAACGCGGCGTGCACCGCAGCTTCGATGCCGGCAATGTCGAGGGCGCGGCGATCAAAAGGCAACACACCGGAGAGGTACAGTTCAATCACTGGCGGGGTCGTCTCCAGTTGTCCGCCGGCGCTCAGCTCCGTGGCCAAATCACTGGCTTTACGCGTCACATATTCGTTGACACGCGCGGTGAGGTCTTCGGGCGATGTAACGTGATCGACCTTGAAGCTGTACTGGCGAAAACAGCGCCGCGGCGGATTGCCCTGTTGGCTACGATGATGACGCCCAGCCTCGTCTTGCGGTGCGGCGGTGTCCACGTCGACGGCAAGATAGCCGCGCGGCGTCCAGGCCGCCTCGGAGATGGAGCACGCTTCCGGGCTGCCGGGGTTGTGAATCCAATGATCCAACACAAAAGGTTTATGAAAATGACCAAGGGCGACATAATCTACGTGGTCGCGCAGCGCCGCCCATTGACGGAACGCTACGCCGCCTGCCTTGTCGTCCATTTCCCCCTCGACCCCGGCATGGGTGACAAAAATATTGTACTCAACGCTGTCCTTTGGCGTCGCGGCCAGGGATTCGGCGTAGAGATGGATGGCCGCGGCCGTGCTGGCGCCATAATAGCGCAGACCATAAACACGCACGCCCGGTCTCGGTTCGTAAAAGGCGCCTTGGCGGCGCACGGGATCCCAGGGTTGAAGGTCAAAGCTGCCATCTTTGACTTCCGCGTCAAGCAGGATGATCAGATCCTGGAGCGCCAGAAACTTCATCCAGCCGATGGTGTCTTCGTAGTAAGTGCGTTCATGGTTGCCTTCAACCGCGATGCAGGGAATGCCTGCGTCGCGCAGCCGGCGCAGGCCGCGCATGGCCTGGTTGAGCGTCAGCGCGTCGATGGCGCGCTTGTGAAAGAGGTCGCCGGCGAGGATGACGAAGTCCACTGGCCCGTTGATGTGGTCGTCGAAACGGAGCTGCTTGCCGCCGCGGCGCGGCTGATAAACGCCGATCGCCTTATCGATGACGGCGTTGAACGCGGCTGCAAAATCGTTGAAGCGCTCCTTGTGGCCATACTGAAGATAACCGAGATGAATGTCAGCGCAATGCAGAAAGCGTGTTTTCATGGAGGGTTCACGATGTTTCGTCAGCGATAGCGTCGTCGGTGTCCTCTGCCAGCCGCCGGCGCATCGTGACCAGGGTGCGTTGGGGCGCAAACCCGGAGCGCACCAGATAGTCAATGGCGCTGCGATGTTCGGTGCAGACGCTGATGCGGATCGGCCAGCGCGGATAGTGTTGCAACTGCCAGAGCGCCCAATCGATCAGCGGCCGGTCATAGCTGCCATATTGTTCGGGACGCACCCACAACTGCATAGAATGCTCGCCGCGCCAGCGCCGCGCGTCGAGCAGCAGGGCCGCCTCGAAGCGTGGTGAATTCTGAATGACGCGACGGTAATGGACGCCGCGGCCTGCCAAGCGCCAGAACCATTCGCCGGCTCGATCTTCAAAGGTCGCCTGAAAGTCAGCGCGCCGGATCGAGCGCCACCATTGGGCGTGAGACCCTAGCTGGTGATTGACCAGCTCGTACAGCGACTGCCAGTCGGACGCCGCAAAGGGCTTGATCAGCGGGTGCGGCGTCAAGCTCCTCACCAAGGGCGCGTGGGGCGCGCGCAGATCCATCATGGCCGTGACATCGTCAAAGCCGAGACTTTTATAAAGGTGATAGGCCACGGTGTTCGCTTCGTAGACCTGGAGCACCGCCCACAGCCCACCCGCGCGCGTGGCGTGGTTGAGCGCAACTTCCATGAGACGCCGCGAGATGCCGCGCCCCCGAAAGCCGGGGGCAACCGCCACATTGGCGATCTGCCAGCGCGTGGCGTATTTGTCAGCGCGCTGCACCGTGATGTTCCCGACCACGTGCCCTTGCTCAACCCAGACAAAGCCGTTGAGCAAATCGTTGAATTCTCCCGTGCCGCGATTTAGCACGCCCAAGAGCCCGCCAAAGTGGCTCATCGTGCGCATCTCGCGCAGCGCCGCGGAGCCGCGGTCATCCAGTTCCGTGGCAAAAGCGACGGAGATCAACTCGGCGACGGCGCGCAGGTCGCGGCCGATGTCGAAAGGGCGAATACCTGTTTCCAACCGTTGATCGTACTGGTAGCCAGGCACGGGAATGACAGTCATGCTCAGAGCGCCACACGCACCAACGCCGGACGCAGCACACGGCCTTTGAACATATAACCGGCGCGCAACACTTCGATGATGTGTCCGCTGGCAACGCTGTCGCTGGGCGCGCTGGCAATTGCCTCATGGATCGTCGGGTCAAACACTCCTTCTGTGGGAATAGGCGTCAGCCCCTCTTCTTCGAGCAGGCCGCGCAGTTTGCGCTGAATCTGGCGGAAGCCTTCGACCCACGCCTCTTGCCCCGCGTCTTCTTCGACGCCCGCGGGCGCGTGAGCAAAGGCCAGATCGAAATCGTCCATCACGGGCAGCATACGCTTGATGATGTGGGCGCTGACGCGTTCCATCTCTTCAGCGAGCTGGCGATCCTGGCGGCGCCGGCTGTTCTGAAATTCGGCCGCCAGACGTTGTGATTTCTCGGTGATTTCAGCGCATTCCTGCCGCGCTTCGGTCAACTCTGCTTCGAGACGCGCGGTGGTTTCGAGCAACTCCGCCACGTTGATGTCTGTTGCGCCTGCCGGGGATTGTGCATCGGCTGCTGCATTGGCAGCCTCGGTTGCAACTTCCTCTTCTTTTGAGGCTGCCTGTTGTTCAACCTGTTCAACTTTTTCTTCGGCCATACTGATACGATACTCTCCATTAAAAAAATTCGTCAACCTTCCCAAAAAGGCGAAGCTTTTTGGAAAGTACAGTCTGCTTCTATTTTGACTATTGGGGCTTGATTCAGCCGCCGTACATCTCCTCAAGTTTTTCGCTCATTATCTCCGACACAAAACGCACCGCGCCGATGGTGTGACCATAGCGCATCCGCACTGGGCCGATCACGCCCAACATGCCCGACACGCGGTCGCTGGCGCCATAGCGCGAGAGGATCAGCGTCACATCACGCAATTCATCGTAACGGCCATCGCCAGCGATCACCACGTGCACCGCGTTGCTGCCTGGCAGATCCTCGGCGATCTGTTCGATCACGCCTGGCTCTTCGAGCACGCGCACGATGCGCCGCGCATTTTCACCCTCGGCAAACTCCGGCGCGCTCAGCACTTCGGCGAGGCCATCGCGGAAAAGAACGCTGCCTACATGTTGCTCGATGCGTCGCATGGTGGCGGCGGCCAATTCTGCGACCTGGGCGGCAAAAGGCGTCAAGCGGATCGCGGCCGCCGCTACACCGCTGCCATCAAGCCCGGCAAGCTGGTCGTTCAGTTCATTGCTGACGCGGCTCAACTCGTTCTGTTCGATTGGCTTGTCAAGATCGAGCAATTGTTGCTTGACCGCGCCCTCTTGCAACACCAGAACAAGCAGCACTTTGGCGCCTTGGATGTGGACAAGCTCCATGTGTTTGAAGGTGCAGCGAATGGTGCGCGGCGCGGTGGCTACGGCCGCGCTCTGCGCGGTCCTGGCCAGCATTGCCGTGCTCGTGCGCAGCCACTGGTCGACTTCGGGCGGCGCGTGATGAAACTGGCGCCGGATGATCGCCTGTTCTTCCGGACTCAGGTCCAGACTGGCGAGCAGATAGTGCACAAAAAAGCGATAGCCCAGGTCAGTGGGCACGCGACCGGCGCTGGTGTGCGGGTGGGTCAGCAGCCCCAGCCGTTCGAGCGCGGCCAGATCATTGCGGATCGTCGCGGGGCTGACGCCGAGGTCGTAGCGCCCCACAATGCCCGCGCTGCCAACGGGCTGCGCGGTTTGCACAAATTCCTGGATGACGATCCGCAGCACCTCGCGCTGGCGTTCGGAAATGGAGTCGATCGTTAGCTGTTCGTCTTGCATGGTTCAATACGCATTGCGATTGGTGCCAAAGATGGTCTGCAATACCGTGCGAATCAGAATGGTGATATCCAGACCAATCGACCAGTTTTCAATATACCACAGGTCATACTTGGTGCGCTCGACGATCGATGTGTCCCCGCGCAGGCCGTTGATCTGCGCCCACCCGGTCAGGCCGGCCTTCTCACGATGGCGATCCATGTAGCGCGGGATGATCTGGCGAAACTGTTCGACATAGACGGGGCGCTCTGGCCGCGGCCCGACCAGACTCATATCGCCGACAAAGACGTTCACCAGTTGTGGCAATTCGTCGATGTTGAAGCGGCGCATGAAAACGCCGAGCTTGGTTTTGCGCGGGTCGTCAGGCGTGGTCCACCCGGGGCCATCGTTCTCTGCGTCCTGCCGCATCGAGCGGAACTTGATGATCTTGAAGGGGCGAGCATCCAGCCCCATGCGCTCCTGGGAAAAAAAGACGGGGCCGGGGCTGTCCAACTTGACGACCAAAGCCGTAAGCAGCATGAAAGGGCTGAGCACGATCAGTGCGATTCCACTGAACAGAACGTCCACGCCGCGTTTGACCGCCAATTTCCAGCCCTGCAACGCGACATCCCGGATCGTCAGCAGCGGCAGCCCGCCCAGGTCGCCGATTGTCACTTCGCTCGCCATGATCTGGAAGACATCCGGGAAGACGCGGATGCCGACCTTTTCGCGCTCGCACAGGCTGATGATGTTGACGAGATCCTGGTAGCTGCTCTCCGGCAGGCCGATGATGACTTCATCCACGGCATAGCGGTCGATGATCGAGGGGACGTCGACGAGCGAACCCAGCACCGGCGCGTTGAGGTTGGTCAGCGCTCGCTCCGCCTTGCCGGCATCGATGACGCCAATCACCTGGTAGCCCAGCTTGGGATGCATCATCATCTTCTGCAGCAACATCTGGCCGATCTCGCCGGCGCCGATCAGCAGCACGCGGTCGTCGCCGATGCCGCGCGCCTGCGCCAGCCATTGCAGTTGCGCGTGCACAACGCGGCCAAAGGTGTCATAGACGATCACCAACCCCGCGCCCAGCAGGATCAGCGCGCGATGGTACTGAAATTCACGCGCAAAAAGCGTCAGCAGCGCCACGGTGAAGAGCACCGTCAGGACATTGTAGATGGCGATCTTGAACAGCTCGTCCAGATGGGTCACCGGGCGGCGGCGCTGGTACATCCGCTGGCTGAAGTAGATGAAGACCATCACCGCGGTGTAGACGCCAGGCAGCAGCAAAAACTCGCGGAAGGGACCGATAACAAAATCGGGATCGCGCGCCAGCAGCGCGTGCGCGGACCAGAAGCCAAGCCAGATGCTGGCCAGGTCAACCGCCACCAGCGCCACTATGAAGAAAAATTGGGCGCGCTTCAACACGCCGGGGCGGTTTGCCCGCCGCGCGCCATACTCTTTTTGCGTGGTTCGATCGGAAATGCTCTGTTGCATTTACACGCTGTCCACGTTCATCTGTCTGGCTGGCATGGTCCGACCGGGCCGCCGCGCGCCCCGGCAATAGCGCCAGAGATGTCTGGCTACGTCCAGCCCACCTTTGACCACGATACCGAGCATGATCCCCTTGTCGAGCAGCCAATTAGTTTCGCGTTGATAATGTTTTTGATAGAAGAGCCACATCGCCTCGTAAAAATCAATGCGCGATTTGCTGCTTTGGCTGCTGGCCGCTTCCTTGACGTGTGTGATCTCCACCATCCCATTGTACCAGACTTCCCAGCCGGCATCCTTGATGCGCTTTGCCCAGTCAAGATCTTCTCCGTACATAAAGAAGCGCTCGTCGAGCAGACCCGCGGCCAGGAGCGCCTCGCGGCGCACCTGCATATACGCACCAACGACTGCATCGACAGGATGCACCGCGTCTTCCGGCAGATATTCCAGGTTGTAGGCGTTGAAGCGTCGGCTCTTGGGAAAGAGGCGGCTCAACCCGATCATTCGATAGAAGCTCACCTGTGGCGTTGGAAAGCTGCGGCGACACGCGCGATCCAGGCTGCCGTCCGGCCGACGCACGCGCGGCCCTGCCACGCCAGCCGCGGGGTGGTCGTCCATGAAGCGCACCATGGCGGCCAACGCGGTCGGCGCTAACACAGTGTCTGGGTTGAGCAGCAGTGCATAGCGTGGCAATGCAACGGCTGGCGGCGCGGGAAATTGATCGAAGCCCAGCGTGCGCAGCCCCGCATTGTTGCCCGCGCTGTAGCCGACATTGGTCGCATGAGCGATCAACTGGACGCCTGGAAATTCGGCGCGCACCATGGCAACGCTGCCGTCAACGCTGGCATTATCTACGACGATGACGGCAACGTGGAGTTGATGACGACTTGCCTGAATCGAATGCAGACAATTGCGCAGCAGCGCGGCTGTGTTGAAATTCAGAATCACAATCGCCAAATCAACCGGTTTGGCCGTACCAGGACTGGC
>JACSRH010000274.1 GCA_014879855.1 Caldilineaceae bacterium | reverse complement strand
ATGCCGATGACGGTGCTGAGCGCCAGCGCAATCCCCGACACACGCAGCGAAAGGAGGACGATTTCCATCAACTGGCTGTCGCCGCCGATAATCAGTGTAAAAGCTTCGCGGAAGCCTGTGAGCAATTCCTGAATGAATCCCGCTCCTTTGCCTATGCATCACCCTGCGCACGACTTGGTTGACTATCGCATCCGCCCGCCCGTCGACAACGCCGCGGCATCGGGCGTGAACTTGTCCAACGCGCCACTGCTGCGGTGTGGCGACATGGCATCCATTGGCTGTATGTCGATTACAAACCTGGTCTCGACGCGTTCTATCGCGCCTGCGGGTTCACCCCCACGCTTGCCGGGCTGATCCGGCTGGACGGGAGCGCGTGAACCGCTTCACCACCAGGACGCAAAGAATACTAAAGAACAGGTTTTGCCTGGCGCCGCTTTGTAGGCGCTGCGCCTTCGTGGTTGCGCTTTTTCTTTGCTCACACCTCCGCCATGACGCGACCCATCGGCTGTGTTCGGTAGCCGCCCAACGCGGTGACGCGGTCGCGGAAGGCCGTGTCGCGGCGGCGCAACAGCGCCAACAGCGGCGCCAACAACGCGCTCTCGAAATACTCGACCGGGATCACCAGGTCGAAACGTTCCTGCATCACCGGCACGAAATCAAGGTTCAACGCCTGCGCGGCGGCTTGAATGCCCATGCCGCAGTCGGCCGCGCCTTGCGCCACTGCCGTCGCCACCGCCAAGTGGGTCGTTTCCTCGCGCGTGTACCCTTGCACGCACTGCGGGTCAATGCTGAGTTTGCGCAGTTGATAGTCGAGCAGAACGCGCGTGCCCGCGCCTGGCTGCCGGTTGACAAAACGCACATCGTCCCGTTGCAGATCGTCCAATCCTGCGATCTGTTTGGGGTTGCCGCGCGCCACAAAGATGCCTTGCACCCGCTCTACAAAACCCACGATGACGGCATGCACACCTTGCGGTGCGAGCAGCCGGCGCACCGGCCCGATGTTGAAATCACCCGTCGCCTCGTCCAGCAGATGGCTGCCGGCCAGGTGCGCCTCATGCTGGATGAGCGCCATCAGCCCGAGCAGGCTGCCAACATTGTTGGCGGCAAAGCGCAGTTCAGGGTGCTCAGCATGGAGCCAGTCGCCCAGCAGGGTCAACGAAAGGTCGTGGCTGCCGATCATGCGGATGATGCGGTGGGCGTCACTGCTGGCTGGCAACGCGATTGGGTGTGCGGATAGTTCCTCCTCCATGCCCAGCCCTGCGCGCAAGCGCAAGCCGGCGATGCCGGCATACAGGTTTGGCTGCGCCGTGATCAGCGTGGCGTTAAGTTGCATGGCCTGCGCTGCCAGCAAGAGCGAGTGCGCCATTTGCGCGTCGCCAAAGCCTGTGCCCCCGCCGATGCGCCCAAGATAATGCGCGGCTTCGGCGTCGAAATCCACCACGACGAGCGGCAGCAAGAACTGCTCCAGCGCGCGTTGATTGCGCACTGCAGCATGGGAGCGGCGTGCATAGGCGCTGAGCGCCGCCACTGTCAACGCAGAGACAGCGATCTCGCCGGGTCGATATTGCTCCAGGGCGACCTGGACGAGGCGCGGTCGCGTGCGGATCAGAAACAGACAATAGGAAGTGTCCAGCAGCAGCCTGATTATGCCCGTTCCTGTCTTCATCTGCGCTTACTCAATCACACCGAGAGATGGTTCGACGCCAAAATCGTCTGTGAAGAGGTCCAGGCTTGCAAAGAGCGTCTCCCACGGCGCGTGTTGCGGCAGCAGCACCACCGCATTGCCGGAGCGCTGAATGTAGACCCACTCACCTTCGAAGCGAAAGTCTTTGGGCAGGCGCACGGCCTGGCTTTGTCCGTTTGGGAAAAGGCGCGCGGTTTGCATAAAATTTCTCCAAGGCAATCTATACGAAGAGTATATACTATCGCTGAAACACGCTCAAAACCGGCGCAGTCATTCGGATGCATTCCAGGGCGCGTCAGGCTGTAAGCAAACCGACTACAGAAGAATGCAGATCAGCGCAGATAAGAGTGAATAAACGCAGATAAAAGCATCAAAATCCGGGAATGAGGCGCACTTCTTTTATTGGTCTGCAATTTAAGGCTGGTTAACGGATTGTCAAAGCCGCACCAAACCTTTGTTTTCCATAACAGCCACCAATTCCCCTTGATAGAGGTGGGTTTGTCTTCTATACTGAGGGCGCTGCAAAATTTGACCTTGCGGCCCGGCCTGATTGTGAAGGGCCAGATTGTTTTGAAACGTTGCGAGCATGAATTCAGAAAATTCGTCGTTTCCGTTAACAATGGTAAAACGTGGACAGCCGGTGCGGCTGGCAAAAATCATGGCCGGCCGCCAACTGACGCATCGACTCACCGAGCTGGGGTTGACTCCTGGCGTCAGTTTTGAAGTGTTGCACGACCACGGCGGCCCGCTGCTGCTGGCGGTGCGTGATTCTCGCCTGGCGCTTGGACGCGGCATGGCGAGCAAGATTCTCGTCCATGCAGTATAAAGCAGCCCATTATGCACAACATCACGATTGCGCTGGCCGGCAACCCCAATGTCGGCAAGAGCACAGTCTTCAACGCGCTGACGGGCGCGAACCAGCACGTGGGCAACTGGCCCGGCAAGACCGTCGAAAAGCGCACCGGCCTGTTGCGACCATCCGCAGCATCGGGTGAAACGAACGGCAAGGCCAGCGCGTATGCGCCGCGTGGTGAAGACCAGCCTCACATTACCATTGTCGATCTGCCGGGAACCTACAGCCTTTCAGCCTATTCGCGCGAAGAGGAGATCGCCCGCGACTTTATCGTCGAGGAGCGGCCGCACCTGGTCGTCAATGTGGTTGACGCCTCAAATCTCGAACGCAACCTCTACCTGACCGCGCAAATCCTCGAAACGGGCGTCCCGCTGATCCTCGTCCTCAACATGCAGGATCAGGCTGCTGCGCGCGGGATCAAGATTGACGCGGCCCGGCTCTCCACCCTCTTGGGCAACACACCGGTGTTTCAGTTAGTAGCGCGTCGCGGGCAGGGGATCGATGCGCTGCGCGAGCGCATTGTGGCCGCGGCCAGCGATGCATGGCGCGCGGCATGACGGACGCCCGGCTACACGCGCGCGCTACGCCTTATTTTACATACGACGCCGCGATTGAAGCAGAGATCGAGCGAGTCAGCGCTGTGATTGACGGAGCGCCGCAGTTGGGCGCAAAGTATGAAGCGCGCTGGCTCGCCGTGCAATTGCTCGAAGGCGATGCTGCACTGCTGGCAAAAGTGAGTGATTTTCCAGGCGCCGGCAAGGTCGTCGCGGCGCTGGCGGAAAGCCGGGCGCGCCTGCAGCCGATCTACGGCGATGACATCGACGTGGCATTGGTGGATCGCCGTTATGCGTTTGTGCATCAGGTGATGCAGGCTGCTGTGGTGCAGCGAGACGCGCATCGCGTCAGCCCATCGGACAAGATCGACCGTGTGGTGACGCACCCGGTGCTGGGCGTCCCCATTTTTCTGGCGCTGATGTGGCTGGTGTTCAAAGTGACGATCGACGCGTCGGCGCCCTTGCTGGACTGGATCGAGCTGGTGATGGCTGGCCCGGTCACCAATTTGCTCGGCGCGCTGCTGAATAGCGTGAGATTGGGCGGTGGTTGGGTGGAGAGTCTGCTTATCGACGGCGTAGTGGCGGGCGTAGGCGGCGTGCTGGTCTTTATTCCGGTCATGTTTGCCCTTTATCTAGTGCTGGCGGTATTGGAAGATTGTGGCTACATGGCGCGCGCAGCGATGGTGATGGATCGTCCTATGCGCAGGATCGGCTTGCAAGGCAAGAGCTTTCTGCCGATGGTCGTTGGTTTTGGCTGCTCGGTGCCGGCGATCTACGCCACGCGCACGCTGGAAAATCGTCGCGACCGCCTCCTCACCGGACTGTTGACGCCTTTCATGAGTTGCAGCGCTCGCCTGCCGGTCTATGTGCTTTTTGCAGCGATCTTCTTTCCGCACTATGCAAGCCTTGCCATTTTCACTATGTACCTGCTGGGAATTGCCGTGGCCATCGGCATCGGATTTCTGCTCAATCATACGCTGCTCAAGACATCTGAACCGTCGCACTTCATCATGGAGTTGCCGCCCTATCGCCTGCCGATGCTGCGCAATGTGTGGCGCCAGATGTGGGAGCGCACTCTCTCCTTTATTCGCAACGCCTGGACGATCATCCTGACAGTGAGCATCGTGCTCTGGTTTCTGCTGGCGATCCCTGTGCGCGGCGAACATGCTGCGTTTGGCGCGGTCGTGGTTGAAGACAGCGTTTTTGGCGCGGTGGCAGGCGCTACGGCCCCGGTGTTTGCTCCGCTGGGCTTTGGCAGCTGGCAGGCAAGCGGCGCGTTGATCAGCGGGTTTGTCGCCAAGGAGGTGGTGGTGGCCACGCTGGCGCAAGTCTATCGCGTGGAACTGCCGGCAGCAGAAACTTCGTCCACGACATTGCTCGAAGACGCTGCGCTTGTCGTAACGAGTTTTGGGCAGGCGCTCCTTGACACGCTAAAGTCCATCCCGCGTATCGTTGGCATCGATCTCGCCGGGGGCGACGATGCTGCGGAGCCAACCGCACTGATGCGCGCGGTGCAGACCGATTTCGCGGCGACGAGTGGGGGGCGCGGCGCGCTGGCTGGTCTGGCGTTTATGGTCTTCGTGCTGCTCTACACCCCTTGTATGGCCGCCGTCGCCGCCGCAAAACACGAATTCGGCGTAAAGTGGATGTGGGTCAGCGTGCTGGGACAATTTGCCGTTGCCTGGTTGGCCGCGTTCATCGTCTTTCAGGGCGGCAGGTGGTTGCTAGGATAAACAGCCATGTTGTGGAAAATATTGCATGAAATCGAGGCGGCGCAGGGGCCGCTCGACCTCAACGAACTCAGCCGCCGGCTCGATGTAGATCGCAGCGTGCTGGACGGCATGATCCAATTCTGGGTGCGCAAAGGCCGGCTGGTGGACGATGCGGGCGTTGCAGGACAGGCGACCGCGGTGTGCGCCAGCTACACCTGTGGTCGAAATTGCCCAAGCTCCCAAGCCTGTCCTTTTACAATGAAACTGCCGCGCACGATTTCACTGATCCCTCTTGATTCAGACTGACCGCGCGTGCCTTTGCTGCAAGCTCAGCGTCAGCCAACAACTGTTCGTCAACACCTTTGGTTTCTACGAGCCGAGCCTCTTCAAGAAGCTCGGCTCGTCATTTGACAAAGCGCTGGCTGTTGTCTACAATCTCCATACTCAAATCCTATATATTCATTCTTTGAATATTCGGCCATGCGCGCATCTGCACCCTTCCTAACGATCGAACAGGCCTTGCTGGGCTTTGTCTACGCGCGTCCCTTGCATGGCTATGAGATTTATCGGCAATTGTCCTCTGCGAACGGGCTATGGCAAGTCTGGCGATTGAAGCAGAGCCAACTCTACGCGCTGCTTACAAAGCTGGAGGGCGAGCACTACCTCACCGCCACACTGCAGCCGCAAGATGCACGGCCGCCGCGCAAACTTTACGCGCTCAGTGAAGCCGGCCGCAACGCCTTTGACCAGTGGCTAAAGACGCCGGTGCCACATGGCCGCCAGATGCGGATTGAGTTCCTTGCCAAGCTTTATTTTGCCCAGCGCCACGACTCAGTCATGGCGCTGCAGCTCCTTGACCAGCAGGTCTTTGTTTGCCACCAATGGTTGGAAGCACATCAAGAGCAAGCCGCGGGGAAGCCGGGGGAGGACTTCTTTGTATATGCCGTACAACAGTTTCGGACCAGTCAGGTCGAAGCCTTTCTGGCCTGGCTTGCTATATGCCGGCGCGCATTGGAAGCGCCAGTGTGAAAAAATCTAGAGCATCAGCAGAATCAAAAGACGTGTACAGGAAGAATCTTATGCGCAGGCTACTTGGCAAGATGGGTGTTTTGTTGGCATTGAGTGCAGTTGTGTTGGGATGTGCGCCGGTTGCGCCTGCGTTCCAGAATTCGGCGTCGGCGGGTGGCGACGCCGCTGCTGGCGCGACTACGCTCACCATCTTTGCTGCCGCCTCGCTGACTGACGCCTTCAATGAAATCGGCGCAGTTTTTGTTGCAGATCATCCGAACACAGAATTGATTTTTAACTTTGCCGGCTCCAACCAATTGGCGACGCAGATCGGGGAGGGCGCGCCAGCGGATGTCTTTGCCTCTGCCAACCTCAAGCAGATGCAGGTTGCAATCGAGAGCGGGCGCATTCTCACCGATGCGCAACGCATCTTTGCACACAATCGACTGGTGGTTGTTACGCCAAGCGACAACCCGGCTGGGCTTACTGAGCTACAGGGGTTAGCGACGCCGGGAGTCAAGATCGTTTTTGCCGCCAAAGAGGTCCCAGTCGGCCAGTATTCACTTGATTTTCTAGAAAAAGCCGGCGCCAGCGAGAGTCTTGGCGCTGACTTCAAAGCTGCCGTGATGGCCAACCTCGTTTCTTACGAGCAAAATGTGCGCGCCGTGCTGGCAAAGGTGGCGCTGGGCGAGGCCGACGCAGGCATTGTCTATCGGTCCGACGTTACCGCTAGCGAGCAAGGGGCAGTCAGCCAAATCGAGATTCCCGACAACCTCAATACGATTGCCAACTACCCGATTGCGGCGGTGAATGACAGCCCGAATCTGGCGCTGGCTCAAGCATTTGTGGACACGATATTGGCGCCGGCAGGGCAGCAGATTCTAACCCAATACGGCTTCGTCCCTGCAAGCCAGTAATGCTGACAACGAACCGATTGGGGTGCAGGTGCGCATGGAACTGAGGCTACCCAGGGTGAGCACGCGTCGGCAAAAGGGTAGGCGCGCGACGCTTTGGCTCCTGCTTCTCTCCGCTCCAATGCTGATCTTTCTCGTTTGGCCGCTGGTGGCCTTGGTGACCCGCATCCCTTTATCGTTGCTGATCGAGAATCTAAGCAACCTGGAAGTGATCCAGGCCATTCGTCTCAGCCTGACGACGACGGCCCTCAGCACGAGCACGGCGCTGCTTTTTGGCACGCCGCTGGCTTATCTGCTGGCGCGGCGCGATTTTCGGGGGCGCGCCAGCATCGACACCCTGATCGACCTGCCGATGGTGTTGCCGCCTTCGGTGGCAGGCATTGCCCTGTTGATCGCCTTTGGCCGGCGCGGCTGGCTAGGCGCCGCGCTCAATGATCTTGGCCTCAGCCTGGCATTTACGACAGCCGCGGTGGTGATGGCGCAAATTTTCGTGGCCGCGCCCTTTTACATTAAAGCCGCGATTGCAGGATTCGCCGGCGTAGACCGCGATCTGGAGAAAGCTGCCGCCATCGACGGCGCCAACGCGTGGCAGATTTTTCGCCATATCACCGCGCCGCTGGCGCGATCCGCACTCTTTGGCGGCGCGGTCATGACGTGGGCGCGTGCATTGGGCGAGTTTGGGGCCACGATAATTTTTGCGGGCAACTTCCCTGGCCGGACGCAGACCATGCCGCTGGCGATTTACATCGGGCTTGAGTTGGAGTTGAGCGTCGCGCTGACGCTGTCGGCCATCCTGCTGGCGACTTCGTTTCTCGTGCTCTTTGTCGTCAAACGCTTGTTGCACCAGCAGCTCAGTGCGATATAACTCAGTGCGATATAACTCAGCGCGATATAGCTCAGTGCGATATAGCTCAGTGCATCACCACCGTCACCGGCTCCCCCGCGCGCACGCCGTTGGAGTCAAGCGGGATTTTAATTGTTCCTTCGGCGTTGACGAGTGTGTAGATCAGGTTCGACTTGCCAAGCACCGGCACGGCCCAAAGCTCACCGTCTCGTGCTTCGAGCCGCACCTGGATGTAATCCTCGCGTCCGGTGTCAGACGCGAGATTGCGCGCGAGGCGCGCGTTCACCCTGGTTTGTGGTGACGCCGCCGCGCCCAACAGTGCACAGATCGCCGGCGTGATAAACAGGTCAAAGATCACCATGGCCGAAACCGGGTTGCCGGGCAGCCCGAAGATCGCCTTGCCGTCGCATACCGCCAGAATCGTCGGTTTGCCCGGCTTGACGCTGACGCCATGCACCAGCACGCCCGGCTTGCCCAAGCCCTCGATGATGTCGGCCGTCATGTCACGATAGCTGACCGAGCTGCCCGCCGAGAAGACGACGATATCGCACTCCTGCACCGCGCGCGCCGCGGCCACCGCTAACGCCGCGCGATCGTCAGGCACGATGCCATAACGAACGGCGCGCGCGCCCGCGCGCGTCGCCAGCGCGGCCAGCGTATAGGAGTTGATGTCGCGCACCTGCCCTGGGTGCACAGGCTGGTCTGGCGCTACGACTTCATCGCCGGTGGAGACAATTCCCACTACCGGCGGGACGGCGACAGCGATCTCGGTGATCCCGAGCGCCAGCAGCCCGCCGATATCCTGAGGCCGCAAACGATGCCCCGGCGCCAGAATTGCCTGCCCGCGGCGAATGTCCTCGCCGACCTGAATGACATGCTGTCCTTCCGCCACCGCGCCAAAGACTTCGATGTTCGCATCGTCGACGCGTTGGGTGTTTTCGACCATGACGACGGCGTCGGCGCCAGGCGGCATCATGCCGCCAGTGTGAACCAGCACGGCCTCGCCAGGGCCAATTGCAAGCGTCGCGGCGACGCCCATCAGCGCCTCGCCCACGACAACAAGAAAAGCCGGCAAGCCCGGGGTTGCGCCATAGGTGTCGGCGGCAGCCACGGCATAGCCATCGACCGTAGCGCGCGGAAATTCGGGCAGATCCTGTGGCGAGACCAACGAGGCGGCGAGCACGCGATCCAGCGCATCGGCGGTGGCGATCTGTTCGCTGCGCACCTGTGGATGAAACTGCGCGGTAAAGCGAGCCCAAGCCGCGGGTGGGGTGTGGACGGTGAAGAGTTCTGTCATTGCTCGGTCTCCCCTGCAAGTAAAGTTAATGCGGCCTGCCATGCCTCCGGCGTATTGGCGTTGACAAAAGAGTGCAGCCGTGGATCAACGGCGCGCAATTCGGCCTCCATCACATAACGGGTGCGCACGTCGCTCATAAAGCTGATCACGCGCCGCTGCCCCTGCGCCAGTTGTGACTCGATAGCAGGCAGGCAACGGCGGTGATAGAGGGCATGGAGCGGCTCCGCGTACCCTTCCACCACCGGCACGATGGCGTCCCACCGATAGCCCGTTGCATCCGGCTCCGCGGCAAACCGTGCTAGCAAAGCGACCACTGTCGGGCTTATGAGCGGCAGGTCACAGGCGACGACTATGGCCCAGCCGTCGATTTGTTGCAAACCGGTGGCAATGCCGCCCAGTGTGCCAGTGCCAGGGTAGGCGTCGGCTGTGAAGATCGTCTGCGCCGGCAACTGCGCCTGTGCGGGCAGTCCAGGATCGTTAGTCACCACGATCACACGGCCGAGAGGCAGCCCAGCGAGTCGGCGCGCCATATGGGCGATCAAGGGCGTGGCATCAGGCGGCACGGGCAACAACGCTTTGGGGCGCCCCATGCGCCGGCTCTCGCCGCCAGCGTTGATGATCAGGTTGAGGCGCAACAGGCCAGCGGATTCCGTCATGAATTTTTCCTCAATATGAAGTCTCTTCCTCTTCCTACATCTCCAGCTTGCCTGTTTTCTCCACCGTTTCCGTAAAGGTTACGCCGGCGCGAGCAAGCTCGGCAACGAGTTCGCGGAAGAGGTCGCCGCTGAGCAGCTTTTCAGGCGTAACCCAGCCAATGGCGCTGAATGCCCCGCGTGCGGCCATGCGTGCGACGATGGCGCCGGTGAAAGCAGTGACGCGCGCCATTGATGTGAAGCCGAGCGTTTCATCGAAGCGATCCACCATGTTGATCGCATAACGGCGCGGGAAGCCGTCCTTGACGCCGCTCGCCTCGACGCGGAAGATTGTCAGATCGCGGTCGTCTTCCTGCATCTTGACGTGTGGGTAGAGCACCGCGTCGACAAGATATTTGGGCGCCACTGCTACGCCATCCACGTCAACCGGTGTGACGCTCAGCAACCCCAGCTCGCGCAGGGCCGTGGCTTTGGCGGCATAGCCGGGCCAGCGCACGGTCTTTTGCGTGCCGAGTTTGAGATGCTTGAGCGCGTCCAGTTCCAGCAGCCACGGCATAAAACCCTCGTGCCACGCCTCGACCTCGCCGACGCCCTCGCACTGGAAGGTCTCAACGCCTGAATAGCGCGGCGTGGGGCGCAGCGCGCCCTGTTCGGCGATGCGCGCATCGTATTCGCGCAAGGGCAGGCGCTTGCCGCCAAAGACGATCCGGTAGTTCAGCGGGCCATCGGGCTGGAGGGGAATGCCGCCGCATTTGATGTGCAACTCGTCGGTGCGGTCGAGCTTCTCGGCCAGATAGCGCGCCATGATCTCGGTGAGGCCAGGCTCAACGCCACAGCCGGGGATCACCAAGGCGCGGTTCTCTTCGGCAAGCCGTTTGAGTTCGGGCAGTTCAACGTCTGCCGGCCAGCTCAGGTCGATCCACGGCGTGCGCGCGGCCATGGCCGCGCGCACGCCGTGCGGGATGATCGCGCTTGGCAGCGCGGCCACCACCGCGTCGTGCCGCGCCATGAGGCTGGCCGCGGCCTGCTGGTCAGCCAGGTCAACGACGGCTGTGCTCAAGCGCGCGGGGTTGGCGAGCAACGGCGTCAATCTGGCCTGGGCGGCGGCCAGTTGCGCGGCGTCCTTGTCGGCCAGCGTCACCTGCGCCACGCGCGGATCGGTCAGTGCGTTGTACGCGGCAGCCGGCCCCATCAGCCCGCTCCCCATCACCAGAATCTGCATATCACACCTCGTTTTGTGCTTTAGGTTTTTTCCACATTGACAAGAGTCGCTTCGGTGTGTAGGATACCGTCCAATTCAACGCCGAACCAAATTGCATCACCTGAAATTCCGTCACCCGATTTCTGCCGCACAGTCGAACCGACCTGAACACCGATTCACATCATGGCTCGATATATTCTGACCCGCCTGCTAGGGCTTCTATTTGTTTTGTGGGTGCTCTCCATGATCACCTTCTGGCTGATGCACGACGTGCCGGGTGGCCCGTGGGCGTATGGCCAGCAGTTGATGTCCGACCAGCAGTTGGACGCGCTCAAAATCCGCTATGGGTTGGACAAGCCGGTCTGGCAGCAATATCTGATCTGGCTAGGAGGCGTGGTGCGGCTTGATTTTGGCATGTCGTTCAAGCATCCTGACGAGTCGGTGATGGCGCTGATCGGGCGAACCTGGCCGATTACGCTGCATCTTGGCCTGTTGACGTTGCTCGTGGCCTTTGGCATCGGCATCCCGCTGGGCATTGTGGCGGCAATGAAACAGAATACGTGGATCGACTATCTGGCGACGCTGCTGTCGATCTTTGGCTTTGTCACACCGCACTTTGTCTGGGGCATTCTCTTTATCCTTACCTTTGCCTTGTACTTGAAGTGGTTGCCGACTGGCGGGTGGGAGGGGCCACAATACTGGATCCTGCCGGTGCTGGCCTATGCGTTTGCGCCGATCGCCATGATCGCCCGCTACACGCGCGCCAGCGTCGTCGAGGCATTGCGCGCCGACCACGTGCGCACCGCACGCGCCAAAGGACTTGGCGAACGCTCGGTGATGTCGCACCACGTCCTGCGCAACGCGCTGATCCCGATGGTCACCGTCTTCGGGCCGTTGATTCCCGACCTGATCACCGGCTCGATTTTCATCGAGGCGATCTTTCGTATTCCAGGGCTGGGCAGCTACTGGGTCACCAGCACCTTTGACCGCGACTATCCGATGATTATCGGCCTGGTCATGTTGTGGGCGGTGCTGATCGCCATCACCTATTTGATTACGGATGTGCTCTATGTCTTTCTCGACCCCCGCGTTCGTATCCGCTGAGTAACGGATTGCGCATGGCTACTGCCGAACTTGATGTCGTCAACCGACCTGCCCCGCGTGTGCTGCGCCGCCGCAGCCTCTATCGCGACGCGGCGCGCCGTTTTTTCCGCAATCGTCTCTCAATTATCGGGCTGCTCATTGTCGCCATCCTGCTCTTCGTCGCCATCTTTGCCGATGACTGGTTCCTCGCGCCGCTGCTGGGGCGCGACCCGCAGCCGCTGATCGCCCACTATGGCTACGACGAGGCGTTTATCGGGCCGACAGGCGCTTTTCCTTCCGCCGACTTCTGGATGGGCGCCGACCTCAACGGCCGCGACGAGTGGAGCCGCATTGTCTATGGCGCGCGCATTTCGCTGAGTATTGCCATTTTCTCGCAGTTGCTGGCGCTCTGCATTGGCCTGCCGATGGGCGCGCTGGCCGGCTGGCACGGAGGCAAGGTTGATTTCGTGATCATGCGCGTGGTGGACATCATGTCGGCGCTGCCCGTGCTGCTGCTGGCGTTTCTGCTGATGTTGCGCCTCGGGGCCAGCTATTGGAATGTCCTCCTCGCACTTTCGCTCACCACCTGGATTGAAATCTGCCGGTTGACGCGCGGCCAGTTTCTGACGCTGCGCGAGAAGGAGTTTGTGGAAGCGTCGCGCGCGGTCGGGTCGCGCACGCCGCGCATCGTCTTCGGGCAGATCCTCCCCAACGCGCTGGCGCCGCTCATCGTCTCGGTGACGCTGGGCGTCCCGCGCGCCATTTTTGCCGAGGCCGCGCTGAGTTTTCTAGGCGTGGGCATCAACCCGCCAACGCCAAGCTGGGGCCAGATGATCGGCCGCGAGGGGATCGCCAATATGACTTACTTCTGGCACCTTGCCCTCTTCCCGGCGCTGATGATCGCGTTCACCATGCTGGGCTTTACGCTCGTCGGCGACGGGCTGCGCGACGCACTCGACCCCAAGATGGTGGAAGGGAAATGAAAACGCACTGCGTGATAATGCGTTGCAAGCGCGCAGTGTCACGCATTACGAGTCACAAGTCACGAATTATCCAGTTTCTAACCATGAACCAAGGAGACCACTTATGCGACGACAACTTTATCTGATCTTTGCGGTGAGTTTAATAGTGGTGCTGGTGCTGGCCGCGTGCGGCGCGCCGGCCGCGCCCGCCGCGCCGGAAGCGGCCGCGCCCGCCACCGGGCCGGTCGTCAACCGGCTGGGCGTCACGCTGCCGGACGATGCGCTGCCGCTTGACCAGCAAGTCTTCCGCTATCCATCTAACGAGCAGACCTACATGACCTGGGATGCTTCCGTTTACAGTGAGAATGACGGCGACAGCTTCGGCTGGCCTGACTCCTGCGTGCGACCCGATAAGGATTTCAACCCGCAGCCCAACACCTGCGAAAGCTGGTCGGTTTCAGACGACGGCCTGACCTGGACCTTCAATTTGCAGCAGGATAAAGTGTGGAGCGATGGTGTGCCGCTGACCGCCGACGACTTTGTCTTCACCTTCCAACGCTTTGCCCGCCCAGACTACGACTTCGAATGGTTCTACAGCATGATGGGCATCAAGAATTGGGCGCAGGTCGTCAGCGGCGAAGTGGCGCCGGAGGAACTGGGCGTCAAGGCGGTGGACGACCACACCTTCACCATCGAGACCGATTTTCCTGTGCCTTTTCTGATCAAGATCATGGCCGATGTCTGGGTCGTGCCGCAGCATATCGTCAAGGACCGCCTGGATGACGGGACGTGGGCGCTCAACCCCGAGAACTACGTCTCCGCCGGCCCCTTTGTGCTGGAGAGCTATGAAAAGGGCAAACGCCTGACGTTTGTTGCCAACGACAAGTACACCGGCCCCTACGCGCCCATGCTGGACAAGGTGATCGTCGAATTTATGGATCCGCAGGTGCGTTTCGCTGCTTACAAGAACGGCGAGCTTGACGCGGTCGGCGGCGGCTACACGGACGACCTGCCGCCCTCTGCGATGGCGGAAATCATGGCCAACCCCGACCTGAAGAAGGATCTGGTCTCGTGGCCGAACTTTATCACCTACTATCTTTTCTTCGACGCCTGGAATGCGCCGTTCGATAACCTGCAGGTGCGCCAGGCCTTCAGCCATGCCATCGACCGCGACAAGATCGTCAACGGGCCGCTGCAATATCAGGCCGTCCCCGCCTACTCCATGAACCCGCCCGGCTTCCCTGGCGAGAACGTCGAAGGATTGAAGGACGTGCAGGCGTTCGACCCGGCAAAAGCCCAGCAACTGCTGGCCGACGCCGGCTTCCCCAACGGCGAAGGCTTCCCCAGGTTGACGCTCTACACGCGCGAAGCCAATCCCGCGCTGACCAACGCCGCCGAAGCCATCGCCAGTATGCTCAAGGAGAACCTCAACCTCGACATCGAGATTCAGAACCTTGACTATGGCTCCTACATGGACGCGCTGCGCGCGCAGAAGCGCGAGAAGAGCGGCGACTTTCTCTTTGCCCTGGTGCCCTACGAATTCGACTTCGTGGATGGCAGCAACATGCTCAGCGTGTGGGGTGGGTGTGAGGCGCCAGACGCCGACCTGTCCCTGATGCCCGGGCGCCACACATGGTACAACGCCGAGTACAACAGCCTCCTGTGCGAGGCGGGCCAGGTCCTCAACGATGAAGCCAAGCGCAACGAGCTCTATCAGCAGGCCGAACGCATCTTGATCGAGGACGTGGCGCTGGTGCCCATCTATCACGGCATCTTCAACGCGTTGGTCAAGCCCTATGTCAAAGGCCCCATGTTCGAGCCGAACAGCAAGGGCCAGGTGACGTGGAATCGCTTCCGCTTCTCCTCACGTGAGTCAGAGATTTACAAATCGACAGGAACGCGTGAATAGCGCCCCCCACAGATCACTCGCCTTCCTGGAAGCTGCGAGCTTCCAGGAAGGTTCACTAACAATGAGGTGGCCTTAGCGCCCTTCGCAACTCGCCCCTTGCCCAAACAGTTACCCAGGAGGCTCTCTATGATGTCACCGTATGAAGGCGAACGCATTTTTGAGGCGGAAATGGTGCGGCTGCACCAATGTGATCGGCGCCTCTATCGTTGCTATTCGCACCAGGAGCCGGAACGCTCGCTTTGGGAAACGCTGCGCACAAAGTTGTTCAGCCGGCCGGAAAGCGAAGCGAAGCGGCGAAACGCTGTTTTGATGCACACCGACCGCTGAGCAATCTGCACCATCCAACGCTCAACCTTTCTGACACTATTTGAAAAGGGTAAATCTCGACGCAGAGGCGCGCAAAGAAGAATGCGTAGGTCTCACGCGGTTTTTTGCATTTTTTTCTGCGTTTCTCTGCCTCTTTGCGCGTCCGCGTCAAAGGGACGCCTGTTCAAACAGTTTCCAAGGGTGAATAACCACGAGGACGCGAAGAAGACAAAATGACGCGCTGCATTGTCAGCGACAGCTGCGCAGGGTGCTGGCCAGCATGTGAGCCAGTTCGGTCATGGAACACGGCTTCAGCAGCCAGGCCGTAACGCCAAGCTCGCGCAGCTCCTCTTGATCTTCGTTGAGGGGATGACCGCTCATCAAAATGACAGGCAAGTTGGCATGGTGAGCGCGCATGGCATTGACCAGGGCCATGCCACCCATGTCAGGCATGACGACATCGCTGAGCACCAACGCGACATTGCTGTGCGGACTTGCCAACAGATCGAGCGCAACCTGCCCATTGGGGGCGTCGAGGACTGCATAGTCTAGCGATTTAAGCATCTCGATCATGGCGTAACGCAGCGTTGGATTGTCCTCCACCAGCAAAATGCGCTCGCCTCTGCCGCGCGGCAGCACGCCAGCCGCCATTGTTTGCGGCGCGGGTTGCCTGGTCTCGACGGCGCTAAAATAGATCGTGAACGTCGTGCCACTGTCCGGCAGTGTAGCGACGCTCAGATGGCCTTCGTGCTGAGCAATGATGCCGTGCACCTGCGCCAGGCCAAGTCCTGTTCCTTTGCCAGGTTCTTTGGTTGTAAAGAACGGGTCGAAGATATGAGGAAGTACATCCGGTGCGATCCCTGTGCCGGTGTCGGTGACGGTCAACCGAATCCATTCGCCCGCCGTTACCCCAGGCGCGGGCGCGGCTGCATCCGCTGCAATGGAGAGCTTGCTCAACTCAAACAGGAGCACACCTCCGTGTGGCATGGCGTCACGTGCGTTGATTGCCAGGTTGATGACCACTTGGCGCAGGCGCGTCGGGTCGGCGTGAACCAGACAGCGATCCTCCCCGTGCACCAGTGCAACTCTGATCGTCTCGGGAAATGTCCGTTGTAGCAGAGAAACCTGCTCATTCACCAGCGCGCGCAAATCTATGTCTCGACGCTGCAGCAAAGACTGGCGGCTGAAGTCCAGGATCTGGCGCACCAAATCAGTGGCGTACTGGGTCTGCTCTACAATCACCGCCATGCGGCGCCGATCGACCTCCAGCACCTCGGCGGACATGCCCGCCATTTGTGCGTGGAGCAGAATCACAGTGAGGATATTGTTAAAGTCGTGGGCAATGCCTGCTGCGAGTTGACCGACCGTCGCCAGGCGCTCCTGCTGTCGTGCTTCCATTTCCGCCTGGCGCGAACGCGTAACATCGTCGATCAGCACAACCCACTGTGCAAAGTCGCCGTGATTGGAGATAGGGCGCGCGATAATTTCGAAGATGCGGCCATCCGCATGCACATCATGCCACGGGCCAACCGGCGGGACGAGCAGCAATTCGCTCACTTCGAGATCGCCAAACTGCGTGATCGTGTCGCCCACACGTGCATTCGCTAAGACGGCCAGATCGCGAATACCTGTGCGGTTCGCCATCAGAACCTTGCCTGTGGCATCCAGCAGCAACAGCCCCTGCGGCGTCGTCTGCATCACCTGTTCCATCTGGCGCGCATTTTTCTTCATTTCCTCAAACAGGCGTGCGCGTTCGAGCACTAACCCAGCCGTCACCGCGATAGTGGAGAGCGCGCGCAGATCTTCCTCTACAAAGGCAGCGATTCGCTCAACGCTATCCAATGCAATCACGCCGATCGCCTCGCCCTGCACGATCAGCGGCGCCACAATGGCGCTTTTGACTGTAGCGAATTCATTGCTCCCACTCAATTGTGGAATGGGTGCTTCGACCGAAACGTCGGGGACAAATAGCGCTTTCCTCATGCGCAGGCTACGCCCCCCATAACTCTGTTCCAGCGGAAATACAATGCTATGCATGCGCGGGTCGTGATATCCGAGCCACGCCTGCACTCTTAACTGCCCGCTGCTGTCGAGCAGCAGGATGCTCCCTTTTTGCGCCGCATTCACTGCATGTATGGCGGCATCCAGGATGCGTTCCAGCACAACCTGTAAATCCGCGGTCTCGCTGATCGCTTGCGTCAGCTGTGCCTGGGCTTCCAGTTCACGCTGCCGGCGCTTGCGTTCGGTAATGTCCGCGGCAATGATCTGCGCAGCCGCCTGACCCTGAAAAACAAAAGGCACGGCAGTGACCTCGACCGGCACAGCGCTGCCATCCAGCCGCCGATAAATGGTTTCTGTGGTGTAACCGGCTGATTCGCCCGCCATCATGGCGCGGAGACGTTCCTCGGCGGCGGCCTGTTCTTCGGGAGCAACCATGTCAAATACTGATTTGCCAATCAAGGCGTCTGGCTCACTTGCGCCGAGCAGACGCCCAGCACTTTGATTGGCAAAAATTAACCTGCCATCCTGGTAAATCCCGATCGCATAAGGAGAGGTGTCGACCAGAAGGCGATACCTGGCTTCGCTTTCGCGCAGCGCTTCTTCAACCCGCTTGAGTTCGGTAAGATCCGTGACAACAGCAATTCCCCCGGAGTGTTTGCCCTTGTGTAGGCGCTGCACCGCCGAAACCAGCACAGGAACTTCGCGACCGCGGTGGTTAGTCAGGCGCGTCTCAAAAAATGCCTGCTTACCTTCCAGAATGGCGACAGAAGAGCGGTCAGCCACGACGGCATCGGCTTCCACAATGAAGTCCAGCGGTGTATGTCCGAGAATTTCCTCCAACGGGGCGCCGACCATGGCGGCAAATGCATGGTTGACATAGCTGAAGCGCCGCTCCGCGTCGGTGACGCAAAGTCCCTGGCTCATCGCATCCATTATCTGGCGCGCAAAATCGCGCTCAGCGCGCAGTTCTTCTTCCTGGCGGCAATGCGTGATGGCGATCGCGGCGGTATGGGTGGACATATCGATCAGACGCAGTTGAGCAGCAGTCGGCTTTGCCACGCTGTGATAGTAGAGGGCAAAAGAGCCCAGCACATTGCCGGCATTATCCTGAACCGGCGTTGCCCAACACGCGCGCAGCCTGTGGCGCAACGCCACCTCGCGATACTTTGCCCAAAGGGGATCCTTGGCAATGTCCTCTACGATCACCTGCGCCTTACGCCAGACGGCCGTGCCACAGGAGCCAGCCGCCTCCCCGATCGGCTGTCCATCAATCGCCCGCAGATAAGCCGTTGGCAAACTGGGGGCAGCGACATGCTGCAGATGCACTCCCTCCTCATCCAGCAGTAAAATTGAAGCCATCATGCCAGGCGCCTGCATCTCGATCTCGCGTGTTAATGATTTTAGCGTGGTGGCGAGGGGCGCACCCGCGGCAATCATCTGCAAAATGCGGTTTTGCGCGCTCAGCATCTCTTCCAACCCGCGGCGGCGTTCGTTTTCGAGCAGAACCAGCGCAATCACCAGGAAGCCTAATGGATAAAGCAGAATGACAGTTGGCCCGATGTGCCTGATAACCTCCCAGCCCATATTGTTGGGAAGGAGAAGTTGCAGCATCAGCATGGTCACGTGCACGAGGAGAGCAAACGTCCACAACAGCAAAGGATGTTCCCAACGCCGATTGCGACGGCGCAGATAATAGTAGATGACTCCAAACAAAGAAGATAGAAGAATGACTAGCACCCCAACCACAGCCCCTATCCCGCCGACATAGCTTCGATAGGCAACGCACATCAGCGCCGCGACCAACGCGGTCAGCGGTCCACCATAAAAACCTGCCAGGCTCAGTACAATCGATCGGCCATCAAAAAATACTCCTGGCGCAAAGTGCAGCGGCGAGAGCATAGAGATGATGCCCACACCGCCAAACAAGATGCCGGCCACAACCGGGTAGAGCCGTCCAGGACGATGGATCCGTTGCGCCAGCAGTTGCAGACCAACTGATAATGCCACCAAGAGAGCAACATTTTGGAGAAGTTCGAGAAGCATGAGAGATCCCACTCGCAGCCGGCAAGGGCCGCTCACCTATTCATCGATTTTATTCGATAGATACTTACTAGAAGGGAGTAAGCACTTCCTATAGTGTAAACCAATTTACGCTACTTCTGAAGTAGAATTCATTCAACAGCTATCTCCTCCTGCCGATCGCCCTCTATTGCGTTATACATTACAACTGCATTCTGAGTCTGCGAGTCTTCGACCAGCGGTTGACAGCGCATCTTCTTCTTGGTAACATGTGTGCAATTACACGAATTGCGTACATTTGCACATTGGGACTGTTGTCACAATGCTCGACGACGCTACCCATGATCTGCTGGCGCAGGTTGCGGCCCTCTATTACGAAGATGAACTGACCCAAGATGCGATCGCGGCAGAGTTGGGGCTCTCGCGCGTCAAGGTCTATCGGCTGCTGAAGCAGGCGCGCAGCGAGCAGGTCATCCAGTTTACGATCAACTGGCCAGTGCAGCGCGCGTCGGAACTGGAGACGCGGCTCTGCCAGCGCTTTGGCCTGCGCGAGGCGCTGGTGCTCAGGCCGGACAGCAGTGGTCACACCCACACCCTGGCGCGAGTGGCGCAGCTGGGCGCACGCTTTCTGGAGCAGAACCTGCGCGACGGCATGACATTGACCGTCTGCCTCGGCCGCTCCACCTATGAAGTGATCCATGCGGTGCGTCCTGGCTTTCAGGGCCATGTTAACGTGGTGCAGGCGGTGGGCAGCATCAGCCAGGCGACGCCGGAGTTGGACAGTGCATCGCTGACGCGCGAGCTGGCGGCCAAGCTGGGCGGCGTCGCGCACTATCTCGCGGCGCCGATGATGGCGGACAGCGTCGCGGCGGCCGCGGTGCTGCGCAGCCAGCGCGACATCCAACGCGCCCTGCAACTGGCGCGAACGGCAAGTATGGCGCTGGTGGGCGTTGGCAATCTTGACCCGGCTACGTCGGAGTTTGCGCGGGCTGGCTATCTTGCGGCGCAGGAGTTGGCGGACATCCGGGCAGCGGGCGGCGTCGGCGATATGGCTGGACAGATCTTCAGTGCGGACGGTCAAGCGTACGACGGCGAATTCAACAGCCGCGTCATTGGGCTGCGGCTGGACGACCTGCGCGCAATGCCAGCTGTGATGTCGATCGCCATCGGCGCGTCTAAGACACAGGCGATCCTCGGCGCGCTGCACACGGGCGTGATCGACGTGTTTTGCACGGATGGCGACACCGCGGCGGCGGTGCTGGCGGCGGCAACGCAAGTCTTTTAACGCAAAGACGCTGAGGCGCAAAGAAATGACTTGCGCCTGGGAAAGAGAAATGTTTTCGACGCTTTGCACCTTTGCGCCTTTGCGTTAAATCTCATTTTTTTGAACCTTGTGTGAGGCAGAAATCCATGCGTGAAACAGTTCCGATCTTTCGCGGCGACGGTGTGCTTGAATACGTTGAGCGCCAGCCGCCCGAACTCCAGACGGACGACGACGTGATCGTGCGCGTCGAAGCGTGCGGCATCTGCGGCACCGACCTCAACATCCTGGCGACGCCCCCCGCGCACAAGGCGACGCCCGGCATCGTCATCGGCCACGAGGGTGTGGGCATTGTCGAGGCTGTCGGGCTGGACGTGAAGAGCTTGCAACCGGGCGACCGCGTGGTCATCGCCAACCGGCTGACGTGCGGCCAGTGCGCCTACTGCCGCCGCGGCCTCGACAATCAGTGCACCCATTACCAGACCATCGGCACAACGATCGACGGCGCATTTGCGCCCACGCTGCGCGCGCCGGCGCGTGCGCTGTGGAAGATCGACCCGGCCGTGCCGCGCGACGACGCTGCGCTCTTTGAGCCGCTCTCGTGCGCGCTCGGCGCGATCAAGCGCGCGCCCTTCCAGCCGGGCGACAACGTGGCGATCATCGGCGCGGGGCCGATGGGGTTGCTCTTTGCGCTGCTCTACCGCACGCTGGGCGCGGGCCAGATCATCCTGCTCGACGTGGCGCCCTATCGCCTGGACTTTGCGCAGGAACTGGGCATGGACGCCGCGCTCAACGTCACGCAGACCGACGCGCCCGCCGAAGTCAAACGGCTGACCGGCCTCGGCGCGGACATCGTGGTCGATGCGGTGGGCAATCAGATTGAGCAGGCGGTGCGGCTGGCGCGGCGCGGCGGGCAGATCATCCTCTTTGGGCTGCGCCCGCACGACCACCCGCCGGTCAACCAATACACGATCACGCGCTACGACCTGACGCTGCACGGCGCGTTCGTCGGGCTGCACCCCTTTGCGCAGACGATCCAGTTGCTGGAAGGCCGGCGCATCCAGCCGTCGGTGCTGGTCACGCACCGGCTGCCACTGGCGGAGCTAAGCCAAGGGGTCGAGCTGATGCGCACGCAGCGGGCGATGAAGGTGTTGATCGAGATGTAGAGATTGGGAGATTAAGAGATTAAGAGATTAGAGATTAGAGA